>NZ_CP123386.1:0-300000 GCF_040409955.1 Salipiger sp. H15
ATGAGTGACACGCAACTCGCCGCCCCGCTGGGCCGCCACGCAGAGGCGCTTGCCGCCCTGCGCAAGGATCTCGACGGCCTGCGCTTCTACGACGACGAGCGCGCGCTCGAGGCACGGTCCAAGGATTATTTCTGGTACAGCCCGATCCTCGACGCCGAGCTGAAGGACAAGCGCGCCGAGCTGGTGGTGATCCCGCAGGATCAGGACGAGGTGATCCGTGTCGCCGCGGCCGCCGCGCGCCACAAGGTTCCGGTCACCCTGCGCGGCGGCGGCACCGGCAACTACGGCCAATGCGTGCCGCTCGACGGCGGGCTGGTCATCGACCTGACGCGCCTCAGCCGGATCCTCGAGATCACCCCCGGCCACGCCCATGTCGAGGCGGGCATCCGCATGTCGAAGCTCGACGACGCGGCGCGCGAGACCGGGCAGGAGCTGACCATGTATCCCTCGACCCGCAGCCTCGCCACCATCGGCGGCTTCATCGCCGGTGGCTCGGGAGGCATCGGCTCGCTGCGCCATGGCATGCTGCGCGACGAGGGGAACCTCACCTATCTCAAGGTGCTGACGCTCGAGGAAGAGCCGCAGGTGATCGAGCTGCGCGGGCAAGACGTGCAGAAGGTGCACCACGCCTACGGCACCAACGGCATCGTGCTGGAAGTGGGCCTTGCGCTCACCCCCTCGACCGACTGGCTGCACACCGCGGCGCTCTTCGACGGCTACGACAAGGCGCTGCGCTTTGCCACCGCCGCGCAGGAAGATGGCCTCGACTGCTACCTGCTGACCCCGGTCGAGCGCCGCTTCGCGCCCTACTACCGCAAGTTCGAGGGCTATTTCCCCGAGGACCGCGACGCGGTCTTCGCCATGGTCGCGCCGTCGGACATGGAGCGTTTCCGCGCGCGGGCCGAGGCCGAGGGCGCAACGATCTCCTTTGCGATGACCATGGACGAGATCCACGAGAACCGCCTGCAGCCCGCCTATGAATGCGGCTGGAACCACACCACGCTGCAGGCGCTGAAGGTGGACAAGGGCTGGACCTACCTGCAGGTCGCCTACCCGCGCCCCTTCGACCCGGGCCTCGTGATGCGCCAGATGGACCGCTACGGCGACGAGCTCTTCTGGCACCACGAGATGGCGCGGCAGGACGGCGAGATCCAGATCTTCGCCCTGCCGCTGGTGCGCTTCCGCGGCAAGGACGAGATGTACGCGCTGATCGCGGAGCTGGAGGCAGACGGGTGCACGATCTTCGACCCGCATGTGGTCACCATCGAGGATGGCGGCATGAAAACGATCGACACGGCGCAGATCGACTTCAAGAAACTGGCCGATCCCTACGGGCTGATGAACCCGGGCAAGACCCGGGGCTGGCGCCCCGAGATGGCGCGCAGCGCATAACCAGACCCTTCACCGACAGGACCAAGAGAATGAAAAAGCTTTCCATTTCCCTGACCGCGCTGGCCGCGTCGCTGGCCGCCTCGGCCGCCTTCGCCGGCGACAAGGTCGTCTTTGGCACCAACTGGCTCGCGCAGGGCGGCCACGGCGGCTTCTACCAGGCGCTGGCTGACGGCACCTACGAGAAATACGGCCTCGAGGTCGAGATCCGCCAGGGCGGCCCGCAGGTGAACAACCGCCCGATGCTGATCGCCGGCAAGCTCGACTTCCTGATGGCGGGCAACCTGCTGCTCTCGTTCGACAACGTGCGCAACGGCATCCCGACCACCGTGGTCGCGGCGATCTTCCAGAAGGACCCGCAGGCGCTGATCGCCCACAAGGGCGCCTATGAAAGCTGGGAAGACCTGGCGAACGCGCCGGAGATCCTGCTCTCCAAGGACGGCCAGTTCTCCTACTGGAAATGGATGGTGCAGGACTTCGGCTTCCGTGACGAGCAGGTCCGCCCCTACAACTACAACCTCGCGCAGTTCCTGAGCGACGAGAAGATGGTGCAGCAGGCCTATGCCACCGCCGAGCCGCTCTATGCCGCGGCCGAGGGCGCGGACGTGGCGACCTACCTGATGGCGGACCACGGCTGGAACACCTACGCCACCACCATCGAGACCCGCCAGCAGATGATCGACGAGAACCCCGAGCTGGTGCAGCGCTTCGTCGATGCCTCGATCGAAGGCTGGTACACCTTCCTCTACGGCGACCATACCGCGGGCTACGAGGCGATCATCGCCGCCAACCCCGAACTGACCGTCGAGAAGCTCGACGCCGAGATGGCGCAGGTGCGCGAGCTCGGCATCATCGACAGCGGCGACGCGCTCGAGCTCGGCATCGGCGCGATGACCGATGCGCGCATCGCCGACTTCTACGAGACCGCGGTGAACAGCGGCATCCTCGAGGAAGGCGATCTCGACCTCTCGAAGGTGGCCGACACCTCCTTCGTCAACAAGGGCCACGGCATCAAGATCAAGACCGCCGCCAAGGGCAACTGAGCCGGGAAGGGTGGTGCCGTGCGCGTCCTGATCGTCTTTGCCCATCCGGGCCGGGAAAGCTACGGCGCCGCCCTTTTCGCCACGGCCCGCGAGGCACTCTTGCGGGCCGGGCACGAGGTCGAGACCATCGACCTCTACGCCGAGGGGTTCGATCCGGTGCTCTCTGCCGAGGACTGGGCCGACTACATCCCCAACACCGACCGGCTGATCGCCAAGGTGGCGCCGCATGTCGCGGCGCTGCGCCGGGCCGAGGGGCTGGTGCTGGTCTATCCCACCTGGATGTACGGCCCGCCCGCCATCCTCAAGGGCTGGCTCGAGCGCGTCTGGCTGCCCGGCGTCGCCTTCGAGGTGGCCACGGGGTCGAAGAAGCGCGCCACCGGGCGGCTCACCAACATCCGGCACTTCGCGGTGATCACCACCTCGGGCTCGCCCTGGTGGTGGCTGCGGCTGATCCGCGATCCGGGGCGGTCGATGCTGGCGCGGGGCTACCGGGTGCTGTTCCATCCGCGTTGCCGCGTGACCTGGTTGCAGCTACACGACATGAACCACCGCAAGCCGAAACATCTGAAGGCCTTCCTCGGGAAGGTCCAAAACCGTCTGTCCCGGTTCGGCGGGCCCGCAAGCGAGGGAAAGCGTGATGAGCGCCGCACGTCTGAAGCGTAAGGAAATCCACGACGCGATCCGCGAGGCGGCGCTGCGCGAATTTGCCAGCACCGGCCTGTCGGGCACCTCGACCCAGCAGCTGGCCAAGGCGGCGGGGATCACCAAGGCGCAGCTGCACTATTACATCACCTCCAAGGAAGACCTCTACCGCGAGGTGCTCGACGGCATCATCGGCCAGTGGCGGGACATCTTCTTCGTCGGCGAATCCGATGACCCCGCCGAGGTGATAACCAGCTACGTGCGGCTCAAGCTGCGCCTGTCGCTCGACTGCCCCGAGGCCTCGCGCCTGTTCCTGCAGGAGCTGGGACGCGGCGCGCCCGAGATGGGCTCGAAATGGGACGGGCTGCACCTGTCGGTGCGCAAGGCGACGGCGGTGATCCAGCGCTGGATCGACGAGGGCCGGATGAACCCGGTCGACCCGCTGCTCTTCATGATGAACATCTGGGCGGTGACCCAGCACTACGCCGACTACGAATTGCAGAGCCGCCGCGTGCTCGGCGTCGCGCCCGGGGCCGCGATGGATTACGAGCGCATCGCCGAGGAGGCGGTGCACCTCTTCCTCGCCCGCGCCGGCCTTTCCGGGAAGGACAAGACCTGATGAAAGCCCTCGCCCCGCAGAGCATCGCCGCCCCCTTCGGGCACTACTCGCACGGCATCGCCGCCGGGCCCGTGGTGGTCACCTCCGGCCAGCTGGCGCTGTGCCCCGATGGCAGCATCCCCGAGGGGGTCGAGGCGCAGGCCGATTTCGTCTTCGCCGCGCTGCGCGCGATCCTCGCCGAGGACGGGCTCGATTTCTCGGATGTGCTGCGCTTCTCGTCCTTCGTCACCCGGCGCGAGGACATGAAGGGCTACATGGCCGCCCGCGACCGCGCCTGCGCGGGTCTCGCGGTGAAACCCGCCTCGACGCTGATGATCGTCTCGGGCTTCACCCGGCCCGAGTTCCTTGTCGAGATCGAGGCGCTGGCGCTGCGCCGGGGCTGATCCCCGCCGACAATTAGCACGCCATTAGGCACTTTCCTGCAACATTCGCGCGGCGGCATGGGGCCGGCGGGCAAGGCCGTCGCGCCTGACGTTGCGAAACCGCGCCCCGCGTGCCAGAGGTGACGCAACGGCCGGGGTACAGCGGCCGCGCTTCCAGTCGAGAGGCAGTGTGTTGTGGCGAGTTATACGTTAAGTGCCTTCGGCACGGGCGATTACAGGACCGTGGTCGAAAACGGGGTCGGCGGCGCCTACGTGCGCCCGACCTGGGAGCAGTCCGAGCGGGTGACCATCGTCGTCACCGACGACGACACCAGCCTGAGCGGTGGCGGCGCCTCTCTCGACGGCAGCGAGCAGACCGCCACGGCCACCGATGCCAGCGGCGCGGTCATCGCTTCGGGCAAGCTCTACATCGGCAGCGTCAGCCTCGTCACCGCGCCCGACGGCACCACCATCCACGTCTACGAGATGCGGATCGAGGGCTACGGCAGCCCGGTCGGCTATGTCACCGATGCGCCGATCACCCCCGGGGTCACCTACACCTATGCCGGGGCCGGGTCAGTCCCGGCGGGCGGGGTCGAGTACGGCAGCCTTGATGCGCAGGCCTACGAGCGCGACGACGCCAACACCATGACCGGCGGGAATTTCTCGGACTCGCTCGACGGCGGCGCCGGGGATGACGTGATCTCGGGTGGCGGCGGCAACGACACGCTGACCTACGGCGAGGGCAACGACACCGTCTACGGCGGCGACGGCAACGACGTCATCGACGACATCTCCGGCTCGCAGTACTACGGCGCGAACCTGCTCTACGGCGGCGCCGGCGACGACCTGATCTACGGCGGCTGGGGCAACGACACGATCTACGGCGACGATGGCAACGATACCATCCACGGCGAGGGCGACGACGACTCGATCGAGGGCGGGGCGGGCAACGACCTGATCTACGGCGGTGATGGCAACGATACCATCGACGCGGGCAGCGGCTCGAACACGGTCTGGGGCGGGGCGGGCGACGACCGCATCGACGATGAGACCGGCCCGATCCTCACCGGCGGCAACGAGTTCCACGGCGGCGACGGCGATGACACGATCTTCTCGGGCGACAGCGCCGACACGGTCTACGGCGACGCCGGGGCCGACCGGATCGACGCCGAGGGCGGCAACGACAGCGTCTGGGGCGGCAGCGGCGACGACACGATCTATGCCGGCAGCGGCAACGACACGGTCTGGGGCGACGCCGACAACGACAGCATCGAGGGCGGCAGCGGCGACGACCAGCTCTGGGGCGGAACCGGCGACGACGTGCTGAAGGGCGGCGACGGGGTCGACGCGCTCTACGGCGAGGAGGGCAACGACACGCTCGACGGCGGCGCGGGGGACGACTCGCTCTGGGGTGGGGACGGCAACGACAGCCTCTGGGGCGGCGACGGCAACGACAACCTCTCGGGTGACGCCGGCAACGACTCGATGAACGGCGGGCTCGGCGACGACACGCTCTGGGCCGGGACCGGGGACGACTGGCTCTGGGGCGACGGCGGCTCCGACCGGTTCTACATCGGCAATGCCGACGGCTACGACCTCATCTTCGGCGGCGAGGACGGCGACGACTCGGACATCGACGCGCTGGATTTCTTCTGGGCCTCGGACCCGGTCTCGGTCACCTTCGGCGGCTGGGAGTTCGGCAGCTACGAGGTCGGCACGGCGGGCTCGACCGGCCAGTTCTGGGAAATCGAGCAGGTCGTCGGCGGCACCGGCAGTGACACGGTCGACGCCTCGGCCAGCGGCAGCGACGCGCAGATCTACGGCATGGCGGGCGACGACAGCCTGACCGGCGGCAGCGGCGCGGACACGATCGACGGCGGCGAGGGCAGCGACACGCTCACCGGCGGCGCGGGTGACGACGTGCTGACCGGCGGCGACGGCAGCGACAGCTACGTCTTCACCCCGGGCGGCGGCGACGACACGGTCACCGACTTCGACATGACGCTGGACGCGGACGGCCGGACCACCGACCGGCTCGACACCAGCGCGCTTCAGGACAGCGACGGCGAGACGGTCAACACCTGGGACGTGACGGTCTCGGACGACGGCGCGGGCAACGCCGTGCTGACCTTCCCGACGGGCGAGAGCGTGGTGCTGATGGGGGTCTCCCCGGCCAGCATCAGCTCGGACGAGACGCTGCATGCGATGGGCGTGCCCTGCCTCGTCGGCGGCACGCTCATCGCCGTGCCGGGTGGCTGGACTCCGGTCGAGGATCTGCGCGCGGGCGATCTGGTGATGACGGAAACCGGCGCGCAGCCGATCCTCTGGGCCGGGGCGCGCACCGTCGGCGCCGAGGAGATCGAGGCCGACCCGATGCTCGCCCCCGTGGTGATCCAGCCCGGCGCGCTTGGCAACCGCACCGAGCTGCGCCTGTCGCGCCAGCATTGCATCGCGGTGACAGATCCTGCCTCGGGGCGTCCGGCGCTGGTGCGCGCGGGCCATCTGGCCGAGCGGCGCGGCGCGCGGGTGCGCGTGGCACGCGGCGCGCGAGAGGTGGGCTATCACCACCTGCTGCTGCCAGCCCACGCGCTGCTCAACGCCGGGGGGCTGCTGGTCGAGAGCCTCTGGCCCGGACCGACGGCGCTGCGGGCGCTCGGGCTCCGGGCGCAGGTCGAGCTTGCCGGCGCCCTGCCGCATCTCGCGCCCGCGATCTGGGGCACGCAGCCGGTGAGCGCGCTCTACGGCCCGCCCGCGCTGCCGCTGCTGCCGGGCGCCGAGGTGCGCGAGGGGCAGGGCCCGATGCTTCCTCTGCTGCCGGGTCCCTCGGCGCGACAGGCGGCACGGGCGGAGGCCTGAGCCGTACAGCGCGGCGTGCCCGGAAATGCACCGGCCGGACCCTGCGCGGGTCCATGACGGGGCAGGGGCCTTTCCCTTCGGGGGCAAGCGGCGCTAGATCGGAACGCAGGCGCCATGCGCACCGCTTCTGACAGGACGACCGATCATGCTGATACTTCCCGCCGACCACCCTCCCCGCGGCGACGCGCTGCACGCCCGCCTCGCGGACAGCGGCGCCGCGCGCATCGTGCGCCATATCGCCGAGGCCCTGCCCGCGGTGGCGGACCGGCTCGCCGAGGGGCTGATGACCGGCGATCCGGCGCAGATCGTCGGCGACAACCAGAGCGGCGACGCGCAGAAGGCGCTCGACGTCGGCGCGCACGAGCACATGCTGAAGGCGCTCGCCGGCTGCAACGTCCGCCACGTCCTCTCGGAAGAGGCGGAGGCGGTGGTCACGCTCGATCCCGAGGGCGAATTCGACGTCGCCATGGACCCGATCGACGGCTCGGGCTCGATCGGCATCTGCGCGCTTCTGGGCATGCTCTTCGTGATCTACCCCGCCGGTGACGGCAGCTTCCGCCGCCCGGGGACCGAGGCGGTGGCGGCGGGCTATGCCTGCTTCGGCCATTCGGTGGATTTCGCCTGGTCGGTGGGCGATGGCGTGCACATCGCCACGCTCGACCGGCGCGCGGGGGATTTCCGCATCACCTCCGAGAACATCCGCCTCAAGCCCGCCACCTCGATGATCGCCGTCAACGCCTCGAACGAGCGGCACTGGGCGCCGGGGCTGCAGGCCTATGCCAGCGACATGCGCGCCGGCAGGGAGGGGCCGCTCGGCAAGGATTACAACATGCGCTGGCTGGCGGCGGCGGTCGGGGACCTGCACCGGATCATGCTCAAGGGCGGCGCCTTCCTCTACCCGCAGGACGGGCGCAAGGGTCACGGGCAGGGGCGGCTGCGGCTCGCCTACGAGGCGGTCCCGATCGCCTTCATGGTCGAGCAGGCCGGCGGCCGGGCGAGCGACGGGCGGCGGCGGATCCTCGAGCTGGTCCCCGAGGCGCCGCACGCCTTCTGCCCGCTGATCTTCGGCTCCTCGGAAGAGGTGGCGCGGATCGAGCACTACATCGCGCAACACGGATAGGTTGCTCGAAAGGGGCCGGGACTATCCCCAAAAGCAGGGGATGGTCCTGTGGACAACCCTTGTCCCGAGCCATGCCCGCTTGAGCCCCGCCTGGATTGCTTAAAATTTGAGCATTTCGGGCGGGGCGCCCGCCGGGGCCGGAACTCCGGCGCCCTCAGCCCCGGCCGGAGAGCAGCCGGACCCAGCGGAAGACCAGCATCAGCGCGAGCGTGGTCGCGACCAGACCCACCAGATCGCCGATGCCGTAGACCACGAGCACCGGGAAGGAATGCCCGGGCAGGATGGTGCCCGAGAAGACCAGCGACTGCGCCACCGAGTTGATCACCGAGGCGAGCGCCCCGGCGACCAGCAGCCATGTCCAGTGGATGCGGGCGTTCTGGCCGGCGTAGATCCGGTGCCCGAACAGCGCCAGCCCCTCGAAGGCGAGGATCGCCGAGGCCGCGCCGACCGCGATCGAGAGCAGGATCACCGGGTCCGTGGCGCGGCTGACCTCGGCCGGGGTGAAGAGCGCCTCCGACAGGAAGGCGCCGATGCAGAGCGGCACGAAGGCCAGCTTGCCCATCAGCCAGGTCGACAGCACGCGCACCCCGTGGGGCAGGTAGATCAGGCTGGCGAAGGCGGTCACGTCGGGCAGGATCCGCGCCTGCAGCGGCGTGATCAGCACCGCCGTCAGCCCATGCGCCAGCACGTAGGCAAGGATCACCACCGCAACGCTCACCAGCCCCGTCATGCCGGCCTGCCGCGGCGGCTGGCGCAGGGGGACCCGCTGGCTTCGGAGGGGGGAGTCACAGGCTCTGGCATCTTAAGGACCGCGCAGGTGGCTCCGCGCTCAGAGCGGCAGCGGCGTGCCGACGAGATCGCTGCGGACCACGTAGGACCGGGCCTTGCTCTCCCCCGCGCGCTCCAGCAGCCCGCGGTCGAGCAGCGCGCGGATGGCGCGGTAGAAGGTGGCCTGCGCCGCCGAGTTCACCAGCGCGTGCTCGCGGATCTGCTCGGAGCTGATGACATCCCCGGGGCGCTGGCAAAGACCATGCGCCGCAAGCAGCACGTCGCGTTCGAACCGGCTGAGATCCTCGAGGCCGACGTCCCGTTCGAGCTGCCGAAGCATCTCGCGCAATTGCAGAATTGAGCTGAGTTTGTCCATGCGCCCAGTCTTGGGGCAGACCCCGCGTCAGGTCAAGAAATGTCACGCCCGCCGCGGATTCGAGATTATCAAAATGATAATATCTTGGAGTCCGTGAGGGGCCATGGTACGGAACCGGCGTGACGTCAAGTAATGAGTGTCTTGTGACCTAGTTCCGTGAGTGGTGGCGTCGCGCTCATTTTGATCACCTTCCGCCTTGGCAGCCCTCGGCCGCCAAGGCGCATTCGTGCCCTCTCCGGCTGGCGCCGCGGGGGGCTGAAATCAGTGGCCATCAGAGCTGCGCCGCGATGGCGGCCTTGTCGATGATCGAGCGCACGTCGTCGATCCGGCCGTCCGCGAAGGTGTAGAACACGTTCTCCTCGAAGTGCAGGTGCCTGCCGTTCACAGGCAGGCCGAAGAGCATCCCGACGGGCGTGCAGTCGAAGAGGAGCCGGCTTGCCACGACCGGCGGGTCGGCCACGAGCGTCGCGATCTCGAACCGCAGGTCGGGGATCGCCGCGACATCTGCGCGCAGCATGGCGCGGTAGCCCTCGAGCCCGATCACCGCGCCGTTGTAGCGCACCGCCGCGCCGACGAAGCGGTCGAGCCGCTGCCAGTCGCGGGCGTTCAGGCAGTCGATGTAGCCGCGATAGGTCTTTCGCAATGCGTCCCGGTCCATCGGCGCCTCCTCCTCCGTCAGGAGCGGAAACCTAGCGCCGCAGTCCATCCCCGCCAGATCACCCCTTCGTTGCGGCGCGGAACCAGTGGACGATGTCGCGGCGGGCGCCCGGGTCCATCTGGATCGCGTTGGGCGGGGGCATGGCGTGGCTGGCGCCGGCCTGCAGGAAGATGAGCCGCGCGTGGCGGGCGACGTCGGACTGGGTTTCCAGCACCACGCCCTTGGGCGGGTGGTGCAGCCCGTCCCACGAGGGCTCGCGCGCATGGCACATCGAGCAGTTGCCGATCACCGCGTGGTAGGCCTCCTCGAAGCCGGCGGCGGAGGCGAACTTCTGCTCGGCGGCGGTGAGGGGCCGGGCCTCGGCCTCCTCGTATGTGTCCATCATCGGCGCGGTCGAGAGCCAGGCGATGGCGATGAACAGCAGCGCGGTCACCGCCCAGGTCCAGTAGGGCGTGCCCTTGCGCGCGTGCATGGAGTTGAAGAAATGCCGGATCGTCACGCCCATCAGGAAGACGAGGCAGGGGATGATCCAGGCGTAGTCGGTGGCGAAGGCCAGCGGGTAGTGGTTCGACAGCATCAGGAAGACGACGGGCAGCGTCAGGTAGTTGTTGTGCGTCGAGCGCAGCTTGGCGATCTTGCCGTATTTCGGATCGGGGGTGCGGCCGCTCTTGAGGTCGTCCACCACGATGCGCTGGTTCGGCATGATGATGAAGAAGACGTTGGCGGTCATGATCGTCGCGGTGAAGGCGCCGAGATGCAGCAGCGCCGCGCGGCCGGTGAACACCTGGTTGTAGCCCCAGGACATCGCCACCAGCATGGCAAAGAGCAGCAGCATGAGCAGCGTCGGCCGCTCGCCGAGGGGCGACTTGCAGAGCCGGTCATAGATCAGCCAGCCGACGGTGAGCGACAGCGCCGAGATCACGATGCCCTGGAAGAGCGAGAGCTCCATCTTCGTGGGATCGAGCAGGAAGAGCTCGCCCCCGGCCCAGTAGACGATCATCAGCAGCCCCGCGCCCGAGAGCCAGGTGGCGTAGCTCTCCCACTTGAACCAGGTCAGGTGGTCCGGCATCGCCTCGGGGGCGACGAGGTATTTCTGGATGTGGTAGAAACCGCCGCCGTGGACCTGCCACTCCTCGCCATGGGCGCCGACGGGCAGGTGCGGCACCTTGCGCAGCCCGAGGTCGAGCGCGATGAAGTAGAAGGACGAGCCGATCCACGCGATCGCGGTGACCACGTGCAGCCAGCGCACGGCGAAGCCGAGCCAGTCCCAGATGATGGCAAGATCCTGCATGCCCGTCTCTCCCTGATGCGATGCTGCGCGCCAGCCTAGGCCGCCCGCGATTATTCTGCTATCTCCGGCATCACCTTAGCAGTTTCAAGATTTACCGAACAATTAGCGCCCCGGCACCTCGGGCACTGCCCGGAAATCGCGCCTTACGTGAGGTGCGGTGGAGGCGGCGCGCGCGCGGCGGAAAGGCAATGCTGGCCAGCGAAAATTTCGCTCGCTAAGACTTGGCGATACCCTTTCGGTCGCGAAGGGGCCCGCCGGCGCCATCAATGCTGCGCGCCGGATGCCTGCCGCGACACGATCCACGCAAGACCCGAACGAGGTGCCCGATGACTTTCGCTTTCGATCCCGCCCGGCTGCCGCTGCCGAACCGGCATTTCATCGGCGGGGAATATGTCGCGGGTCCGGAGGCGCTCGAGCTGCGCTCGCCCTCCACGGGCCGGGCGCTCGGCGCCATTCCCTGCGCCGATGCAGCGCTGGTGGACCGGGCCGTCGAGAGCGCGCGCGCCGCGCTGAAGAGCTCGGGCTGGGCCGGGCTCGCGCCGCGCGCCCGGCTGCGCGCGCTCTGTGCCTGGGCCGATCTCATCGAGGCGGAGGCCGAGACGCTGGCCCGGCTCGAGGCGGTCTGCTCCTCGCGCCCCTATGCCGCGGCGCTGGTCGGCGACGTCATGGTCACCGCCGAGCAGATCCGCTTCTTCGCCGAGTTCGCCGACAAGGAAGCGGGCACGCTGGTGCCGACGGCGGACAGCCAGTTCGGTTTCATCTCGGACCATCCCTACGGCGTGATCGGCGCGATCACCCCCTGGAACTTCCCGATCTCGATGGCCGCCTGGAAGCTGGGCCCGGCGCTCTCGGCGGGCAACGCGGTGGTGCTGAAGCCCTCCGAGATGACGCCCTACACCACGCTCTACCTTGCCGAACTGGCGGTGCGGGCGGGGATCCCGGCGGGGCTGATAAACGTGGTGCTGGGCGACGGGCCGACCACCGGCAGCGCGATCACCGGCCATCCCGGCATCGACAAGGTCTCCTTCACCGGCTCGACCCGCGCCGGGGCCGCGATCATGGAGAACATCGCCCGCACCGGCATCAAGCCGATGACGCTGGAGCTGGGCGGCAAGAGCCCGATGGTGGTCTTTGCCGATGCCGACCTCGACGTGACCGCCGACGCGCTGGTCACCGGGATCATCCCCAACGCCGGGCAGTTCTGCGTCGCGGGCTCGCGGATGATCGTCGAGGCGAGCGTGGCCGATGAACTCGCGGCAAAGCTCTCGGAGCGGTTCGCCAAGATCACCCCCTCGGAGACGCACAGCGCCGAGGCGGGCTTCTCGCCGATCATTTCCGAGCGGCAGTTGCAGCGCATCGACAGCATCGTGAAGGCGGCGACCGAGCAGGGGGCCGAACTCATCTGCGGAGGCGGGCGGTTCGACCACGAGGGCGCCTTCTACCGGCCGACGCTGATCGGCGGCGTCGACGAGACGAGCCCGGCGGTGCGCGAGGAGATCTTCGGGCCGGTGGCGACCTTCCAGACCTTCGAGACCGAGGAGGAGGCGATGCGCCTCGCCAGCCACCCGACCTATGGCCTTGCGGCGGGGCTCTTCACCCGCGACCTGTCGCGCGCGCTGCGGCTTACCCGCGACCTCGAGGCGGGCACGGTCTGGGTCAACCGCTACGGCCGCACCCGCGACCACATCCTGCCGACCGGCGGCTGGAAGGCGAGCGGGCTCGGCAAGGATCTGGGCCGTGAGGCCTACCTCGCGAACCGCCGTACCAAGTCGGTGCTGATCGACCTCTGAGGCGGCCCAAGGGCGAGGAATGCGAACGCCGGTCCCGTCGGGGCCGGCGCTTTCGCATCCGCGCTGCGGGCACGGGATATGCCGAATGTCGGAACCATCACGGAGGTGATCCGTTCGGAAAGGGAGCCCCGCACGAAAAAACACATAGGTTTGATCCCTTGGAACAGCTTGCCCGCCGCCTCGGACTGCGCACCGATCCGACGATCTTCTTCGTCTCCGCCGCCTTCACGTTTTTCTTCGTGCTCGCGCTGGTGATCTTCCCGGAACCGATCGGGAATGCCTTCGCGGCGGGGCGAAGCTGGATCGTGACCAACCTCGGGTGGTTCTTCGTGCTGGGGGTGAACGTCTGGCTGGGCTTCCTGATCTGGGCCGCCATGTCGCGCCACGGGCATATCCGGCTGGGCCGCAAGGGCGAGCGGCCGGCCTATTCCAACCTGTCCTGGTTCACCATGCTGTTTGCCGGCGGCATCGGCACGGTGCTGATGTTCTGGGGCGTGGCCGAGCCGATCAGCCATTTCTCCAGCCCGCCGCTGCCGGGAGTGGAGCCCTACACCGAGGAGGCGGCGCGGGACGCCATGTCGATCGCCATCTACCACCTCGGGTTGCACACCTGGACGATCTTCACCCTGCCGGGGCTCGCCTTTGCCTATTTCATCAACCGCTATGACCTGCCGGTGCGGGTGAGCTCGGTGTTCTACCCGCTGCTGGGAGAGGGCATCCACGGTCCTGTCGGCAAGGCCATCGACATCGCCTCGATCCTCGGCACGCTCTTCGGCGTGGCGGTCTCGCTCGGGCTCGGCTCGAGCCAGATCGCGGCGGGGCTCGACGCGCTCTTCGGCACGGGTGACGGCGCCTGGGTGAAGATCGCGATCCTGACCGTGCTGACCATCGTGGCGGTAAGTTCGATCGTCGCCGGGCTCGACAAGGGCGTGAAGATGCTCTCGAACCTCAATATCGCCATGGCGGTGGCGCTGATGGTCTTCGTACTGGTCTGCGGCTCGACCCTGTTCCTGCTGCGCGGCATCGTCGAGACCTTCGGGCTCTACCTGTCGAACCTGCCGCACCTCGCGTTCTGGAACGACATGCTGGCGAACGAGAACCCGACCACCGACGACTGGGGCTGGCAGGGGTCCTGGACGGTGTTCTACTGGGCCTGGACCGTCACCTGGTCGCCCTTCATCGGGCTTTTCGTGGCGCGCATCTCGCGCGGGCGCACAGTGCGCGAGTTCGTCTTCGGGGTGCTGCTGGCGCCCTCTCTCTTCACCCTGATCTGGTTCGCCATCTTCGGCTGGCAGGCGATGGAGTTCGACGGGCTCGGCCTTGCCGCGCGCGAGGCGATGGGCGAGAGCGCCGGCGAGATCAGCCGTGCCGTCGCCGACAGCGTGCCGCTCGCCATGTTCGCCTTCTTCGAGCACTTCCCCTTCACCGCCTTCGTGCAGGGCTTCGCCGTCGTCATCGTGGCGATCTTCTTCGCCACCTCCTCGGACTCGGCCTCGCTGGTGGTGGACATGCTCTGCACCGGCACCGAGACCCCCGGCCCGGTGCACCAGCGGGTGTTCTGGGGCGCGGCCGAGGGCGTGGTCGCCGCCATGCTGATCCTGCTCGCGGGCGAGGCGGGGCTGACTGCGCTGCAGCAGGTGATCACCGTTGTCGGCCTGCCGATCTTCCTGCTGGTGTGCATGATGATCCCCTCGATCATCCGCGGCTTCGCGGCCGAGGACATCGCGCACATCTCCATCGGCACGCGGCCGGACCTCGAGGAGTTCGGCCACGGCCCGGCCAGCGCGGAAAGCAGCTCGGGCGGGCCGCGCCCGGAGGCGAGCCCGGCCGAATGAACGCTCAGGCGGCGCGCAGCCCGAGCAGCGCGCGCGCCTCGGCGGGGGTGGCGATGGAGCGGCCGTGCTTCAGCGCCACCTCGGCCGCGCGCCTGACCAGCGCGGCGTTCGACGGGGCGAGCGTGTCCCTGTCGATGCGGATGTTGTCCTCGAGCCCGGTGCGCAGGTGCCCGCCCGCGGCGGCGGCCCACTCGTTCAATTCGATCTGGTGCCGCCCGATCCCGGCGGCGCACCAGGGCGCGTCCTCGCCGAAGAGCACCTTCACCGTCTCGACGTAGTAGTCGAACACCCGCTTCACCGCCGGCATCGAGTTCTTCACCCCCATGACGAACTGCACGTAGGGCGTGCCCACCAGCTCGCCGCGGTCGGCCATCGCCTTGGCCTGGTAGATGTGCGAGAGGTCAAAGGCCTCGATCTCGGGCTTGATGCCGTAGGTCCTCATCTCGGAGGCCAGCCACTCCACCAGATCCGGCGGGTTCTCGTAGACGCGGGTCGGAAAGTTGTTCGACCCGACCGAGAGCGAGGCCATGTCGGGGCGCAGCGGCAGCATCCCGCCCCGCGTCTTGCCCGCGCCCGACCGGCCGCCGGTCGAAAGCTGCACGATCATCCCGGGGCAATGGGTCTCGATCCCCTCCTTCAGCGCGGCGAAGCGCTCGGGGTCCGAGGTCGGTTTGCCCTCGTCGTCGCGCACGTGGCAATGGGCGATGCGCGCCCCGGCCTCGAAGGCCTCCTGCGTCGATTCCACCTGCTCGGCAATGGTGATCGGCACGGCGGGATTGTCCGCCTTGGTGGGCAGCGAGCCGGTGATGGCGACGCAGATGATGCAGGGCTTGGTCATGGCGGGCTCCGTCGTTCGTTGCGGTGCCGCACGGGCACCTAAGGCCGAAGATGTCGCAAGGTCACGCCCGCCGCAACCGGCAGCTCAGAGCATCCACTCGACCGGCAGCCAGCTGATGAGGTGGGTCAGGCCGCGCATCAGCAGCCCGGTGTTCGGCTCCTCGTGGTAGACCAGCGGCGGGCCGACCTGCGGCGTGTTGGTCCAGACCAGTTCGCCCGCCTCGTCGAGCGTGACATGATAGGCGTAGCTCGGCACGTCCAGCTGCTCGGAGAGCGAAGCGGCGATGGTGGGGCTGTCGATCAGCAGCCCCATCTCGGTGTTGATCTGCGCCGAGCGCGGGTCGAGGTTGAACGAGCCGATGAAGGCGCGCCTGCCGTCGAGGCCGAAGACCTTGGCATGCAGCCCCGAGGCCGAGCCCGACAGCACCTCGGGCAGCGAGCGCCGGACGTGTTCCTCGCGCGCCGCCCGCAGCTCGTAGAGGCTGACCCCGCCCTCGAGCAGCGGCTTGCGGTAGCCCATGTAGGCGGCGTGGACGGGCATGACGTCGGTCGCCTCGAGCGCGTTGGTGAGCACCCGGACCTGCGCGCCCTTGCGGACCAGCGCGGTCAGCGCCTCGGTGCCGCGCTCGCCGGGGATGAAATAGGCCGAGACGAGATCGAGCTTCGTCTCGACCTCCCCGACCAGCTCGAAGAGCCGCGCGACGATCTTGTCCTCGCCCCGCGCCTTGCCGAGCCCCTTCGCGGGATCGTCGACCAGCAGCTCGGCGCGGCCCCATTCGAGGTCCATCGCGCCGCCCTTCAGCCTTTCGACGAGCCGGCTCTGCGCCACCACCTGCAAGTAGCCGTTGCCGACCGAGGAATTGCGCGCGGCCTTGCCCGCTTCGGCCAGCGCCGGGGCGTTCGGCGGGTCGAGCAGCAGGTCCGCGTCATAGGCCGAGGCGCTGTTCCAGTAGCGGTCGAAGGAGTCCGCCACGTCCTCGACGATCGGCCCCAGCGCCAGCGCGTCGACGTCGAAGTAATGCGTGCCCTCGCCGTATTCGAAGTAGATGTCGCCGATGTTGCGACCGCCGACGATGGTCGCCATGCCGTCCACCGTCATCGACTTGTTGTGCATCCGCCGGTTCAGCCGGGAGAAGTCGAAGAGGTAGGATACCAGCTTCGGGTTGCGCAGGGTGAAGGGGTTGAAGATGCGCACGTCGGCGGTGGGCATGGCGTCGAGCTCGGCCAGCAGCGCATCGAGCCCGGGAATGCCGTTGTCATCGACCAGCAGCCGCACCCGCACGCCGCGTTCGGCGGCGGCGCGCAGCTCGTCGAGCAGGATGAGCCCGGTCGTGTCGTCCTGCCAGATGTAATATTGCGCGTCGATCGAGACCTGCGCCGCCCGGGCCATCAGCACCCGCGCGGCAAAGGCGTCGCGCCCGTCGGAGAGCGGCTGCACCGCGCTCTCGCCGCCGTGCGCGGCAAGGAGCGGCGTGACCACCTGGCCGAGCGCGCCCGCCGCGTCGGGCGGCAGGCGGTGCTGCGGCTCGGCGAAGTTCCGGTCGGGCAGCGGAAAGGCCAGCTTCATCCCGAAGACGAAGGTGACAAGCACAAGGACGAGGATCAAAAGGCCTTCGAGAAAACGCATCGGACGCACCCACGTAATTCGGACCCGTCCGGCTGGGCCGTCCGCCGCGCATCTTCCTGCACCTGCCCGATGTCATGGGCCCGTGCGCGCCGCCGTCTTCCCTTCCGTCGCGGGTCTTTGCCGTCGCTTGACGGAAAGACTAGCGCGAACGGGCCCTTGGCGTCGAGCCTTACCTGTCCCTCATCGCGGGCTCACTCCTTCAGCATGCCCCCGAGGTAGCGTTCCCTCAACTTGGCCGTGCCGCGCTTGCCGAGATGCTCGAAGTTCGCGCCGAGCCAGGACTTGGCCGCCGCATGGCCGGTTTCGTGCAGCTTCAGCAGCATGTCGAGCGCCGGATACATCTTGGTGTGCGGGTCGAGCTCGGACATGGTGGCCTCGTCGTGGATCTCGTGGATGCGCAGCTCGTGCAGGGCGCGCAGCAGGTCCGAGCCGCTTTCGCCCTCGTGCGTCTGCATGTGCGCGTAAAGCGCGTCCTGGATGATCGCGATGCCGCGCAGCTCGGTCAGCAGCGCCTGGTTGAAGACCATCTCGCTCACCCTTTCGGTGATCTCTTCGGGTGAGCGGGCGGTGAAGGTGCGGCGCGCGGGGTTGATGCTGACCAGCAGCAGGTCGGTCTGCGGCGTGAAGCGCACCAGCGCGGCGATCGGCGGATTGGCGGCATAGCCGCCGTCCCAGTAGTCGACGCCGTCGATGTTCACCGGCGGAAAGCTCATCGGCAGGCAGGCCGAGGCGATGGCCACGTCCGGAGTGATCTGGTCGTTGCGGAATATATGCGCGCTGCCGGTGCGGGCATCGGTGGCCGAGATGAAGAGCTGCGGCGCATCCTCGCGGCGCAGCGCCTCGAAATCGACCTGCTCGGCGATCAGCTCGCGCAGGGCCATCTGCGCCGCGCGCCCCTGCCAGGGCCGGGACGAGACGGTGACCTGCCCGCCGCTGACCATCTGCCACCAGGCGGCGGAGGCGGCGAAGAAGCCGGGAAAGGCCTCGAGCATCTGGAAGACCGGGGTGGCCTCGCGCGCGGCGGCGTTCACCGAGGTCCAGAAGCGGCGCAGCGCCGCCCGCCCGCCCTCGCGCCCGCCGGTGGCGATGCCCGAGGCCACGATGATGGCGTTCATCGCCCCGGCGCTGGCACCGGAAAGCGCTCCTATTTCAATGCGTTCCTCCTGCAGAAGCGTGTCGAGCACGCCCCAGGTGAAGGCCCCGTGCGCGCCGCCGCCCTGCAGCGCCACGTCGAGGATGATCTTGGAAGTGTCGGAATTGGTATCGGTCATGGAAATGCAAAAAGCCCCCGGATGAGGAGAAATTCTGCAGTGCAGCATAGCGCGGAAGCCGCCGTCGCACCACCAGCGAAAGCTGCCCCTGCGGCAGGGGTCGGCGGGACCGTGCCGAGACGGTCCCGCCGGTTTCGCGCGGGCCGCGCCTAGTGCAGCGGCAGGCGGTAGACCGAGATCATGTCGCCCACCGAGGGCTTCAGGATCGAGTTCCCGCCCGAGATGAAGGCGACGTATTCGCGCCCGTCATGCTCGTAGACCGCCGGGTTCGAGACCGAGGGCGCCTCGGTCAGGTCGCGCCACAGCTCCTTGCCGCTCTGCAGGTCGAAGGCGCGCACCATGCCGTCCATCGTCGAGCCGATGAAGATCAGCCCGCCCGCCGTGACCGCCGGGCCGCCGATGCTGGGCGAGCCCCATGCCTCGGGCATGTAGAAGCCGTATTTCTGCGACATGCCGAGGGGTCTGCGCCAGATCCGCTCGCCAGTGGTCATGTCGATCGCCATCAGTTCGCCGAAGGGCGGCTTCCAGCAGGGCATGCCCCAGCGGTTCATCGCGGTCTGCAGCGACATGCCGAAGGGCGCGCCGGTCTGCGGATGGAAGCCGCTCTCGCCGACCCCCGCCGCGCCGTCGGCCTTCTCGTAGTCCTCGCGCGACCAGAGCTTGATGTACTGCATCACGTGGCTGAAGTTCACCACGGCGATCTGGTGCTCGGGGTCGAAGCCGACGCCGCCCCATTGCACCGCGCCCGCCGAGTTCGGGAAGGCCCCCGCGCCCTCGCCCTCGGTGGTGGGCGGCGTGTACATGCCCTCGTAGCTCAGCTTCTTCCAGAGGTCCGAGCATTCGCCGAACGAGGCGAGATCGGCCAGCTTCCACACGTCCGGCAGGCGCGACTGGTCGAGCAGCGGCTTCGGCAGGGTGGGGAAGGGCTGGGTCGGGGCGTAGACCTCTCCCGCGACTGTCCCCGCGGGGACAGGGCGTTCCTCGATCGGCCAGATGTCCTCGCCGGTCTCGCGGTTGACCACGAAGAGGAAGCCCATCTTGGTCGCCTGCATCAGCGCCGGGATCTGCTGCCCGTTCACCGTGATGTCCATCAGCGTCGGGGCGGAGTTGATGTCGTAGTCCCAGATGTCGTGGTGCACCCATTGCCGCGACCAGATCACCTGCCCGGTCTCGACGTCGAGCGCGGTAGTCGAGGTGGCGTAGGGAATGTCGTCGGTGCGGTTGCCGCCCCAGTAGTTCGGCGAGGGCGAGGCGACGGGCAGGTAGACGATGCCGCGCTCCTCGTCGGCGCTCATCGCGGTCCAGACATTGGCTGTGCCGGTCTTGGCGCGGATGCTCTCGGGGATCGTGTCGAAGGTCCATTCGAGCTCGCCGGTGCGCGCGTTCACCGAGAAGACCGAGCCCGGAGGCGCCTCGGCCCAGTCCCAGTCATTGCCGGCCCAGCCGATGATCACGTGATCGCCCACGATGGTCGGCGGCTGCAACAGCGACAGCGGCCAGCGGTCGTTGACCGTGTTCCACTGGTTCACGTCGAGAACGCCCTTGTCGGCGAAGCCCTCGCAGGGCTTGCCGGTGTCCGCGTCCATGGCGAAGAGCCGCGCGTCCATGGTGCCGAGATAGACGATCTTCTGGCAGGCGGCGCCCTGCTGCGGGGTCTCGGCCTCCCAGTAGGCGACGCCGCGGTTCTTCAGCGCGGGCTGGGTCAGCGCTTCGAGCGTCGACTGGCTGTCGAAGGACCAGACCTCCTCTCCGGTTGAGGGGTCAAGCGCCAGCACCCGGTAGAAGGGCGTGCCGATGTAGAGCATGCCATTGGCGTAGATCGGTGTCGCCGACCAGACGGTGGCGGGCAGATCGCCCGAGCCGTCCGACACGTCGCCGGTATGCGCGCGCCAGGCCAGTTCCAGATCGCCCACGTTGCCCGCGTTGATCTCGTCGAGCGGCGAGTATTTCGCGCCAGAAACCTGCCCGTGGAAGCTCGGCCAGCCGGGGCCGGGCGTGGGCACCCTGGCGTCGGAGGGTTGGCGGAGCGCGGGCACTTCGAGGGTGATCGTCTCGGCGTCGGGCTCGGGCTCGCTGTCATCCTGCGACCGCGGCGCCACGGCGGCCGCGGCCCCGGTCACGCGCGAGTCCGGCCCGGCCGGGGGCACCGGCGTGACGGCCTGCTGCGCGAGGGCCGGGTGGGCGATGAGGGCGAGAAGGGCAATGCCGCGAAGAAGCCGGGTCATGCGCGTGCTCCTTCCGGGCCGGACAGTGCCGCGATCCAGCCAAGCGCGCAGACGGCGAGCGCGGCGAGCATCACCCACTGGTGCATGAGCGCGCTGGCGAAGGCGGTCAGCAGCAGTCCGAGCGCGAGCAGCAGCAGCAGGACGACGCGCGCGCCGCGGGCGCGCGCGCGCGCCATGAGCGCCGCGCCGATGAGCAGGCAGAGCGCGCCGAAGGCGGCGGCGAGCGGACCCCAGACGCCGGTCACGCCGGTGAGCGGGGCGACATAGCCGTAAAGGCCGCAGCCGATGGCAACGAGTGCCGAGACCATCATCACGGTCAGGCCGGTTCGGTAGGACATGGTGAGTTTCCCGTTTGCTTTCCCGGCGGGCCGCGCGGTGGAGTGGCGCGCGGCCGCGTCCCTTCAAGGAGTAGGGCGCATTCCGGGGTAGGCAAATTTCCGCGCAGTCACGGCGCCGGGAGGTCACCCCCGCCGGATGGTGAACACCGCGCGCAGCCCGTGCGGGGCGGTCTCGAAATGCAGCGTGCCACCGTGCATCATGGCGACGGTGGACACGATGCTGAGCCCGAGCCCGATGCCGTCGCTCGACTGGGCGTTGGCGCCGCGGCGGAACGGGGCCATCAGCGCCTCGATCTGCTCGGTCGAGCGCATGCCGCTCTCGTCCTCGACCATGATCGTCGCGGTCTCGGCCCCGGCCTCGAGGCGCAGCACTGCGCGGCGGCCGTATTTCAGCGCGTTGTCCACGAGGTTCGAGACCGCCCGCTGGATCGAGACCGGCCGGGCGGTGACGATCACCCGGTGCGCCCCCTCGACCACCTGCGCGCCGCGGCGCGAGGTGAAGAGCGACTGCCCGGCGCGCAGCACCATCGGCTCGACGCTGGCAAGGCTGACAGGGTGGCCGGTGTCGCGGTAGTCGTCCACCAGCGCCTCGACCAGCGCCGAGAGCGACAGCTCGCGCGGCTCCTCGATGTTCAGCTCGGCGCGGGTGTAGGTGAGGGCGCTCTCGATGATCGCGGTCATCTGGTCGATGTCGGCCTCGAATTTCTCCCGCAGCGCCGCGTCCTCGATCAGCGCCGAGCGCAGGCGCAGGCGCGTGGCGGGGGTGCCGAGGTCGTGGCTGACCCCCGAGAGCACCACGGCGCGCTTGGCAAGCTGCTCGCGCTCGGCCTCGAGGTAGGTGTTCACCGCCTCGACGATGGCACGCAGCTCGGCGGGGCCCTCGGCCTCGTAGCTCTCGGGCCCGCCGAGATGGCGGCGCGCGGCGAGCGCGGCGGCGAAGTCGGTGAAGCGCGCGGCGGTGCCGGTCACCAGCGTGAAGATCACCCCCAGCGCCAGCAGCGCGAGGGCGATGGCGGGCAGGCGCAGGTCGGCGGGGGCGGCCGCGCAGCCCCAGACCAGCGGCGCCTCGACGCGCTGCCACTCGCCGCCGTCGGGACGGGCGATGATCTGCGGGTGGCTGCAGTAGCGCGCCATCAGCCGGGTGAGCTGGCCCAGCGTCTCCTCGGGGCGCTGGCCGGGGCGCGAGGGCAGCTCGGCGACGCGGTACTGCAGCCCGTCCGAGATCACCGCCAGCTGCAACCCCTCGCCGCCGGAGCCGTCGGGCAGGATCGGGGCGAGAGTGACATAGGAGGGGCTGGGCAGGCCGGAGAGCGCGGCGAAGGCGCCTTGCTCGGCGCGGGCGGCATCCGGCGGCGCGAGCGGCGTGAGCGTGACGTCGGCGGGCGGCGCGGCGGCCCGCGCGAGGGTGGAATAGAGCAGGATGCCCGCCCGCTCGGCGCGGTCGAGATGCGTGGTCCAGCGGGTCTGCGACAGGCTCCACATGGCGGTGATCACCACCCCGGCGAGCGCCGCCGCGAGGATCAGCAGCGTGCCCGAGACACGCAGGCTCGGCCCGGCGCGGCTCATGTGCGCGGCCTCATGTCTCTTCGGTGGTCACGTCCACCGCGAAGACGTAGCCCACGCCGCGCTCGGTGCGCAGCATCTGCGGCTCCTTCGGCGTCTTCTCGATCTTCGAGCGCAGCCGTCCCACCAGCACGTCGATGGCGCGGCCCTGCGCGTCCTCGGCGCCGCCCTCGCCGGTGACGTCGAGCGCGGCGGCGATCTCCTCGCGGGTCAGCGGGATGAAGGGATTGGCCAGCAGCGCCTGCAGCAGCATCGTCTCGCGCCGCGACAGCAGCACCTGGAAGCCCTCGGGCGAGGTCACCTCGTCGCGCTTGGCGTCGTAGCGCCAGCCGGCGAAGCGGAAGCTCTGGGTGCGGCGGCGATGCGCGAGCGAGGCGGTACGGCGGGCGCGGGCCAGCACCGCCCGCACCTGCGCCACCATGAGATCGGGGTTGAACGGCTTGGCGATGTAGTCGTCGGCGCCGACCTCGTAGCCCGCCATGCGCTGGTGATCGGCCGAGAGCGCCGAGACCATGATGATCGGCACGTCCTGCTCGCGCCGCAGCCGGGCGCAGATCTCGATGCCGCTCTCGTCGCCGAGCATCACGTCGAGCAGGATGAGGTCGATCCGCCCCGCCTCCATGGCCGCGGCGATCTCGGCCATGTTCTGCGCACCATGGGCGATGAAGCCCTGCTTTTGCAGGAACTGTGTCATCATGCTGCGCATCTCGGAATCATCGTCGACGACCAGCAGTCTTGAGATGGTCACGCGTCTCTCCTCGCGGCGGGGTCCGGCGCGGAGTCTTTCCCCGGTCCGGCGGTCTTGGCAATCGTGCTGTAACAGCCTGTAACAGATCGTCCGGATTTCTGAAGGGATGCTGCGCGGCGGCGTGGGGTAAGGCCTTGCGAAAAACTCGGGCCAAAGCGCACGATCCCGCCCACCGCTGCCTGCGGAGGCAGCAATAACGGGAGGAATACCGACATGAAATACACCGCCAAGGCGGCCATCTCCGCCCTTGCCCTGACGGTTGCAGGCGCAGCCTACGCCGAGCCGCAGGCCGAAGTCCTGCACTGGTGGACTGCCGGTGGCGAGGCCAAGGCCGTCGCCGTTCTGCAGCAGGAATTCTCGGAGAATGGCGGCACCTGGACCGACATGCCGGTGGCCGGCGGCGGCGGCGATGCCGCGATGACCGCGCTGCGCGCACGGGTGCTGTCGGGCAACGCGCCGACCGCCGTGCAGCTCAAGGGTCCGGCGATCCAGGAGTGGTACGAAGAGGGCGTCCTGGCCGACATCTCGTCGGTCGCGGAAGCCGAGGGCTGGGCCGACGTCCTGCCCGCGCAGATCGCCGAGCACATGAAGTGCGAGGGTGCCTGGTGCGCCGCGCCGGTCAACGTGCACCGCGTCGACTGGATCTGGGCCAACAAGGCCGTGCTCGACGCCAACGGCATCGAGATGCCGACCACCTGGGACGAGTTCAACGCCGCAGCCGAGAAGCTGAAGGCGGCGGGCATCATCCCGCTGGCGCACGGCGGCCAGTCCTGGCAGGACGCCACCGTGTTCGAGACCGTCGTTCTGGGCCTCGGCGGACCCGAGTTCTTCAAGAAGGCGCTCGTGGACCTCGACCAGGACGCGCTGACCTCGGACACCATGGTCAAGGTCTTCGACGAGATGCGCATCCTGCGCGGCTACGTGGACGAGAACTTCTCGGGCCGTGACTGGAACCTCGCGACCGCGATGGTGATGAACGGCGAAGCCGCCTTCCAGATCATGGGCGACTGGGCCAAGGGTGAATTCCTCGCCGCCGGCAAGGTGCCGGGCAAGGACTTCCTCTGCGGCGCGACCCCGGGTGAGGGCTACCTCTACAACGTCGACAGCTTCGCCATGTTCGAAGTGGAAGGCGACGACAAGAAAGCCGGCCAGGAACTGCTGGCCAAGCTGATCGTCGGCCCGAACTTCCAGAAGGTGTTCAACCTGAACAAGGGCTCGATCCCGGTCCGCACCGACGTCGCTCTCGACGAGTTCGACGAATGCGCGGTGAAATCGGCCGAGGACATGAAGGCAACCGCCGAGAACGGCACGCTGCTGCCCTCCTACGCCCATGGCATGGCGCTGCGCGGTGCGCAGTCCGGCGCGATCACCGACGTGGTGACGGCGCACTTCAACTCGGACATGAGCTCCGAGGATGCGGTGAAGATGCTCGCGGACGCTGTCGCGAACTCGATGTAATCCCCGTTCCCGGTCTTTGATCCCAGGGTCTCTGACCATACAGAAGCGGGCCCGTCTCACCTTCGGGGCGGGCCCGTCATTAGGAGAACACCATGGCCAAATGGTTCGAAACCCATTTGCCGAAGATCGTGCTGGCGCCCAGCTTCATCGCGGTCCTGATCTTCGTCTACGGCTTCATCGGCTGGACCGCCTGGGTGTCGCTCACCCGCTCCAAGCTGATGCCGCGCTACGAGATCGACGGCTTCATCCAGTACGACCGGCTCTTTGCCTCCCCGCGCTGGGACACGGCAATGAACAACCTCTACATCTTCGGGGGCATGTTCATCGTCATCTCGCTGGTGCTGGGGCTGATCCTCGCGATCCTGCTCGACCAGCAGATCCGCGTCGAGGGCGCGATCCGCACGATCTACCTCTACCCCATGGCGCTGTCGATGATCGTCACCGGCACCGCGTGGAAATGGATCCTGAACCCGGGCCTCGGCGTGCAGGCCATGGTGCAGGGCTGGGGGTTCGAGAACTTCAAGTTCGACTGGCTGGTGAACCCGGACATGGCCATCTACACGGTGGTGATGGCGGCGATCTGGCAGAGCTCGGGCTTCGTCATGGCGCTCTTCCTCGCAGGCCTGCGCTCGGTCGATACCGAAATCATCCGCGCGGCGCAGATCGACGGCATCCCGACCTGGCGCGTCTACACCGCGATCATCATCCCCTCGATGGCGCCGATCTTCCTGTCGGCCTTCATCGTGCTGGCGCACCTCGCGATCAAGAGCTTCGACCTCGTGATCGCGCTGACCGGCGGCGGCCCCGGCTATGCCACCGACCTGCCGGCGACCTACATGTACGCGATGGCCTTCTCGCGCGGCGACGTCGGCCAGGCGGCAAGCTCGGCGATGATCATGATGATGGTGATCTTCATCATCGTGGTGCCCTATCTCTACTCCGAACTGAGGGCGAAAAATGACTGATGTCTCCGCAACGCCCGCCGCTGCGGCGGCAGCCCGGTCGCAGGGCGCGGGCATGAAGACCGCGCTGCGCTGGGGGCTCTACGTCATCCTCGGCCTCTTCGCGGTCTACTACCTGATGCCGCTCTTCGTGATGGTCACCACCTCGCTGAAAAGCCTCGAGGAGATCCGCACCGGCGATCTCGTCGCGCTGCCGCGCGAGGTGACCTTCGATGCCTGGGCCAAGGCCTGGTCGGGTGCCTGCACCGGCATCCAGTGCGAGGGCGTGCGCCCCTATTTCTGGAACTCGGTGCTGATCGCGGTGCCGGGCGTGCTGATCTCCACCCTCCTGGGCGCGGTGAACGGCTACGTGATCGCGCAATGGCGCTTCAAGGGTGCCAACATCATCTTCGCGCTGATGCTCTTCGGCTGCTTCATCCCCTTCCAGGTCGTGCTGCTGCCGATGGCGCGCCTGCTCGGCGTGATGGGCATCGCGGGCACGATCCCGGGCCTCGTCTTCGTGCACGTGATCTACGGCATCGGCTTCACCACGCTGTTCTTCCGCAACTACTACGTCACGATCCCGCAGGAGCTGGTGAAGGCGGCCAAGGTCGACGGCGCGGGCTTCCTGCGCATCTTCTGGTCGATCTTCCTGCCGCTCAGCATCCCGATCATCGTGGTCAGCGTGATCTGGCAGTTCACCCAGATCTGGAACGACTTCCTCTTCGGTGTCTCCTTCAGCTCGGCCGGCACCCAGCCGGTGACCGTGGCGCTCAACAACATCGTCAACTCGACGACGGGCGTGAAGGAATACAACGTGGACATGGCCGCCGCGATCATCGCCGCGCTGCCGACGCTCCTCGTCTACGTCGTCGCCGGCAAATACTTCATCCGCGGTCTGACCGCCGGATCCGTCAAAGGATGATCCCCATGGCTCCGATCCTCGATATCCAGCACCTCTACAAGAACTACGGCGCGACCGAGATCCTCAAGGACATCAACGTCTCGATCGAACCGGGCGATTTCCTCGTGCTCGTCGGCCCCTCGGGCTGCGGCAAGTCCACGCTGCTCAACTGCATCGCCGGGCTCGAGCCGATCTCGGGCGGCACGCTCAAGATCGGCGGCGTCGACATGACCCATGTCTCGCCCAAGGACCGCGACATCGCCATGGTGTTCCAGTCCTACGCGCTCTACCCGACGATGAGCGTCGCCAAGAACATCACCTTCGGCATGAAGGTCCGCGGCGTCGATCAGGCGACGCAGGACCGCAAGCTTGCCGAGGTGGCCCGCCAGCTGCAGATCGAGCCGCTGCTGAAGCGCCGTCCCGGCCAGCTCTCGGGCGGCCAGCGGCAGCGCGTGGCGATGGGCCGGGCGCTGGTGCGCGATCCCAAGCTCTTCCTCTTCGACGAGCCGCTGTCGAACCTCGACGCCAAGCTGCGGGTCGAGATGCGCACCGAGATCAAGTCGCTGCACCAGCGGCTCGGCGCGTCGATGGTCTACGTGACCCACGACCAGATCGAGGCGATGACGCTGGCGACCAAGATCGTCGTGATGAAGGGCGGCGTGATCCAGCAGATCGGCACCCCGGCCGAGATCTACAACAAGCCCGCCAACCTCTTCGTCGCGGACTTCATGGGCTCGCCGGCGATGAACCTGATCCCGGCGAAGGCGCGCGCCAACGGCGTCGGCACCAAGCTCGAGATCGCGCGGCCGGGTGCCGAGCCGATCGTGCTCACCGACACCCGCGCGAAGAACCTGCCCGAGGACGTGATCCTCGGCCTGCGCCCCGAGGACATCTCGGAGCCCGGCTACCGCTCGGGCGAGAGCGTGCAGGAAGCGCAGTGCAAGGTCGAGATCGTCGAGCCCGCGGGCGCGGACACCTACGTGATGACCACGCTCGGCGGCAAGCAGATCACCGCGCGGCTTCATGCCGAGACCGCGGCGGCGCCTGGCGCGGCGCATACCTTCGCCTTCGACCTCGGCAAGGTCTCGTACTTCAACCCGGGCACCGGCGAGCGCATCCTCTGAGCGCAGCCCGGCCCGTGCGGCCCCGGCGGTAGACATGGGCGCGGCGACAGGATCCTGTCGCCGCGCCTTTCCATTTGCGGCGCGCTTGGCCGAGACCCGCGCATGGGCCTTGCGGGTTTCGTGATCACGCTTGCGCCACCGGGGTGCGCTGACTACCCTCCGGGGAAGGGCGCAGGTGGGGTATGCGCGCCCGCAGGTCGGTTTCCAAATCCATTTCGATCACCACGTCCGCGCCGCAGATTTCGCGGTGCCCCCGTCTCGACGCCTTGAACGAGTGCCTATCGGCCGCCCCGCCTGCGGGTCTGCCGAGCCGTTCCCGTGCCCGGCCCGCCCGGTTTTCCGCGAGTTCACCCCGGTTCCCCGATCCGCCCCCTGTCCATGCAGGGCGTGCTCCGCGCCATCCACCCGGAGAACGGCATGCCCGAGGCGCTGCCCCTTTCCGTCGCTCCTGCCGGTGCGCCCGCCGAGGCGGCGCTCTTCGGTGGCAACGTGCTGGCGCCGCGCGGAGAGATGACCGGCGACGGCTCCTATGCCGAGGCGATCGAGGCGCTGGGGGTCACCGGGCTGCGCTACCCGGGCGGCTCGCTCACCGAGTATTACTTCGACCTCGGCAACCCCGACGCCGCGACCGCCACCCATGCCGTCACCGGGGCCGAGACCGGCTTCATCCCGATCTCGGAGTTCATGGCCTACGCGGGCGAGGCCGGCCACGCGGTGACCATCGTGCTGCCGACCCGCGACCAGCTTTCGGAGGACATGGACGCGACCGGCAACCGCCTGCCGCAGATCGACGAGGAGGAGCTGCGCGATTTCGTGCATGACCTCGCCTCGGGCGTCTATGGCGAGGCCGAGATCGCGGCGCTGGAGATCGGCAACGAATACTGGGGCTCGGGCGAGATGACGGCGGTGGAATACGGCCGCCTCGCCGCGCAGATGGCCGAGATCGTCGCCGACGAGCTGGCGCTGGTGGCCGAGGTGCAGGGCATCGACACGAGCGAGATCCGCGTGCTGGCGCAGATGGGGCAGAACTACGGGAGCTCGAGCCTCTCGGACGACTACGCGGGCTGGCGGGCCGAGGACATCATCGCCGACCTTTCGGCGAGCTACCCCGGTGCCGGGCTGGGCAGCGGCAACATCCGCGGCAATGGCGAGGTCAACTGGTCCGAGGTGACGAACGCGCTGGTGCGCATGGGCTTCGAGACGGAAGAGCAGCAGGAGGCGCTCGACGGGGTGATCGCGCATGTCTACGCCCGCGGCGAAGAGGACGGCCGCGCCTACGATCTCGACGTGATCCGCAACAGCTGGCTCGAGCAGGAAGGCTTCGGCCATCTCGAGGTGCATGTCACCGAATGGAACCTGAAATCCTCGGAGAACATCGACCCGCACACGGGCTACGGCCTGCTCCAGGCGCAGGAGATGCTCGAGATCGTCGAGGATTTCCTCGAGGCGGGGGTCGATCAGGCGCATGTCTGGCCGCTCATCCAGAACACGCCGAACGCGCTCTCGACGGGCCATGCCTACGGCGGCAGCACCGTGGCGGGAGAGATGTTCGCGATGATGTCGGCGGAGATCCCCGGCAAGACGCTGCTCGATTTCACCCCCGGCGACGGCAGCGGCACCGAGGCGGACCTGCCGGATGTCGAGGTGCATGGCTTCGCCGGGGGCGGCGACCTGCTTTTCTACGTCACCTCGCAAAGCGGCGCGGGCAGCGTGACCGACCTTGACCTGTCGGGACTCGTCACGGGTTTCGGCAGCATGGAGATCACCCGGCTCGGCGTCGCCGCAGGGGCGGACGCGGGGGATGCGCGCGCGGCGCCGGTGCTGGAAAGCCTCGACCCGGAGGAGGTCTACCGGGACGGGCTGCTCGAGGCCGATCTTGCGCCGCACGAGATCCTGCAGGTGGTGATCCGGGACGTGACGCCGAGCGAGGCCTTCGCGCCGCTGCTGGCGACCCTCGAGGGCGAGGAGGCGGAGGACCCGGATCTTCCGGTGCTCGACCCGCCCGAGGACGAGGCGGACGCGGAGATCCCCGATGGTGGGGACGGAGGCGAGGACAGCGGCTGGGGCGCGGTCGCGATGCTGCTGGCGCTGCTGCCGCTGGCCGGGCTTCTGGCGGGCTGATCTGCGCCTGGGTCCGGAGCGGGGTGGCGCGGCAGCACCATGCGCGCCGCGTGTCGCCGCCGTGCAGATCGCGCTGGACGCCGCCCCGCGCGCTGGCCAAGACTTGGCGCGCGGCCGAAGGGGCCGCGACCACCGGATTGCACCCATGGCAGACTTCCCGCGCAGCAACCTCTGGCACGCAAGCGCCGCCGAAAGCGTCTCCGCGCCGCCGCTTGGGGCGGACATCGACGTCGATCTGGCGATCATCGGCGGCGGTTTCACCGGCTGTTCCGCGGCGCTCGAGGCGGCCCGGCTCGGCGCCACGGTGGCGCTGCTCGAGGCGCAGGAGATCGGCCACGGCGGCTCCGGGCGGAACGTCGGGCTGGTCAATGCCGGGCTGTGGCTGCCGCCGGACCAGATTCTCGCGCAGATGGGGCCCGAAGCGGGGCTGCGGCTGATCGAGGCGCTCGGCGCGGCGCCCTCGCGGGTCTTCGGGCTGATCGAGCGCGAGGCGATCTCCTGCGAGGCGGTGCGCAGCGGCACGCTGCACCTTGCCCATGCGCCGCAGGGGGCGGCCGATCTCGCCTCCCGCCACCGGCAGGGCCGGGCGGTGGGTGCGCCGGTCGAGCTTCTCGACGCTGCCGAGACCGCGCGGCGGACCGGCTCGCAGGCCTTCCACGGCGCGCTGCTCGACCCGCGCGCGGGGACGGTGCAGCCGCTCGCCTATTGCCGCGGCCTTGCCCGCGCCGCGGGTGCGGCGGGCGCGCGGCTGCACGCGGGCACGCAGGTGACCGGCGTTGCGCGCTCCGGCAGCGGCTGGGAGATCCGCGCCGGCGGCCACCGTGTCCGGGCAGGGGCGCTGCTGATGGCGACCAATGCCTATCACCAGGGTTTCGCCGATCCCTTCAGCCCGGCCTACGTCGCGGTGCATTACAGCCAGTTCGCCACCGCGCCGCTGCCCGCGGAGGTGCGGGCGCGCCTGCTTCCGGGGGGCGAGGGCTGCTGGGACACGGCGCTGGTCATGTCCTCCTTCCGCACCGACCGGGCGGGGCGGCTGATCCTCGGGGCCATGGGCGACGCCGAGGGGCCCGGCGGGCGCGTGCACGCGGGCTGGGCGCGGCGCAAGCTCGCGCAGGTCTATCCCGAGCTTGCCGACATTCCCTTCGAGCACGCCTGGCAGGGGCGCATCGCGATGACAAGCGACCACGTGCCCAAGCTGGTGCGGGTCGGCCCGTCGGGGCTGGCGGTCTTCGGCTACTCGGGGCGGGGCATCGCGCCGGGCACGGTCTTCGGCACCGCCGCGGCCGAGGCGCTGCTCGAGGGGCGCGAGGACGGGCTGCCGATCGGCCCGATCGACAGCTACGCCGAGCGGTTCAGCCGGATCCGCGGCGGGTATTACGAGCTTGGCGCAACGCTGACCCATGCAATTTCGCCGGGGCTGCTGGGGTAGGATCGCGCCGGCAGGGGGGGAATTGACGGAAGTCCCGCAGGCGCGGGACCGTCGCCCGCCAGGGCTTTCGCGGATTCCACCACTGTGGTCAGAGGCTTGGCGTTGTTTCCGGGCGCGCGGGAGAGCCATGCACAAGGCGCAAGGCGGATCTTCCGATTCGGTAGTGGTTCCGCGCCGCGGCGAATGGCATTAATGGCTCATCGGCGCCACGCAGCGCCGAGGAATTTTCTAGAGGCTCTCCTCCTCCTCCCTGAGCCTCAGAAATCGGCGGCGACCCATCTCCTCCTCCCTAGGGTCGCCGCCACACTTCCTCCCTTCGACGTCCAGCACGCATCAAGCTGCCCCATCACGCGCTCTTGCGACCCGTGCGCCGGATGGCTTCGTGCCCGCCTCGGGACATGCTACCAACATATTGGGAAACCATCAGAATCGGCGTCTTGACCGGGTCTGTCGGGGGACCTGCACCTGTGCGGTCGAAGGAGGGACTTGCGGATGGAGAAGATCGAGACCGTCACCGTCGTCGGCACGGGGATCATCGGGGCAAGCTGGACGTGCCTCTTCCTCGCGCACGGGCTCGACGTGGTGGCCACCGACATCCGCGAGGGGGCCGAGGGCGAGTTGCGGGACGCGGTCGCGCGGGTCTGGCCGACGCTGCCGGACGCGGTGCGCGGCACCGGCAAGCGCGGGTCGCTGCGCTTCGAGCCCGAGCTCGAGGCCGCCTGCGCGGGCACCGGCTTCGTGCAGGAGAATGCGATCGAGCGGCTCGACGCGAAGGTCGAGCTCATGCGCCGCATCGACGCCGCGACCCCGCCCGGCGCGGTGATCGCCTCGAGTTCCTCGGCGATCTCCGTCACCGACATGCAGAGCGCCTGCGCCCATCCCGGGCGCGTGGTGCTGGGGCACCCGTTCAACCCGCCGCATCTCGTGCCGCTGGTCGAACTCGCGGGCGGCGAGCGGACCTCCGAGGAGGCGCTCGACGCGGCCGAGCGCTTCTACACGCGGCTCGGCAAGGTGCCGATCCGTCTGCGGAAGGAGATCTACGGCCACGTCGCCAACCGCCTTCAGGCCGCGATCTTCCGCGAGGCGATCCATCTTCTCGAAAGCGGCGTCGCCTCGGCCGAGGACATCGACCGCGCGGTCACCGAGGGTCCGGGCCTGCGGTGGGCGCTGATGGGGCCGCTGCTGACCTACCGGCTCGCCGGGGGCGAACGCGGTATGGAGGGCTTCTGGCAGATGTTCGCGCCGATGCAGGAGAAGCTCTGGGCGGAACTCGGAGCGCCGGTCCCCGACGCCGATCTGCAGGCGCGGGTCACCGGTGCGGTGGAGGCGTGTTACGCCGACCGGCCGGTGCGGGCGCAGGCCGAGGCGCGGGACAGCCGGTTGCGCGCGATCCTCGCGGTGAAGTCCGGAGGCTGAAGTGGCCGAAATGCTGGGCGGGCGCGGCGCCCATGGACGCCGCGCCTTGGCCGCGTCAGGCGGGAACCCGGCGCGCCTTGTTCGCCGTGGCGGTGAACTTGGTCGCCTGGTCGAAGCCGGTGTCGAGGTGCCGGGCGGTGCGGATGTCCGACATGCGCTCGAAGGCGGCGTGGAAATCCTCGGGGCTGCGCGCCTCGGGCGGCAGGTAGACGCCCTCGGTCTCGACCACGTGGACGATCGAGAAGACCCCGGCGCCGGCACCGATGATGGTCTTCTTCGGGGCAAAATCCGAAGCCATGAAGACCACGGCGGGCGCCACCGCCTCGGGGGTCAGCTGCGCCGCATCCTCGGGCGCGAGCAGCCCGTCGGTCATCCCGGTCATGGCGAGGGGCGACAGCGCGTTGACGTGGATGCCGTAGCGCTCGCCCTCCTGCTGGAGCGTCGTCATCAGGCCGATCATGCCGGCCTTGGCGGCGGCGTAGTTGGCCTGTCCGAAGTTGCCGTAGAGCCCCGAGCAGGAGGTGGTCAGGATGATCCGGCCATATCCCTGCTCGCGCATGATCTCCCAGACCGCGCGGCAGCAGTTCGCCGAGCCGGTGAGGTGGACGGCGAGCACGGTGGCGAAATCGCCCATCTCCATCTTGGCGAAGGAGCGGTCGCGCAGGATGCCGGCGTTGTTGACGAGGATGTCGACGCGGCCCCAGCGCGCCATCACCCGCGCCACCATCGCGGTCACCTCGGCGAAGTTCGACACGTCGGCGGGTTCGGCCACCGCCGCGCCGCCGAGCGCCTCGATCTCGGCGACCACGGCAAGCGCCGCTTCGCCCGGCTGGCCATCGGGGCCCGCCATGTCGTTGATCACCACGCGCGCCCCGGCGCGGGCGAGGGCGAGCGCGTGGCAGCGTCCCAGCCCGGCCCCGGCCCCGGTGACGATCGCCACCCGTCCTTCGAATTCGTTGCTCATGCCCTGCGTCCCCCGCTGGCTGGTCTCAGAAGTTCACCTGGTCGCCGCCCTTGAGCGACAGCATGGCACGCGCCTCGTCGGGCGTCGCGACGTCGAGCCCCAGCCCCTCGAGCACCTTGCGGATCCGGCGGACCTGCGCGGCGTTCGACTGCGCCAGCTGACCCGGCCCGTCCCAGAGCGAGTCCTCGAGCCCGACCCGCACGTTGCCGCCCATCGCGGCGGCCATCGTGGTGATCGGAAGCTGGTGGCGCCCCGCGCCGAGGACCGACCAGACGTAGTCGTCGCCGAACAGCCGGTCCGCCGTGCGCTTCATGTGCGCGACGTCGTCGGGATGCGTGCCGATGCCTCCCAGAATGCCGAAGACCGTCTGGATGAAAAGCGGACCCTGCACAAGGTTCCTGTCGCGGAAGTGCGCGAGCGTGTAGAGGTGGCTGGTGTCGTAACACTCGAACTCGAAGCGCGTGCCGTTGCCCGAGCAGGTCTCGAGGATGCACTCGATGTCCTTGAACGTATTGCGGAACACCACGTCGCGGGTCTTCTCGAGATAGGCCGGTTCCCAGTCATATTTGAACTTGTCGTAGCGGCCGAGCATCGGGAAGAGCGCGAAGTTCATCGAGCCCATGTTGAGCGAGGCGACCTCGGGGGCGAGTCGCGCGGCGGGCTGCAGGCGCTCCTCGACGGTCATCGTCGGGCTGCCGCCGGTCGTGAGGTTGAGCACCGCGTCCGTCGCCTGCCGGATGCGCGGCAGGAACCGCAGGAAGGCCTCGGGGTCCTGCGTCGGCCGCCCGTCCTCGGGGTTTCGGGCGTGCAGGTGCAGGATCGAGGCGCCGGCCTCGGCGGCCCCGATGGCCTGCTTGGCAATCTGGTCGGGGGTCACCGGCAGGTGCGGCGACATGCTGGGGGTATGGATGCCGCCGGTGACGGCGCAGGTGACGATGACCTTGCGGGGGGCCTTTGCCATGGTCCTTCTCCGTTGCTTGCTGGGTCAGATGGTTTCGACGTTGCCGCAGACGCTGATCGCCTGGCCCGAGACGTTCGCCCCGGCCGGCGAGCAGAGGAACAGCGCCATGCCGGCGATGTCCTCGGGCTCGACCATGCGGCGCAGCGAGACATTGGCGAGGTACTGCTCTTCCATCTGCGCGTAGGGGATGCCTTCGGCCGCCGCGCGGTCGGCGATCACCCGTTCGATGCGCGCGCCGCGCACCACGCCCGGCAGGATCGCGTTCACCCGGATGCCCTCGGGGCCCATCTCCTTGGCAAGGCTCTGGGTGAGCCCGACGATGCCCCATTTCGCCGCCGCATAGGGTGTGCGCAGCGCATAGCCGAGCCGGCCCGCGACCGAGGCGATGTTGAGGATCGCGCCGTCACCGCTCGCGCGCAGCAGCGGCACGGCGCGGCGCAGCACGAGGAACTGCCCCAGCAGGTCGACGTCGAGCGTGCGGCGGATGTCCTCGGCCGAGATCTCGTCGATCTTCCCGGTGGGACCGGCGATCCCGGCGTTGTTCACCAGCACGTCGAGCCCGCCGAGCGCGGCACTGGCCGCCTCCATCAGCGCGGCGACCTCGGCCTCGTCCGAGACGTCGGCGCGGCGGGTGACAACGGTGGGGTGCTCCGCGGCGAAGCGCGCCAGCGCCGCCTCGTCGATGTCGCAGATCATCACCCGCGCCCCGGCGTCGAGGAAGCCGCGCGCGATGGCGGCGCCGATGCCCGACGCGCCGGCGGTGACAAGGACCCGGAGGCCGGGTTTCGGATACATCCGTTCGATCATGCTCACTGTCTGTCCAGTCGAATTTGTCTTGGGGAGGGGAGGCGGCCGTCAGGCCACCTCGAGCCAGTTGCGGCGCACGTCGGGCGCGGCGTCGAGCTCTTCGGGGGTGCCGAGGAAGACCAGCTCGCCATGGCCCATGACCATGACCTGCTGCGCGACCTTGAGCGCGATGGTCAGCTTCTGCTCGACCAGCACCACCGCGACGCCGCGACGGCCGATGTCGAAGATCACCTCCATCACCACCTCGACGATGCGCGGGGCGAGTCCCTCGGTCGGCTCGTCGATCAGCAGCACCCGCGGGTTGCCGAGGAGCGAGCGGCAGATGGTCAGCATCTGCTGCTCGCCGCCCGAGAGATACCCGGCGCGGATGCCGCGGCGCTCGCGCAGGCGGGGGAAGTAGTCGTACATCTCCTCGACCGTCCAGCGGTGCGCGCCGGGGGCGCCCTTCTGCACGCCGATGGCGAGGTTCTCCTCGACCGTCAGGTTGGGGAAGACCAGCCGTTCCTCGGGCACGTAGCCGAGCCCCTGCCGGCAGATGTCGAAGGGCCGCTGCCCCGAGAGCGTGCGCCCGTCCAGCGTGACGCTGCCCGCGGTCGGCGGAACCAGCCCCATCATCGCCTTGAGCAGCGTCGAGCGCCCCGAGCCGTTGCGCCCGAGCAGCGAGACGATGGCCGCCTCGGGCACCTCCATGTCGATGCCGTGCAGGATGTGGCTCTTGCCGTAATGGGCGTGCAGCCCCTTGACCTGAAGCAAGCTCATGCGGCCTCCTCGCCGAGATAGGCTTCCTGCACCTCGCGGTTGGCGCTGATGCGCGCGGGCGTGTCGGTCGCGAGGATGCTGCCGTAGACCAGCACCGAGACCCGGTCGCAGAGGCTGAAGACGACGCTCATGTCGTGCTCGACCATCAGCAGGGTCTTGCCCTCGGTCACCGTGCGGATCAGTTCCACCGCCTGCGCCGTCTCCTCGCGCGACATGCCCGCGGTGGGCTCGTCGAGCAGGATGATGTCGGCGCCGGTGGTCAGGGTCATGCCGATCTCGAGCGCGCGCTGCTCGGAATAGGTCAGATCCCCCGCAAGGTCGTCCGCGCGGGACTCGAGCCTGACGCGCGAGAGGATCTCGGCGGTCTCGTCGTTCACCCGGCGCATCGCCGCGATCGGGCGGAAGAGGCCGAAGCGCACCCCGTGCCGCGCCAGCACGCCGATCCGGAGGTTCTCGAACACGCTCATCCGGTGGAAGATGTTGGTGATCTGGAACGACCGCGCGAGGCCCGCCCGGTTGATCAGGTGCGGCGAGAGCCCCCCGATGCTGCGCCCGCCGAGCGCGATCTCGCCCGAGGAGGGCGGGAACATGCCCGAGATCAGGTTGAAGAGCGTCGATTTCCCGGCCCCGTTCGGGCCAATCACCGCGTGGCGCTCGCCCTTCTGGATGTCGAGGTTCAGCCCCTTGAGCACCTCGATCGGCCCGAAGGACTTGGTCACCCCGGCGAGCGTCAGCGCACTTTGTGTGGTGGTCTCGGTCATGCTTCACCTCCCAGCGGCGCGGTTTCGGCCATGGTGTCGCGGGTCCCGTCCTTGCGGGCCCAGAGCGTGTCGATCTCGCGGCGGGCGCGGATCAGCACCGCGATGCCCCCCGCCAGCAGCGCCGCCGGGATGATCCAGGTCAGCACCGAGGCCGGGCTCCATTCGGCGCCGAAGAGCGCGTAGGGCGGCAGGCCGCCCTCGGCCGCGTGGCGCAGCCGGGCGTATTCCTCGCCGAAGAGCACCGAGGCGCTTTCGACCAGGAAGACCACGCCGCCGGCGATCAGCAGTCCGCCCGCCAGCGCCATGAGGTAGGGCCCCGCCAGCCGCGCCCAGTCGAGCTGGTGGCGGTTGCGGATGTGGTGATGCACCACGCCGCCGATGCCGGTGGGGGCGTAGAGCATGATCAGCACGAAGATCAGCCCCTGGTAGAGCAGCCAGGACCGGGTGAGGTCGGAGACGAGGAAGGAGAAGAGCGCGAAGGCGGTCGCCCCGATCACCGGGCCGAAGAACACCGTCGCGCCGCCGACGAAGGTCTGCAGCACCACCTGCGACGACACGATGCTGCCGAAGAGCGAGTAGTTCGCGGTCTCGTTGGAGATCGCCTGCAGCGCGCCCGCGATGCCGGTGAACATCGCCGAGACGGCGAAGATGATCACCTTCGAGGCATGGGCGTTGTAGCCGAGGAAGCGCACGCGCTGCTCGTTGTCGCGCAGCGCCAGCGTCAGCCGGCCGAAGGGGGTGCGGGTGTAGGCCCAGAGCCCGAGGCCGCAGAGCACCACCCAGGCCAGCGTCATGTAGTAGACCTCGAGCATCGAGCCGAAGCTGAAGCCCTGCCAGGGCATGCGCATGGACGACACGCCCGACTCGCCGCCGAAGAGGCCCTCGAGGCGCGGTGCCAGCGAATGGAAGAGCTCGGCGATGGCCAGCGTCACCAGCGCGAAGTAGACGCCCGAGCGCATGCTGGCGAAATAGCCCGCGACGAGGCCGACCAGCAGCCCGGCGGCGGCCCCGGCGAGCGGCAGCAGCGGCGTCGGGAAGGGCAGGCCGTCCTCGACCGCCAGCATCAGGTGCAGCGCGGCGAAGGCGCCGACCCCGAAATAGGCGGCATGGCCGAAGGACAGCAGCCCCGCCTGCCCGATGAGCAGGTTGAAGGCGAGCGCGAAGAGGCTCGCGATGAGCACGTTCACCAGCGCGTTCTGCCAGCCGAGGCCGAGGAAGGGTGGCACGGCGATCAGCAGCACGAGAAGCGCGGCGAGGATCAGGAGTGTACGAAGGTTGGGCATGTCAGTTGCGCTCCCCCATGAGACCCGCGGGACGGACCAGCAGGATGACCAGCATCAGGGCGAAGGGAATGGTGGCGCTGACCGACGACAGCTCGAGCGTCAGCAGCCCGCCGACCGAGCGCGCCCAGTCCCCTAGGCCGAAGAGCCCAAGCAGGTTGGCCAGCGACCAGTCGAGCCCCACCGCGAAGGACGAGAAGAGGCCGATCATCAGCGAGGCAACAAGCGAGCCCTTGAGCGAGCCGAGCCCGCCCACGACGACCACGACGAAGACGATCACCCCGAGCTCGAGCCCCATGTTCGGATTGGTCGGGTAGAAGGCCCCGGCCACCGCCCCGGCCAGCCCGGCCAGCGCCGCGCCGGTGCCGAAGACGAACATGAAGACCAGCGGGATGTTGTGCCCCAGCGCCTCGGCCATGGCGGGCAGGCGCTCGGCGGCGCGCACCACGATGCCGGTGCGGGTGCGGGTCAGCAGCAGCCACAGCGCGGTGAACATGACCACCGCCACGCCGCCGATGAAGAGCCGGTAGAACGGGTAGTCGGTGCCGAAGATGTGGAAGGCCGAGAAGCGCAGCCCGCCGGGCATCTGGTAGTTCACCGGGAAGTCGCCGAAGAACAGCTTGATCAGCTCCTCGATGATCAGCGCGAGGCCGAAGGTCAGCAGGAGCTCGTGCGCGTGGCCGTGGGCGTGCACCCGCGGCAGCAGGAAGCGCTCGACCGCCATGCCGACGAGGCCGACCACGATCGGCGCCACGATCAGCCCGGTCCAGAAGCCGAAGATCGAGGACACCGCGTAGGCGACGTAGGCGCCCAGCATGTAGAAGGAGGCGTGCGCGAAGTTCAGCACGCCCATCATGCCGAAGATGAGCGTGAGGCCGGCCGAGACCATGAACAGCAACAGGCCGTAGGTCACGCCGTTCAGCGTGGAGATGATCGCAAATTCCATTGCACTTCCGATTGGGGCTGAGGGACGGGGCCGGCCGGCGGGGAACGCCGGCCGGTTCTCTCAGGCGGCGCTCACTCGCCCGGGCGCACCATCTTGCAGCTGTCCTGCACCGGGTAGATCGCCGTCTCGCCCGACACGACCTCGACGGTCTCGAAGCCCATGTCGGTGTCGTCCGCCGGGTACTTGGGGTTCTTCACGACCTTGGAGACGACCACCGGACGGATGGTCTGGTGGTCTTCCTTGCGGACCGAGATCGGGCCGACCGGGGTCTCGTAAGTGGTGTTCTCGAGCGCCAGCGCGATCTTGGTCACGTCGATGGCGTCGCCGCCGAAGTCGAGCGTCTCGAGCGCCTGCTGCAGTGCGCCGACGGCAAAGGCGGTGTGGCCCTCGACGAAGGTCGGATAGTGGCCGGTCGCCGCCTTGTAGGCCTCGGCGAACTCGCCGTCGGTGGCGGCGTTGTCGTAGTTGTTGGCGATGTAGTGGCCAAGCGCGGTCTCGCCGGCGTTGGCGATGTTGCCCGGCTGGTCGAGATAGGCGGTGGCGAAGGTCACGTCGAGACCCGCATCCCCCGATGCCTTCATCAGCAGCAGCAGGTCGTTCGACCAGTTGCCGGTGAAGACCGTGTCGGGCGCGGCGGATTTCAGGCGCGCGACGAAGGGCGCGAAGTCCTGGATCTTGTTCACGTCATGCAGCACCTCGTCGACGATCTCGAAATCGCCGCCCGCCGCGGCCGTCTCGACCGCCGCCTGCATGTCCTGGCCCCAGGAGTAGTTCTGGTTGATCGAGTAGACCTTGGTGCCGAGATCCCCGGCCTCCTTCATCGCGCTGACCAGCGCGTTGACCCGCATCGGCGCGGTGGTGGTGAAGCGGAAGTGGTAGAACTGGCACTTGTCGCCGGTCAGCTCCATCGCCTCGCCGCCGAGGTTGATGAACATCACCTCCTTGCCGGGGTTGCGCAGGTTGTGCTTGCGCACGTCCTCGGTGAGCTGGCCCGCGATCGCCGACGAGGCGCCCTGGAAGATGACGTCGACGCCATCGGCCACCGCCTGGCGGAACTTGGTCGCCGCGTCCGGCGCGCCGCCGGCGTTGTCGTACTCGATGACTTCGACCGGCTCGCCGTTGAAGCCGCCGTCCTCGTTGATCCGTGCGACGGCGTAGGAAACCGCGTTGGCGTAGAGCCGGCCGGTCGAGGTCTGGGCGCCCGAGAGGCTCTCGATGATACCGATCTTCAGCGGTTCTGCGTGCAGCGCGGATGCGCCCATGGCCAATGCGGACGTGGCCGCGATCAAGGCAAGACGTTTCAAGCTGGTTCTCCTCCCAGTGTTTTTTGCATGCCGGCGCGCCGAGCCCCTGTTGTCGGGCCGCGCTGCGCTCTCCTCTGGCACGGGCCCATCCTAAGCACAGAATTTCCGCCCGGTAAAGATATTAGATATGTGATCTCATATCCGTTAAATGCGGAGGAGCGCGGGGACCCCGTTGCCTTATCTTGTGACTTGGACATAGAATGACGCCACATCGGCTGCTAAAGGCCCCCATACCGCGGCGCCACGACGGACCGCGCGCTGTCCCCGTGGCAGGCGCGGGATCATCCTTCGACCCAGCCAAGCGAGGCCCAGAGCACGTGAACAGTCTCGATCCCACGAAGCCGCGAATGCGCACGCTGGCCCCTGTCGACGTCACGACGATCCAGGAGCGGGTCTACCAGAGCCTGCGGCTGGGGCTGCTCAAGGGCGAATTCCTTCCGGGTGAGCAGGTCACCATCCGGGGCCTTGCCGATGTGCTCGGCACCAGCCCCATGCCCGTGCGCGAGGCGGTGGCGCGGCTGATCGCCGAGCGGGCGATCGAGCAGTCGGGGCCGCGCACGCTTCGCGTCGCGCCCTATCTCGCCACCGAGCACGAGAATTACATCCGCATCCGCATGCAGCTCGAGGGTTATGCCGCCGAGCGCGCCGCGCGTGCGCCGCGGGATCCCGCGCTGATCGGCGAGCTTCGCCGCCACAACGACGCCATGGCCGAGGCGGTGGAGACGGGGGATTTCGAGGCGGCGCTGGCGGGCAACCAGGCGTTCCACTTCGAGCTCTACCGCGGCGCGGGCTACCCGCAGCTGCTCGACATCATCTCGACGCTCTGGCTGCGCACCGGCCCCATCGTCGCCTCGGCGCGGCGGGACGAGGCGCTCTTCGCGCGGCTCTTCCGGATCGGCGTGCGGATCCACGGCGATGCCATCGACGCGGTGGCGCAGCGCGACGGCGCGGCGGCGCGGTGGGCGGTCAACCTCGACATCCGCTCCTCGCACCTCGCGATCCGGCGCTTCTACAAACAGCACCCCGACGCGCCGGCCAGGTAGGCGCCTTCCGCGTCCCGGAAACGAGTGAGCCCGGGGAGGCGGGGACCTCTCCGGGCTCGGCGGGACTTGGGAAGCGACGGTCGGACCGCCGCTTCCGGTTTCTGGAAGTACCGGATCAGGCGGCCCGGGAATCCGAGTGGGTGTGCGGCGTGATCGCCGACACCATGACGCTGAGCCTCATGACCTCGTAAAAATCGCGGTCACCGAGGATGTCGCGCGGCGAGCGGTTCTCCAACTCGCGCCGCGGAGAGTTCAGAAAAGCCTTTTCGAGATCCGTGGCCCCAAGCTTGAGGCGAACCAACTTCCGCAACGAACGAACCGTATCGAAACTGACAGTCATAAAAATCACCTCCCTTACGCAGGTACCTCCACCGTACCTACGGACCGCTACTTTAGTATGACACGCGCGCGTGTCACGCTGCGTCGCGGCGCCGCAGGCTTAGGTTGAGCGAACCTCTGCCAGATCGGGTTAAAGGTTATATGACGACTGTCTGACGAGTTCCGAAACGGAACGAGAAATCCGGGGCTTGCCGACAAGGGTGCGCGGCACCTTCTCGGCACCGATCTGCCGGGATTTCCCGGCTCGCGGACGAGGGGTCTCGGCCGGACATCGGCATGTGTGCGCGATTGGTCCGAAAGCTTGTCCGATTTCGCCGGGCCGCGCGGGATGTCCCGCGCGACCGTGGCATCTTATGCGCCGGAAACGCCCGCGCCGGGGGTGGGTGATTCCGGGCCACGCGGCGTCTCAGAAGGCGAAGAGGTCCCGCTCGACACCCGCCGCCGCGAAGAGATGGTCGCGGCTCGCCTCGAGCTCGGAACGCAGGCGCGGGATGTCGAAGCCGACCATCTGGCCGCGCCATTTCTTCACCTGCCCGGCGACCAGCACCGTCTCGACGTTCGAGCGTTCCATCAGCGTGACCACCGCGCCTGCTGCGTTGTTGAGCGGCGCGACGTTGAGCGCCTCGGCGTCCAAGAGCACGATGTCGGCGGCCTTGCCCGGGGTGAGGCTGCCGGTCACCGCGTCGAGCTTCAGCCCTCGCGCGCCCTCGATCGTCGCGTGGCGCAGCGCGTCGGCGCATTGCATCAGCGCCGGATGGTTGGCATCGCCCGCCAGCGCCGCCTCGTTGGCGAACATGCGCTGCAGGGTGATGAGGCTGCGCATCTGGGTGAAGGGATCGCTGGTCATCGTGCATTCGACGTCCGAGGACAGCGAGACCGACATGCCGAGGTCCAGCGCCTTCTGGATCGGCGGCGTGCCGTGGCGCATGTGCATCTCGATCGGCACCGCCAGCGAGACATGCGCCCCGGCGTCGGCCGCGGCCTTCCAGGCCATGTCGGACATGCCGGTCATGTGGATGAAGATGTTGTCCTCGCCGAAGGCACCTTCCTGCGCCAGCGCATCGAAGGTTCCCGCCATGCCGAAGGTGCCGACCACGTGCAGGGCGATCTGCAGCCCCAGCTCGCGCCCCAGCGCCCACGAGGTGTCATAGCCCGGCAGGTAGATCTCGCCGCCCATCACCATGGTCAGCAGCTGGTCGCTCGAGGCGAAGTACTGCTCGCGCAGGCGGCGCGCGTCCTGCGGGTACTTGGTGCGGTCGCCATGGCCCTCGAAATAGCCGAAGACCGCGCGCCGCCCGGCATCCGCGAGCCCCTTGATCGCGGCGTCGGAATGCTCGGGGCTGTGGTGGATCTGGCTCACGTCCATCACCGTGGTCACGCCCGCGTCGAGCTGCGCGATCCCGGCGAAGAGCTCGTTGATGTAGACGTCCTCGGGCCGGTAGGCCATCGAGAAGCTCTGCAGGATCGTCTCGTAGTAGTTGGCGCGGTTCTCGGGCCGGCCGTCGTTGATCAGGATGCCATGCGCGAGCTGGCTGCGCAGCGCGGTCTCGAACTGGTGGTGGTGGGTGTCGATGAAGCCGGGCAGGACGATCCTGCCGCGCGCGTCGATCACCGCCGCGTCGGGCGCGTCGATGCGGGCGGCGACCTCGGCGATGGTCCCGCCCTCGATCAGCACGTCGCCGCTGGCGAAATTGCCGACGGCGTCGTCCATCGACAGGATCACCCCGCCGCGGATCAGCACGCGGCGCCCGGCCTCGCCGATCCCGGTGGGCATGGGCTCCGCGACAGGTGCGCCGGACGTGGCCCCGAGGCCCGCGGCGACGGCCGCGCTCCTGTCGGGGGCGCCGGACGCGAGGGCACCGTCCTGCGCATGCAGCGGATGCCGGGCCTGCCCGGTGTCGCATAGTCTGCACATCTCTTTTCTCCTCCAGAAAGGCTGTGTCAGGATTTCAGGACCGATCCGAGGATCGGATAGCGTGCCAGCTGGTGCGAGATGTGGGAGGCGGTGGCCCGCAGTTCCGGCAGGCGCTCCTCGATCAGCTGCTCGGGGGTGACGAGGCCGGTGTAGCCCGAGCTGTTCAGCGCGGCGACGGTCTCGCCCTCGGCGTTGCGGATCGGCACGGCGATGGCGGTGATCCCGTAGTCGAGCTGGTCCACGGTGGTGGCAAAGCCGTTCTCGCGCACCACTTCGATCTCCTCGGCGAGCTTGCCGGCATCGGTGCAGGTGCGCGTGGTCAGCGGCTCGGGCCGCAGCCCCTCGAGCCAGAGCCGGCGCTTCTCGGCGCTGAGCCCGGCGACGAGCACCCGGCCCATCGAGGTGGCGAAGGCGGGATAGCGCGCGCCGACCGTGGCGGTCGCCCGGCGCGCCCGCTGCACCGAGACATGCGCCACGTAGATCACGTCATGGCCGTCGAGCGATCCGACCGAGGAGGCATCGCCGAATTTCTCGATCAGCGCGTAAAGCTCCGGCTGCAGCACCTCGGCTATCCGCGTCGCGCCGTAGAAGGCCGAGCCGAGCGTCAGGATCTTGGGGGTGAGGTGGAACCGCTTGCCGTCCCGTCCGACGAAACCCAGGTGCTCGAGCGTGATCAGGCTGCGGCGCGCGGCGGCGGGCGAGAGGCCCACCGTCTTGGCGACCTCGCTGAGGGTCATCTCGGGGCGCGCGCCGTCGAAGCTGCCAAGGATCGAGAGACCCTTGGCAAGGCTGTCGACGAACTCGGCGGGTTTGTCGGTGGTGTTGGTCAAGTAGATCAGCCTTCCGGTGCGAGGACGAAGTCGAATTCGAACACCGCGTCGGGGGTGACGTCGAGCCGGTAGTCGAACTGGGCCGCCTTGCGGACCGGCTGGACCTTGGCGATCAGCGACTTGCGGACGCCGAAGACGGCGTCGTTGTCGATGTACTCGGTGTTCTCGAAGAAGACTTCGGTGGTGATGTCGGCCATGCCCTCGGCACGGACGATGTAATGCAGGTGCGCGGCGCGCCAGGCGTGGCGGTTGCCGGCGCGCAGCAGCTCGCCGACCGGGCCGTCATAGGGCACGGTATAGGGCTTGGGCAGCACCGTCGTGTAGTAGTAGCGGCCCTCGGAATCGGTGGTGAACTTGCCGCGCAGGTCCATCTTGTCCTGTCCGTGCTCCTGCTCCTGGATCGGATAGGTGCCGGTACCATCTGCCTGCCAGGTGTCAACGATCGCGCCGGGCAGGGGGTTGTGCAGCGTGTCGGTCACCTTGCCATGGACCAGCACGATCGCGCCCTCGCGCCCCTCGGATAGGTCGGCGCCCAGCTTCTTCTCGGGCGCGTTGTCGAGGTAGAAGGGCCCGAGGTTCGAGCCCTCGGTGGCGCCGCCGCGGGTGTTGATCATGTCGACCAGCGCCGAGAAGCCCAGCACGTCCGAAAGCAGGATGAACTCGTGCCGCTCGGGGGTCGAGATCTTCCCGCAGTCGTAGAGGAACATCAGCACGCGCATCCACTCGGCATGGGTCAGGCTGTGTTCGCGGGTGAAGTCGTGCAGGTGCTCGATGAGCCCGTGCAGGAGCTGTTCGAAGCGGCTGCCGGGCTCGGTGGCAAAGCTCGCCTTCACGGCGTCGGTGATCTTGTACTGGTTCATTTCGCGCATTGCGCCCTCCCTTTCCTGTCATTGCGGCACGAGATGCTCCCCCGCAACAATCGTACTTGACGCGACCGTAATCCGGCCTCTACTCTTTCGGCAAGAGGAAAAAATTTCGCAATGCGAAAAAAGGATACGGAATGCGCATCGGGAAGCAGGACCAGACCTACACGGCCATCGCCACGTCCGATGCCGAGAGCATCACCGTGCGCGGGCAGGATCTGTGCAGCGAGTTGATCGGCAAGATCGACTTCACCGATTACTTCTGGATGCTGGTGCTGGGCGAGCGGCCGAGCGCCACGCAGCGGCGCATGATGGATGCCTGCCTCGTCGCGATCGCCGAACACGGTCTGGTGCCCTCGGTGCAGGCGGCGCGGATGACGCTCGCGGCCGGTCCCGATGCATGGCAGGGCGCGATGGCGGCGGGGCTTCTCGGCATGGGCAGCGTCGTCGCCGGCTCCTCGGAAGTGGCGGCGCAGTTCCTTCAGTCCGTTCTCGACAAGGCCGAGGAGGGCGGTACCGACCTCGAGACCGCGGCCATCGCCTGCCTCGAGGCGGTGAAGGCCGCCGGGCAGAAGGCGCCGGGCCTTGGCCATCCGCAGCACAGCTCGGGCGATCCGCGGGCGAACGTGCTGCTGGCGCTGTCCGACGAGATCGGCAATTCCGGCCGATACGTCGAGGCGCTGCGCCTGCTTGGCAAACACGCCTCGCGCATCATCGGGCGGCCGCTGCCGATCAATGTCTCGGGCGCGATCCCGGCGACCATCCTCGACGCCGGCTTCCCGCTGCAGGCGATCAAGGCCGTGCCGCTGCTGGCGCGCACGGCCGGGCTCTCGGCGCATCTCTACGAGGAAAGCCTGCGCTCGATCGGCTTCATCATGTCGAACGTCGCCGACCAGGCGATCACCTACGACGGTCCCGTCTCGGCGCGGAACCGGGCGAAGGGAGGCGCGTGATGGTCAAGATCCTCAAGGGTGTCCGGGTCGTCGAGCTAGGGACCTACATCACCGGCCCGGCCTGCGGCATGCATCTCGCGGACCTTGGCGCGGACGTGATCAAGGTCGAGCGTCCCGGCACCGGCGATCCCTTCCGGGCCTTCAAGGGCGGGCTCTACTCGCCGCATTACCAGACCTACAACCGCAACAAGCGCTCCATCGCACTCGACACGCGGGACAAGGCCGACCTCGAGGTCTTCCACGACCTGATCGCCGGGGCCGACGTCTTCATCCAGAACTTCCGCCCGGGCGTCGCCGAGAAGCTGGGCGCGGGCGAGGATGCGCTGCGCGCGATCAACCCCAAACTCATCTACTGCGCGATCTCGGGGCTTGGCGCGACCGGGCCCGCCCGCGACCGACCGGTCTTCGACTCCGTCGCGCAGGCGGCCAGCGGCTACCTGCGCCTGCTCACCCCGCCCGAGAACCCGCGGGTGATCGGCCCGGCCATCGCCGACGCGGTCACCGGGCAATATGCCGCCATGGCCTGCATCGCGGCGCTCTTCGAGCGCGAGCGCGGCGGCAGGGGGCGGCGCATCGACATCTCGATGCTCGAGGCGATGTGCCACTTCAACCTCGACAGCTTCACCCACTATTTCTCGGTCGGCGAGGTGATGGGCCCGCTCTCGCGCCCCACCGTGTCGCAGAGCTACACGTTCAGATGCGCCGACGGGAAGTGGATCGCCTTCCACCTCTCGAGCCCCGAGAAGTTCTGGGAGGGGCTGCTGGCCGCCACCGGGCAGCAAAGCCTCATGGAGGATCCGCGCTTCAACGAGCGGCTGCAGCGCATCCAGCACCAGGACGAGCTCATCGCCCATTTCACGCCGGTCTTCGCCGGAAAGCCGCGCGACGCATGGTGCGCGCTGCTGGAGGAGAACGAGGTGCCCTATTCGCCGGCCTACGAAAGTTTCGAGGCGCTGGAGGACCCGCAGGCGCAGCACCTCGGCATCAAGGTGAGCGTCCCGAGCACCGAGATCGGCACCTTCACCACCGTCCGCGCCCCCTACAGTTTCGACGGGATGGCCGAGACGGACCTGCTGGCACCGCCGGCACTCGACGAGCATGGCGCGGAGATCCGCGAGGAACTCCGCAAACGCAAGGCCGGCTAGACCGGCACCCAGGGGAGGGGGAATATGCCAGACACGCTGACATCGGTTCCGGCATCGGACGTGCGGCAGGCCAGCGCGGCCATGCTGCAGAAACAGCTCTACGCGATCTTCACCACGCCGACGAACGGGATGGGCCCGGTCTTCGAGCATCTGGGCGCGCACCTCGCCTTTCAGGTGCGGCTCGAGGCGGAGGGGATCCTCTATTCCGCCGGCCCGCTCTGGACCGATGACGAGCAGAGCTGGGAAGGCGAGGGGCTTGTCGTGATCCGCGCGGAGACGCGGGCGGCGGCGATCCGGATCGCGGAGGACGATCCGATGCACAAGGCCGGCGCGCGGGAGTTCCGCGTCCGGCCCTGGATGATCAACGAGGGCAGCCTGACGCTTCGGCTGAACATGTCGAGCCAGCGCTTCGAGATCGTCTGAACGAGAACATTTCTTTGGGAGGAGAAATCATGAAATTCCTGTGCAGTACCGTTCTGTCGGGAGCGCTCGTGCTTCCGGGTCTCGCTTTCGCGGAGGAGACGATCAACCTGACCGTGGCCTCGAGCCACCCGCTGGTCATTCCCTGGGTGGGCATGATCAAGAGCCACTTCATGGCCCGTACCGACGAGATTCTTGCCCAGACCGGGAATTACAAGATCGAATGGAACGAGGCCTTCGGCGGCCAGCTGTACAAGGCCAACGCGACGCTCGATTCCGTCGAGCAGGGCATCACCGACATCGGCTGGGTCTTCTCGTTCCTCGAGCCCGCCAAGCTGCCGATGAGCCAGGCCTCGTCCTACGCGCCCTTCACCACCGCCGATGCCGCGGTCCAGCTCGAGGTCATGTCCGAGCTCTTCGACACCAACGCGGCCTTCCGCGAGGAATGGGAGCAGTACAATCTCAAGGTGCTCGGCTTCACCGGCACCGACAGCTACGACGTCTACACCAAGGAGCCGATCTCTGGCTTTGCCGACCTTGCCGGGATGAAGCTCTCGGCGCCGGGCGTGCTGGGCAACTGGCTGCGCGGCACCGGGGCGAACGCCGTGGATGGCGCGCTGACCACCTTCTACACCGACATCCAGACCGGCGTCTCTGACGGTGTGCTGTCGCTGGCGCTGGGGGTGCTTCCGGCGAAGATCTACGAGGTCGCGCCGCACATCACCCGCGTCGACATGGGGGTGGCCTTCTCGGGCGCGGTGGCGATCAACCGCGACAGCTGGGACGCGCTGCCGGAAGAGGTGCAGACCGCGATGGTCGAGGCGGGCAAGTATTACACCGTGAGCCACGGCCAGGACCTCAACGACCGGCACGCCGCCGCGCTGGCCAAGATGGTCGAGCTCGGCGCGGGCCAGACCCCGCCGGTCGAGATCACCGACATGAGCGAGGCCGACCGCCAGGCCTGGGTGCAGGCGATGCCCGACATTGCCAAGGAATGGGCCGACGGGCTCGAGGCCAAGGGCACCCCGGCGCGCGACTTCATGCGCGCCTACATGGAGGGCGTGCGCAAGCGCGGCGGCACGCCGGTGCGTGCCTGGGACGAAGAGCTCTGATCCCGGGACACGCAGGTGGCTGACCAGGAAATCAGGCAGAACGGCGCGCTTCTTCCGCGCCGTTCCTTCCCGGCGCAGGCCTGGGGAAGCATCGTGAACGCGCTGGCCGCGATCGGCACGGCACTGATCGCGGGGCTCATGCTGATCATCTGCGCGGATATCGTCGCGCGGAACGGGATGGGGGCCTCGCTGCCGCTCGTCTCGGAACTCGGGGCGCTGCTGCTGGTGATGATCGTCTGCCTGCAGCTGGCATCGACGGTGCGCGCCGACCGGCTGGCCCGCGCCGGGCTCTTCATCGACCCGCTGCGCCACTGGAGCCCGCGCCTCAGCGCGCTGCTCGACGCGCTCTTCTGCCTCGTCGGGGCGCTGATGATCGGGCTCATGGCCTGGGCGACGCTCGGGATCCTCGCCACCGACTGGAGCCGCGGCGAGTTCATCGGCACGCCCGGCCTCGGCACCCTGCCGACCTGGCCGTTCCGCCTGCTCATCCTCGTCGGGCTCACGGTCGCGGCGCTTGAATTCCTGCTGCGCGCGGCGACATCGCTCCGCGCCGCGGCAGGCCGTCCGGAGACCCTGCCATGAGCCCCCTCGAAATCGGATACGCCGCGGTCGCCGGGCTGATCGTGCTGATCTACCTCGGGATGCCGATCGCCATCGGGATGCTCGGCGTCTCCTTCCTCGGCGTCGCGATGATCAAGAGCGATGCCGTGGCGCTGCGGATGCTGGGCGCGGTCGGCAACGACAGCCTGCGCGAGTACCTCTTTGCGGTCGTGCCGCTCTTCGTGCTGATGGGGCTCTTGGTCACCGTCTCGAACGTCGGCAAGGACACGTTCGACGTCTTCCAGAAGATGCTGCGGCGGGTGCTGGCGGGGCTCGGCATCGCCACGGTCTTCGCCAACGCGGTCTTTGCCTCGATCACCGGCATCTCGATCGCCTCGGCCACGGTGTTCAGCCGCGTCGCGGTGCCCGAGATGACCCGCCACGGCTATTCCAAGCGCTTCGCGACCGGCGTGGTGGCGGGCTCGTCGGTGCTGGGCATGATGATCCCGCCGTCGCTGCTGATGATCGTCTACGCGGTGCTGGCCGAGGAATCCGTCGGCCGGATGTTCCTTGCCGGGATCGGGCCGGGGCTGCTGCTGTCGGTGATCTTTGCGCTGACCATCCTGTTGCTGGCGCGGCGCCGGAAGGACTTCGTCTTCGACGAGACCGACGTCGCCGCCGAGTTCGAGGAGTTCTCGGCCGCGCAGCTTGTACGCAAGTCGGTGCCGATCCTCGCGCTGATGCTGCTGGTGCTGGGCGGGCTCTACGGCGGGTTACTCAACCCGACCGAGGCCGGGGCGGCCGGGGCCGCGGGCGCGCTGGTCATCGCGCTGATCCGTCGCTCGCTGCCGCGCCGCACGCTCTGGAGGCTGATGGTCGAGACCGGGCAGATCACCGTCTCGGTGCTGTTCCTGATCCTTGCCGCGACCTTCTTCAGCCGGATGCTGGCCATGTCGGGCGTGCCGCGCGAGCTCGCCGGGCTGTTCCTCGGCAGCGCCTTCGGTCCCTACGGGTTCCTGATCTTCTACCTCGTGCTGATCATCCTCCTCGGCTGCCTGATCGACTCGATCTCGATCATGCTGATCGTGCTGCCGATCGCGCTGCCGGTGGCGCAGGAGGCGGGGTTCGACCTGATCTGGTTCGGGGTGCTGACCGTCGTCGCGGTCGAGATGGGGCTGCTGACGCCGCCCTTCGGCCTGTCGGTCTACACCATCAAGTCGGCCATCGACGATCCCGAGCTGACGGTCGGCGACATCTTCCGCGGCGCCTTTCCCTTCGTCGTCGCGATGCTGGTCGCGCTGGCCATCCTGATCCTCTTCCCGTCCATCTCGACGTGGCTTGCACGCCTCTGACCCAAGGAGACCGGATGCCCCACCTCTTGCTGATCCCCGGAAGCCTGCGCGCCGCCTCCTCGGCGCGTGCCACCGCCCGCGCCCTTTCCGAGCGCCTGCCCGAAGGCTCCACCCACGAGACCGCCGATCCCGGCCTGCTGCCGCATTACAATGCCGACGTGACGGACGATCCCGCGGTCGGCGCCTTCATCGCGCAGGTACAGCGGGCGGACGGGGTGATCTTCGTCACGCCGGAGTACAATTACAGCGTGCCCGGCGTGCTCAAGAACGCGATCGACTGGGCCTCGCGCCCGGCTTACGCCTCCGCCTTCACCGGCAAGCCCTGCCTCGTCGTCTCGGTCTCGGGCGGGGCAATGGGAGGTGTGCGCGCGCAGGGGCATCTGAAATACATCCTCAACGGCATGCTCGCCCGCGTGTATCCGTGCCGGGAAATCGTCGTGCCCATGGCGAACAGCAAGGTCGAGGATGGCAAGCTGACGGACGAGGCCGTGCTCGGCTTCGCCGAAGAGGTGATCGCGGGGTTCGTGCAGAGCCTCTGACGCCGCCGCCCAAGGGTGAAAGTATCGTCCGAGATCCGCCGAGGCATCGACCGCACGGCCGCGTCGGGCGCAGTGTGCAAGCCAACGCAAAGGCTTGATACGGGACCGCAAGTGTCGATCATCGAAAAGATTTCCACCACCATCATCGAGATCCCCACGATCCGCGGGCATGTCCTGTCGATGGCGACCATGCTGACGCAGACCGCGGTGATCCTGCGGATCCGCTTCGCGGACGGCAGCGAGGGCATCGGCGAGGGCACGACCATCGGCGGGCTCAGCTACGGCGTCGAGAGCCCCGAAAGCATCCAGTCGGCGATCGAGGACTACATTGCGCCGCTGCTGCTTGGCCGCGACGGCGACGATGTGAACGGCGCGATCCATCTCATGGACAGGGCGGTGCGCGGCAACCGCATCGCCAAGTCGGCCGTCGAGATCGCGCTTTGGGACGGGCTCGGCAAGCGCAAGGACGTCTCGGTGGCGCAGCTCTTCGGCGGCGCGGTGCACACCCGGCTGCCGGTCGCCTGGACGCTCGCCTCGGGCCGGTCCGAGACCGACATCGCCGAGGCGCAGGAGATGATCGAGGCGCGGCGTCACAACATCTTCAAGCTGAAGATCGGCAAGCGCCCGGTGCGCGAGGACGTGGCCCATGTCGCGCGGATCAAAGAGGCGCTCGGGGACGCGGCCTCGATCCGCGTCGACGTCAACCAGGCATGGTCGCTCGCCGATGCGCGCTGGGGGCTGAAGGGGCTGCAGGAGGCCGGCTGCGAGCTGGTCGAGCAGCCGGTGCCCGCGCGCGACCGCGCCGCGATGGCCGAGCTGACGCGGGGCTACGAGATCGCCGTCATGGCGGACGAGGCGCTGAACGGCCCCGAGGACGCGCTGAGCGTCGTGCGTGCCGATGCGGCGGATGTCTTCGCGGTGAAGGTGGCGCAATCGGGCGGGCTCAAGCGCGCCGCCGAGGTGGTGGCGATCGGGCAGGCCGCGGGGCTCGGGCTCTACGGCGGCACGATGCTGGAGACCGGGCTCGGCACGGCGGCGGCGTTGCAGCTCTTCTCCACGGTCGAGACGCTGAAATGGGGCACCGAGCTTTTCGGCCCGCTGCTGCTGAAGGACGAGATCCTTGCCGAGCCGGTCGGCTACAGCGACTTCTGCGTCGAGATCCCGCAGGGGCCGGGGCTCGGCATCGCGCTCGACGAGAGCAAGATCGAGTTCTACCGGCGCGACCGGCTGCGGCGGGTCCACGCGCTCTCGGCAGAGTAAGGCAAGGCGGCCCGCTCAGACCAGCTTGCGGGCCACCTTCTGCGCGATCTGCACGAAGTTGCGCACGTGCAGGCCCTGGTCGTCGAGCCGGTAGTTCACCGACAGCGACGTCCGGGCCAGCTCCGGCTCGAAGGGCAGGAAGGCGATGCCGTTGCGCGGCGCGACTCCCACCGACTTCGGCACGATGCAGGCGCCTTCGCCGATCGCCACGAGGCTGAGCGCGGTCTGCAGATCCATGCACCAGAGCCGGTCGGGCGCGGAGAAACCCGCGTCCTCGCAGGCGTTCAGCACGAGGTCGGCGTAGCTCGGGCGCGGGCGCTCGGGGTAGAGGATCAGGTTCTGCCCCTCGAGATCGGCAAGGCAGGCGGCACCCGCGCGCCGCGTCGGCAGCGTGTCCGGCATGGCAAGGATCAGCGGCTCTTCCATCAACACCTTGGTCAGGAACTCCGGGTCCTCGAGCGCCGGGCGCGCAAAGGCCACGTCGAGCTCGCGCGAGACCAGCGCCCGGTGCAGCTGGGCGTTGTTCATCGGCGTGAGGCTGAGGTTCACCTCGGGGTAGTTCGCGCGGAACGACTTGATGATCGTCGGCAGGATGCCGAAGGTTGCCGAGCCGACGAAGCCCACCCGCAGCCGCCCCTCGGCGCCCTGGCCGAGCCGGCGCACCTCGAGCTGCGTGTCTTCCAGCTGCGTCAGGATCGCCCGGCCACGCTCCAGCAGCCGCTCGCCCGCCTGCGTGAGGGTGATCGTCCGCCGGCCGCGGTGGAAGAGCACTGCGCCGAGATCGGTCTCGAGCTGCTTGATCTGACGGCTGAGCGGGGGCTGCGCCATGTCGAGCCGCTCGGCCGCGCGGCCGAAATGCAGCTCCTCGGCGACGGCAATGAAATAGGTCAGCTGCTTGAAGTTCATCGGCGGTCCCCCTCAGCGGTTGTCTAGCCGAACGGCCCGGGTGCGGGAACGGAAAAAGGCCCCCGGACACCGGGGGCCTTCCCACGTCATGTGGTCCGATCACTCGGCGGCGACGCTGGCCAGCTCCGCCTCGGACTTCAGCGCGAAATCGAATTCGAAGTGCAGGTCGGTGCCGTGCTCCGGCTGCGCCGGCTTGAACTTTCCGATCAGGCTTTCCTTCACGGCAAAGACGCTGTCGTCGTCCAGCCACTTGCTGTCGGCGTCGTAGATCTGGCTGATCAGCGGGCGGTAGCCGTCCTTCGAGATGATGAAGTGCATGTGGCCGGGGCGGTTCGGGTGGTGACCCATGAAGCGCAGCAGCTCGCCCGCGGTCTCGTCCTCGGGGATGGGGTAGGGCACGGGGCGCACGCCGACAAAGGCGTAGTGCCCGGTCTCGTCGGTCTCGAACCGGCCGCGCAGGTTGTAGTCGGGCTGGTCGGGGTCGAGGTTCTCGTAGATGCCGTTCGGCGCGTCTTCCCAGACGTCGATGGTCACCCCGGCGATGCCCTTGCCGGCGGCATCACGGATGTAGCCCTCGTAATAGGCGGTTTCCTCGTTGTCGAAGTGCTTCTTGATGATCGAGGCGCCCTTCGGCAGCACCGGCGGGTTCTCGCGGTAGAACGGCCCGAGCACCGTCGACTCGCTGGCATTGCCCTCGACCGGGTTGGTCATCATGTCGACCAGCACCTCGATGCCGAGGATGTCGGCCAGCAGGATGAATTCCTGGCGGTTGTCGCTGCTCAGCTTGCCGGCGCGCACGAGGTAGGCGCAGGCCTCGAGGAACTCGTGGTGCTGCAGCTTCACCTCCTTGACGAAGCTGTGAATGTGCTTGATCAGCGAGGTCATGATCTCGCGCTGGCGGTCGGTGACGTCCCCGTTCCGGCCGAGACTCTGGATGACGACGTCGGTGATGTTGTCCTGGTTTACGATGCCCATGATGAACCCCTCCTCCTTGGGTGGACCGCGATAGCGGTCATTTCTGCTGTGGTCGAGACTTGAACCACGCCGGTCTCCGTTCTGATCAAAATCGCGCCGCCACCCAATGCCCACCCCGGTATCAAGTGATACCGGGCGCGATGGTCAGAGTATCGCACCATACCCGTCGCGGCATGGTGCCGATCCTGCGCCGCATGCGATCAGGAGGCGAGCTTCGACGACGAGGGAGACGCGTGGTGATCGACACATTCAGGCAAATGCAGGCAAGGCTGGAGGAGGCACCGCATCTGCTGCGCCTCGGGCGCCTGTTCTCGGAAACCGTGCTGATCGAGGTGGAGGGCGAGGAGTACTACCTGACCTTCGAGAAGGGGCACATCGTCTCGGTTGTCGAGGGGCCGAGCCGCAAGACCCCTTGGCGCTTTGCCCTGCGCACCGACCGCGCGGCGTTCGAGGCGTTCTGGCAGGAGCGACCCGCGCCCGGCTTTCACGACATCTTCGGGCTGGTGAAGATCGGCCGGGGGCGCATCGACGGCGACATCCTGACGCTCGTCAAGAACCTACGCTTCTTCAAGGAGGTGATGACCCTGGTCCGCGCACGCAAGGAGATCGCCGCATGAGCATCGAGCCCATCACCGGCCGCTACATGACCGTCAGCATCGGCGGCGCGCCGCGGCGGATCTACTTCGAGGAGGCGGGGCAGGGCCGTCCGGTGGTCTGCCTGCACACGGCGGGCGCCGACACCCGACAGTGGCGCCACCTGATGAACGATCCCGAGGTGACCGCCACGCACCGGCTGATCGCCTTCGACATGCCCTGGCACGGCAAGTCACTGCCGCCCGAGGGGTTCGAGACGCAGGAATACCTGCTGACGACCGAGGCCTATATCGAGACCGTGCTGGCGGTGATCGACGCGCTCGGGCTCGACCGCCCGGTGCTCGCGGGCTGCTCGATGGGGGGCCGGATCGCGCTGCAGCTGGCGGCGCTGCACCCCGGGAAGTTCGGCGGCTTCATCGCCATCGAGGCCTCGGACTTCCAGCCCGCCTGGTACGACATCGACTGGTTCCACCGCCCCGACGCCCATGGCGGCGAGATGGGGGCGGCGCTGGTTTCGGCCAACATCTCGCCCCATGCGCCGAACGCCGAGCGCTGGAACACGCTGTGGATGTTCATGCAGAGCGGCCCGGGCGTGTTCCGCGGCGATCTCAGCTTCTACACCCGCGACGACAGCTTGGTCGGGCGGCTGAAGGACATCGACACCGCGGCGACCCCGGTGCACATCATCGTCGGCGCCTATGACCTGACCTGCACGCCCGAGGATGCCGAGCGCACCGCCAAGGCGATCCCCGGCGCGACGCTCGCGGTCATGGACGAGCTGGGCCACTTCCCGATGAGCGAGCATCCCGAGGGCTTCCGCCCGTTCTTCCTCGAGGGGCTGCGCCGGATGACCGCGCTGGTCCCGGCCTGAGGCCCGGGCGCGCAAACCCCTATTGTCCAGAAAAAGGAAACGCCCCGGGAAGCCCCGGGGCGTTTCTGCATTTCCGGATCGAGGCTCGCCGCGTCAGGGCTTCATCAGCACCGACGTGGACGGGTAGTCCGACGCCCATGTCGCGGGCAGCGGCGCGACGAACACGTTCTCGGTGCGGTTGCGGGTGAAGCGCCAGACGCCATCCTCGCAGCGCCGGTAGGAGTTGAAGAGCCGCGACGAGCGCAGCAGCGCCTTGCCGTCCGAGAACAGCCAGGGCTGCATGTGCACCCAGTTGCCCTCGGCGGTCTGCGCATCCCCGGCCACGCGGATCTGCTCGGACGTCAGGTAGTGGCAGTTGAGGATCAGCGCGGGGTCTTTCTTGCCACCCCAGAAGTTCTGGAAATGCGCCTTAACCGCGTCCCAGCCCTCGGCCTTGCCGAACTGCCCGTCATAGTACTCGCCCACGCCCTCCCAGACGGCCTCGGGCGCGAAAAGCTCCATGATCCGGTCGATCCGCTCGGCGTCGGTGGCGCAGCCATGCTCGGGATTCGGCGTGTCGCACAGGAACATGTAGCGCGCCTGCAGGCGGCGCACCTCGGCCTCGGCCTCGAGCACGGCAAGGCGCTGCTCGAGCTTTGCGAGCCTCTCTTCTGTCATCGCGACCTCCAATCGCCTGATTTCATGGGCCCAGAATGTCGGCGAAAATAAAAAGTGCAACATTCATGTGAATTTTCTTGTAACGAATCCCAGATACGGTAACTTTACCGCAATAAGGGCGTCGGAGGCCCAGCCTTGGGAGGGGCCATGACACATCGGGAAGATCGTTACGGCGCGCTGGTCGCGGCCCTGTCCCTCGGAGGCGAGGGCATGACCGTCGCGGTCAAGGACAGCATCGACATCGCCGGACAGGTCACCGCCTGCGGCTCCGCCGCGCTGCGTGATGCGCCGCCCGCCGAGGCTCATGCCGCTGTCGTCGAGGCGGTTCTCGCTGCCGGCTGCCGCATCATCGGCAAGACCGGGATGCATGAGCTCGCCTATGGCATGACCGGCGTGAACCCCACATTCGGCACCCCGGTCAACCCGGCCTGGCCCGACCGCATCCCGGGCGGCTCGTCCTCCGGCTCGGCCGTCGCCGTAGCGGCGGGGCTCTGCGATTTCGCCATCGGCTCCGACACCGGCGGCTCGGTCCGCCAGCCCGCGATCTGCTGCGGCGTCTACGGCATCAAGCCGACCTTCGGGCGGATCAGCCGCGCGGGCTGCCATCCGGCGGAAAGCTCGCTCGATTGCGTCGGCGTCTTTGCCCGCAGCGCCGAGACCCTGAACCGCGCCATGGCCGCCGTCGATCCCGGCTTCTGCCGCCACGCGCCGCTAAGCAGGGCGCCGCGCCTTGCCCGGATCAAGTGCGACCCCGATCCGGCGCTCGGCGAGGCCCTGCGCATCGCCATGCAGGAGGGCGCGCCGCACGCGGGCTACGTCACGCTTGCGCAGTTCGACGCCGCCTTCGACGCCGGGATGGTGCTGATCGGGGCAGAGACCGCCCGCGCCTATGGCCACCTGCTCGACAGCGGGGCACAGATCGGCGCGGATGTCCGCGCGCGGCTGGAAAAGGCGCTAGGGATCACCTTGGAGGAGGTCGCCCGCGCCGAAGCCGTGCGCGCAAGCTTCACCGCCGAGGTAGACGCGGCGCTCGAGACGGTCGACGCGCTCGTCACGCCCGCGCTGCCGCACGTCCCGCCGACCCTGACCGAGGCCGAGGATCCGGCCGCCGTACTGCCGCTGACGCGCTTCCTGCGTCCGTTCAACCTGAGCGGCCATCCCGCCATCGTCCTGCCGATGAAGACCGGACCCCGGTCCCTGCCGGCGGGGCTGCAGATCATCGGGCGCAAGGGGGATGACGCGCATCTCTGCGCGATCGCCGAATGGATCGCCGCCTCGTTCACCACCCTGCACCAGAAGGAGGACATCGCATGACGTCCCAGACAGCGGCGCTCGAGCGGCCGCGCTCCGAAACCGAGATCCTCGCGGGCATCCGCGCCCGCGCGCAGGAGTTCCAGGACCTGCGCCACATCCCGCAGGACGTGGTCGAGGACTTCAAGACGCTGGGTGTCTACCGCGCCTTCGTGCCGACCCGCTTCGGCGGCGACGCGCGCAGCCCGGCCGAGTTCTGCCGCCTGATCGAAGAGATCGCCACGGCCGACGCCTCGGCGGGCTGGGTGGCGAGCTTCGGGGTCTCGGCGACCTACCTCGCGACCCTGCCGAAAGAGGTCTACGCGAAGATCTACGGCGGCAACCCCGACACGGTCTTTGCCGGCGCGATGTTCCCGCCGCAGCCCGCGCGGCTGGTCGCGGGCGGCTACGAGGTCTCGGGGCAGTGGCCCTGGGGCTCGGGCATCATGGGCGCCGATCTTGCCGGTGTGGGCATCAAGGTCGAGGACAACGACACCAAGCTGCCGCTCATCGCGATCATGCCGCGCGCCGAGGTCGAGGTGGTGGACACCTGGAACACCATCGGCCTGCGCGCCACCGGCAGCCATGACATCAAGGTGAGCAACGTGGTGGTCCCGCGCGAGATGACCTTCGTGCGCGGCGCGAAGCCGACGATGGACGACGCGATCTTCCGCTACCCGTCGATGGCGCTGGCCTCGCAGGTGCTGGCGGTCGTGGCGCTCGGCGCCGCGCGGGCAGCGCTCGACTTCATCCACGAGACCGGCACGCGCGCCTCGGTGACCGGCGCGCCGAAGCCGGGCGCGCGGGCCTATGTGCAGACCGAATACGCCAAGGCGCGGGCGCAGTACCTCGGCGCGCAGGCGCTGTTCTACGACACTCTGGACGCCGCCTGGGACGAGCTTGCCCATGCTGATGCCGTCAGCCGCGACACCCATGTGCGCCTGCGCCTCGTCGCCTCGCAGGCCGCCCGCGAGGGCGCAGAGGCCGCGCGCCGCGCCTTCGCGCTCGGCGGCTCCACCGCCATCAACCACGGCCATCCGCTGGGCCGGTTCATGATCGACGCCGCCTCCGTCGCGCAGCACGCCTTCCTCTCCGAAGGCACGCTGACCGCCGCAGGCGCGGCCTTCTTCGACGAACCCACCATGCCCGGCTACCCGTAAGAGGAACGACAGACATGACCGACACTCCGCCGCTGCGCACGCTGCTGTGCTTCAACAACCACCCGACCTTCTTCAGCCTGCCGTTCGATCAGATCGGCCCGGTCTGGAAGGCCACGCAGGAGCTCATGTCCGGCATCGACCAGATGGAGGGCGTGACCATCATCGGCACCTTCGACGATGACCAGACCATGGTGGGCGCGACCCAGGGCTTCCCCTTCACCTGGTACATGCTCTGCGACTTCCCCGACCGCGCCGCGGTCCAGGCCGCCTGCAACCTGCTGCGGACCATCGTGGTGGGCGAGGGCAACGACCGGCTCTGGAAATACATGACCGTCGAGGCGCGCATGGGCCGCGCCCTTGAAATTCCCCAGGCACACAGGAGCTGACACGATGTCTTTGGACACAGCCAAATTCAGCGATCTCGACGCGCTCTACAGCACCGACGCCAAGGTCGCGACGCAGATGTACGAGGATCCGGGTCTCTTCGCCGAGGAGATGGAGAAGATCTTCAAGAAGACCTGGGTCTGGGTCGCGCATGAGAGCGAATTCCCCGACAAGGGATCGTTCCGCCTGTCGCATGTCGGGCTCGAGCCGGTGATCGTGGTGCGCGACCGCAAGGGCGCGATCCACGTCATGGTCAACCGCTGCCGCCACCGCGCGGCGACGGTCTGCGAGGTGAAGAAGGGCAAGACCTCGTCCTTCCAGTGCCCCTACCACGGCTGGGGCTACGGCCTCGACGGCTCGCTGCGCGCGCTGCCCTATCCCGAGCAGTACGGCGACGACTTCGACAAGGCCCAGCACGGCCTGCTGAAGCTGCGCACCGAGGCCTACAACGGCATGGTCTTTGCGACCTTCAACGAGGATGCCGAGCCGCTGGTCGACTTCCTCGGCCCCGAGGTCTGCCGCTACATCGACCTCTTCATGAAGCAGGGCGGCGGCTTCCCGGTGAAGGTGCTGGGCGAGCACCAGTTCGCGGTTCCGATGAACTGGAAGGTGCAGCTCGAGAACACCACCGACGCCTATCACTTCCCGATCGTCCACAAGTCCTTCATGCAGACGCTGGACGCGCAGACGACCGACCTCTTCGACTTCCTCGACAAGGGCAAGGGCTGGGTCGAGGACCTCGGCAACGGTCACTCGATCATGATGATGATGCCCGAGCGCGAGGACCTCGACGACCACCTCGACGACCCGATCGAGGACCGTTTCGAGGAACTCGCCGCCGAGATCCGCGCCGAGGGCTACGACGAGGCGCAGGTGCGCAAGATCGTCCGCGCGGTCGGCGGGGCGGGCTTCAACCTCAACCTCTTCCCCAACGTGTCCTTCTCGCTCTCGTTCCTGCGGGTGCTGACGCCGAAATCGGTCGAGCAGACCGAGATCCGCCACATCGCCCTCGGCATGGAGGGCGGGCCGCAGGCGGCCAACCAGGCGCGCATCCGTCTGCACGAGCACTTCCAGGGGCCGATGGGCTTCGGCTCGCCGGACGATGCCGAAGTCTGGGAGCGCGTCCAGCGCGGCACCAAGGGCGGCGAGGAGCTGCCGATCCTGGTGAACCGCGGGCTGGTGGACGAGGTGCCCGGCGTGATGGGGCCGCGTGGCCATATCAGCGCCGAGACCGGTATGCGGGCGGCATACGAGATGTGGAAACGGATGATGTCCAATGACTGAGATGAGCAAGATCGAGACCCCGGCGCTGCTGCACGAGGTCACCGAGTTCCTGTGGACCGAGGCCGACATTCTCGACGGCAAGCGCTATGACGAATGGCTCGACCTCTGGACCGAGGACGGTCTCTACATCATGCCGATGGGCGACGGCGAGGATTACGCCAACCAGGTGAACCTCTGCTACGACAACGCCAAGATGCGGCGCGACCGGGTCGGGCGCTTCCAGGCGGGCTTCTCGATCTCCTCGGCGCCGCCGGCGCTGACCGTGCGCACCATCAGCCGCATCGTCATCGACCGCATCGAGGGCGACGAGATCCATGTCCGCGCCGCCGAGCACGTGATCGAGGACAAGTTCGGCCGCCAGCGGCAGTGGGCGGGCAACGCCTTCTACACGCTGCGGCGGGGCGAGCGCGGCTTCAAGCTGCACCGCAAGATCGTCAAGCTGCTGAACTCCGACGGGATGCTGAACTCGTTCAGCTATCTCTTCTGATGGCGGCCCCGCTTCCCGAGAAGGTCCAGACCGCGGTCGTCACCGGTGGCGCACGCGGTTTCGGGGCCACGGCGGTCCGCGCGCTTCACGCCGCGGGCTACCGGGTGATCATCGCCGACCGCGATCCGGGGGAGGAGGCCACGAAGCTGGCCTCCGAGCTCGACCTCGCGGGCGAGATGGCGATGACCGCAACGCTCGACGTCTCGAAACCCGGGGATTTCCAGTACGTGCTCGACCAGTGCGTCGAGCGCTACGGCTCGGTCGAGGTGCTGGTGAACAACGCCGCCCGCACCGAGGTCGCGCCGCTGCTCGACATCGACCCGGCGACCTTCAACGAGATCATGGCGACCAACGCCGGCGGCACCTTCGCCGGAAGCCAGATCTTCGGCCGGCACTTCAAGGCGCGCGGCTACGGGCGGATCGTCAACCTCGCCTCTCTGGCGGGGCAGAACGGCGGCACCGCGACCGGGGCGCATTACGCCGCCTCGAAGGGCGCGATCCTGACCCTGACCAAGGTCTTCGCGCGCGACCTCGCGGGTTTCGGCGTCACCTGCAACGCGATTGCCCCGGGACCGATGGACACGCCGATGGTGCGTGCCGTGCTGGGCGAGAACATTGACGCGATGCGGGCCAACATCCCCGTCGGCAAGCTCGGCGATGCCGAGTTCGTGGCGCAGATGGTGGTGATGCTGGCCTCGCCCGCGGCGGGCTTCGTGACCGGCGCCTGCTGGGACGTGAACGGCGGGCTCTACGTGCGATGAAGGATCTTCCCATGGCACAGTCCATGACGCTGACCGTCAGCGAGCGGCTCGACGACCGCGGCGACATCGCCCGCATCCGCCTCGTGCCGGCGGACGGCGCACCGCTTGCCGGGTTCACCGCCGGGGCGCATCTCGATCTCTACCTGCCCGAGCTCGACCTCTGGCGGCAGTACTCGCTCTGCTCGGACCCGGCGGAGCGCGGCCATTACGAGATCGGCGTGCTGAAGGACCCGAACTCGCGCGGCGGCTCGGTCGCGGTGCATGCGGCCGCCGTGCCCGGCGCGACGCTGAAGGTCGAGGGGCCGCGCAACCATTTCCCGCTGGCCGAGGAGGCGAGCTTCTCGGTGCTGCTCGGCGGCGGCATCGGGGTCACGCCGATGATCGCGATGGCGCGGCGGCTGCACGCGCTGGAGCGGGATTTCGTGCTGCACTACTGCACCCGCTCGGCGGAGGTGACCGCCTTCCACGACGACCTGCGCGCGGCCCCCTTCGCCGACAAGGTCCGCTTCCACTTCGACGACCAAGCGCCCGAGCAGAAGCTCGATCTGGCGCGCGACGTGCCCGCGCCCGCCGCGGGCGTGCACATCTACGTCTGCGGCCCGCAGGGCTTCATGGACTGGGTGATCGGCACGACCGAGGCGGCGGGCCACGCGACCGCCAACGTGCACCGCGAGTATTTCTCGGCGGATGTGGATCTCACCGGCAACAGCTTCGAGGTCGAGGCGCGGCGCTCGGGCCTCACCGTGACCATCGGCGAGGACGAGACCATCGCCAAGGTGCTCGCCCGGCACGGCGTGAAGATCGAGGTCAAGTGCGAGGAGGGGGTCTGCGGCACCTGCGTGACCGACGTCCTCGAGGGCGAGATCGAGCACCGCGACGAGTTCCTCACCGACGAGGAGCGCGAGGACGGCGACCAGATCTGCGCCTGCTGCTCGCGCGGCCGCGGCCGTCTCGTGCTGGACATCTGAGGAGAGGGCGCCATGGACCTGACCCCCGAACAGCTGGACTTCCGCGAGGGCATGAGCCGCATGGGCGCGGCGGTGAACCTGATCACCTCGGACGGCCCCGCGGGGCGGCACGCGCTGGTCGCCTCGGCGGTCTGTTCGGTCACCGACGCGCCGCCGACGCTGCTGGTCTGCGTCAACCGCAAGGCCTTCGTGCACGGCAAGTTCCTGCAGAACGGCCATCTCTGCGTCAACGTGCTGGCGGCGCAGCACCAGCAGCTGTCGAACGTCTTTGCCCGCTACGTCGAGGGTGTCGACCGCTTCGCGCAGGGCAACTGGATGGTGCTGAAGACCGGCTCGCCGGTGCTTGCCGACGCCAATGTCGCCTTCGACTGCCGCATCGGTTCGGTGATCGAGCAGGGCTCGCACTCGGTGCTCTTCTGCGAGGTGCAGGCCGTGCACCTTGGCGAGCAGGCCCGCGAGGGGCTCGTCTACTTCAGCCGCGACTATCATCACCTGGCCGCGAAGCCCGCGTGATGCGCCCCGGGGGCCGCGCCTCGCGGCCCGCCCAAGAACGAGAGCGAAACGCTCCGCCATCTTCACTCCAACGGGAAACCTGACATGAAACAGATTGCCTCTCTGCTTGCCGGGGCCGCTGCCCTCGCCATCGCCGCGGTCTCGAGCGCCTCTGCCGCGACCGTGCTGACCCTCAACAGCTGGCTGCCGCCGTCGCACCCGGAGGTCACCGACCTCATCGTGCCGCTGGCCGAGGACATCGCGCGCGTGACCGAGGGCCGCGTGACGGTGAACATCCTTCCCGCGCCACTCGGGCCGCCGCCCGCGACCTACGACCTCGTCAAGAACGGCGTCGTCGACATCGGCTACACCGTGCAGGGCTACAGCCCCGGTCGCTTCAAGACCTCGGCGATTGCCGAGATGCCCTTCCTCGGCGACGACGCGGTGGTGACCTCGGTCGCCTTCCAGCGCGTGCACGACGCCATGCTGGCGCAGGCCGGGGAATATGCCGGGGTGAAGGTGATGGCCGTGCACACCCACGGCCCGGGCCAGATCTTCTCGAGCTCCGGGATCGCCGGGGTCGAGGACATCTCGGGCCAGAAGATGCGCGTCGGCAGCCTGGTCGCGCATGACCTCGCGCAGCTGATGGGCGCGGTGCCGGTCGAGGGCCCGTCGTCGAAATCCTACGAGCTCCTGAGCCAGAAGGTCGCCGACGGCATCTTCTTCCCTTGGGAGTCGGTGAACTTCTTCCGCCTCAACGACCTGCTCACCAACGCCTTCGTCGCCAAGGGCGGCATCTACAACACCGCCTTCATGGTGGTGATGAACGAAGGCAAGTGGAACAGCCTGTCGGACGAGGACTGCGCCGCCATCGAGCCGCTGCTCGGCGAGGCGCTGGCCCGTCGCGCGGGCGAGATGTGGAACAAGGCCGATGCCGCGGGCCGCGCCGCGCTCGAGGGCAAGCTGGCGGTGCACGAGGCCTCCGAGGCCGAGCTCGACACGCTGCGCGAGGCCTTCTCGCCGGTGATCGAGGCCAACATCGCGCTGGTCTCCGAGACCGGGGTGGACGGCGAGGCCGCCTACCAGATGCTGCTTCGGGAGATCGAAAGCCTGAGCGCGGAATGAGCGCTCCAGTTGCAAAAGCCGCAAACGCACAGCGTTTGCGGCACTGTCTCGCGCTCATCTGTGCCGTGCTCCTGCTGGCGATGATGGCGCTCACCGTGGCGGACGTGCTGGGCCGCTACCTGCTGAACGCGCCGCTGCCCGGCGCGACGGAACTCACCGAGATGCTGCTGGCGACGGTCGTCTTCATCGGCCTGCCCGCCGCCAGCCTCGACCGGGACCACATCAGGGTCGACCTCTGCGTCGAGCACCTGCGCGGCGCGGCCCGAACCCTGCTCGAGCGCCTCGTCGAGATCGCCTCGGCGGGGATCCTCGGCGTGATCGCCTGGCGGCTCTGGGTGATCGGCGCGCAGATCGACGGCTACGGCGGCATGACGCCGACGCTGAAGCTGCCGCTCGCGCCGCTGGCATGGCTGGCGGCGCTGCTCTGCCTCTGCGCGGCGGCGATCCTGCTGGTGCTGGCGCTGAAACCGGGGGAGGCCCGCGATGTCTGACTGGGAAATCGGCCTTGCCGTGCTCTTTGCCCTGCTGCTGATCGGCACGCCGATCGGCCTTGCGCTGGCCTTCGTCGGCACGGTCGGCACGGTGTCGATCATCGGCTGGCAGCCCTCGCTGGCGCTGCTGGGGCAGACCTTCTTCGACAACTCCCGGCACTACAACCTGTCGATCCTGCCGCTCTTCCTGCTGATGGGGAACTTCGTGGTGCAATCGGGTATCGCGCGGGATCTCTATGCCGCCGCCCATGCCTGGCTGCGCCACCGCAAGGGCGGGCTCGCCATGGCCACGGTGGTCGCCTGCGGCGGCTTCTCGTCGGTCTGCGGCTCGTCGCTGGCCACCGCCTCGACGATGACCAGGATCGCCATGCCCTCGATGCGCGAGTTCCGCTACCCGGACCGGCTGTCCACAGCATCCATCGCGGCGGGCGGCACGCTCGGGATCCTGATCCCGCCGTCGGTGATCCTCGTCTTCTACGGCATCCTCACGCAGCAGGACATCGGCAAGCTCTTCCTCGCGGGCATCGTCCCCGGCATCCTCGGCGTCGTGCTCTACACCGTGGCGGTGCGGGTCTCGGTCGCCTTCGATGGGGCCGAGATGCAGACCGAGACCCGGCTGCCGCTGCGCCAGCGGCTCGTCGCGCTCAAGGGCGTGCTGGGTGCGCTGGGACTCTTCATCTTCGTGATGGGCGGCATCTACCTCGGCGTCTTCACCCCGACGGAAAGCGCCGGGATGGGGGCAGGGGGGGCGTTCCTGCTGGTGCTGCTGCAGGGCCGGCTCGAGATGCGCGCGCTGATGGCGACCTTCTACGAGACCGCCAAGACCACGGCGAGCATGTTCCTGATCCTGCTCGGCGCGCTGACCTTCGCGAACTACGTGAACATGTCGGGCATGAGCCGGGACATCCAGGACCTTGTGACCTCGGTCGGAAGCCCGCTCGGCACGCTGCTGCTGATCACGGTGATCTACCTGGCGCTGGGATGCGTGCTCGAGGGGCTGTCGATGATCACCCTGACGGTGCCGATCTTCTACCCGATCGTCGCCGGGCTCGGGTACGACCTGATCTGGTTCGGCACCTACGTGGTGATCGTGACCGAGCTCAGCTACATCACTCCGCCCGTCGGGCTGAACGCCTTCGTGCTGAAATCGGTGGTGAGGGACGTGCGGGTGGCGACGATCTTCCGCGGGCTCGTGCCCTTCGTGCTGGTCGATATCCTGCGCATCGCCATCATCCTCGCCTTCCCGGGGCTGGTGCTCTTCGTGCCGCAGCTGATGTAGGCGCGCGCCAGGCACGGCGGCCCCCGTCCGGGGGCCGCCGTGAAGCTTCTGGAAATACGGTAAATTTGACGTTTCCTCGCCCGGCAAAACAGGGTAGTCGGATCCCGTCAGCCACTGCCGAGTGATCACCGTGAACACGCCCGTCGATAAACCGAAGGACTTCAAGAAAAACTGGCCGTTCTTCTGGGTCAGCCAGGTCGCGGCCGCCTACGAGATCGCGCTGGAGCGGCGGATCAAGCCGCTCGGCCTCGACATTCCGCGCTGGCGCGCGCTGATGAGCCTCTACGAGGAGGAATACCTGTCGGTCTCGCAGATCGCGGAGTTCTCGGCGCTGAAGCTGAACACCACGACCAAGGTCATCCAGCGGATGATCGGCGACGACCTGGTGACCACGAGGCCGCGCCCGACCGACGGGCGGGTGACCGAGGTGTGCCTGACCGAGAAGGGCGACCGCATCCGGCGCGAGGCGCTGGTCGAGGCGCAGGGCCTCTACGCCGCGCTCTTCTCCGACACCGATCCGGCGCAAATCCAGGCGATGATCGGCGCTCTGACCGAGCTTCACGCCAAGCTGCGCAAGCTCTAGGCGGCGCGCTCAGGCGTCGGCATGCGCCGTCTGGCCCGGCGCGTGGCCGAAGCGGTCGCGGAAGCGGCTGTAGAAATACGAGATGTCGTTGAACCCGACCCCCAGCGCCACCTCGGTCACCGTCCGCGTGCCGCGCTGCCCCAGTTCCAGCCGCGCCCGTTCGAGCCTGCGGCGCAGGATGCGCTCGCGCGGGGACTCGCCCAGCCCGGCAAAGGCGCGCTGCAGGCTGCGCGGCGACACACCCAGCCGGACCGCCAGCTCGCCGGAGCCGAAGTCGCAATCGCGGTAGTTGTCGTCGATCAGCTGGAGCGCGCGCCGCAGCAGGCAGCCTGCGTCCGCCCGGCGCGACGAGCCGGTCTGCGCCGCCTCCTGCAGCCAGCTGCCGAGCACCGTCAGGAAGGCCTCGTCGATGCCGGGCGCGCCGGCGTTCATCGCGCGGCGCAGCAGGGCGGTCATCGCGACGGCAAGATCGTCCTCGCGGCGGATGCAGAGCCCGCCGCGCGCGGTCGCGCCGAACCGCTCGGTGACCTCCGAGCGCGAGAGGTGGACGCAGATCTGCTCGGCCCGGTCGCGGTCGAAGACGAAGCTGGAGGGCTGGCAGGCGTCGGTGAGGGAATAGTCGCCCTCACGCAGCCGCACGTGGCTGTCGTCCTGCGAGATCAGCGCCTGGCCCTTGCATTGCAGCGACAGGACGAAGTGGTCGGTGTGGTCCCGGCGGATGTCGCCGCGGTCGCGCTCGACGATGCTGTTTCCCAGCGAGACCGTCGCCATTTCCAGCCCGCCACAGCGCCGGAGCGCGGCGCTCGCCGAGAAGTCGGAGCCGTTCGGGATGATGCGGTACTGGCCGCAGACCTCGGTCAGACCGGCCTGAAACGACGCGGCGTCCCTGAACGTATGCGCCTCTTTCGCTGCCTGCATGGTGGACCTCCCTTCCTCCTGCGGAGCCCTTCATAAAGGCTGCAGAGCGCGGAACAAGTGAAACTTCACGTTAATTGTGTAGCTAAATCGCCGCCGAAACGCCAAGTCTCGGCTGCCGAAAGGAAAAACCCGCGACGCTCTTTTGTGTCACCCGGCGCGGCCGGCTTGGCGCAAAACCCCAATGCCTCGTGACGCGCCAGCCCAAGATTCTGCCGTGCGGCACGTGCACCCTGTCCCGATCACACGCATGGGCGAGGAGCGAGACATGCTGGACAAGACTGATGCTGCGGCGGCGACGTTCGCGATGATCATCGACGGCAAGCCCGTCGCGGCACCGAAAAGCTTCGCGGTGACCGATCCCGCCACCGGCGAGGTGGTCGGCCACGCGCCGCAGGGCACGGCGCAGGACCTCGACGCCGCGGTGGCCGCCGCCAGGCGCGCCTTCGCGACCTGGTCGCTGACCTCCGAGGAAGAGCGCGCCGCCGCCTGCAACGCGATCGCCGACAAGCTCGAGCAGCACGCCGACGAGATCGCCACGCTGATCACCCGCGAGCAGGGCAAGCCGCTGAACGGGCTCGGCTCGCGCTTCGAGATGGGCGGCGCCGTCGCCTGGACGCGCTACACCGCCGCGCTCTCGGCGCCGGTCGAGGTGCTGCAGGACACGCCCGAGGGCCGCGTCGAGCTGCACCGCCGCCCGCTGGGTGTCGTCGGCTCGATCACGCCCTGGAACTGGCCGGTGATGATCGCCATCTGGCACATCATCCCCGCGGTCCGCTCGGGCAACACCGTGGTCAGCAAGCCCTCGCCCTACACGCCGCTGTCGACGCTGCGGGTCATCGAGCTGATGAACGAGGTCCTGCCCGCGGGCGTGGTCAACGTGGTCACCGCCGACGAGACCGAGGACAACCTCGGCGCGCTGATGTCGGGTCACGAGGACATCCGCAAGATCGTCTTCACCGGCTCCACGCCGACCGGCCAGAAGGTCATGCGCAGCGCCGCCGACACGATGAAGCGCCTGACGCTGGAACTGGGCGGGAACGACGCCGGCATCGTGCTGCCCGACGTCGATCCCAAGGCGATCGCCGAGGGCCTCTTCTGGTCCGCCTTCATCAACATGGGCCAGACCTGCGCCGCGCTGAAGCGTCTCTACGTGCATGACGACGTCTACGACGCCGTCTGCGAGGCGCTGGCCGATTACGTGCGCAACGTGCCGATGGGCGCGGGGCTCGACGAGGGTTCGGTGATGGGCCCGATCGCGAACCAGATGCAGTTTGACAAGGTCAAGGCGCTGGCCGAGAGCGGGGCTGCCAAGGGCCGCGTGCTGACCGGCGGCACGGCGGGCGAGGGGCTGTTCTTCCCCGTCACGCTGATCGCCGACCTCGAGAACGGCGATCCGCTGGTCGACGAGGAGCAGTTCGGCCCGGTGCTGCCGATCATCCGCTACACCGACCTCGACGCGGTGATCGACGCGGCCAACGATAACCCGAACGGCCTTGGCGGCTCGGTCTGGTCGAGCGACATCGAGGCGGCGAAGCGGATCGCGGCGCGGCTGGAGTGCGGCACCGTGTGGATCAACAAGCACGGCATGATCCAGCCCAACGCGCCCTTCGGCGGCCGCAAGATGTCCGGCTTCGGCGTCGAGTTCGGCAAGGAAGGCTACCAGGAATACACCGACATCCAGGTCATCATCGCCTGATGACACGGGTCCGGGGCCGCTTGACCGGCCCCGGACGCGGATCCGCGCCGGGCGTGCTCCCGGCACTGCCCAACACGGAGAAAGACAACATGACGCTCAAGCGTACAACCGCCCTTGCCCTGGTCTCGGCCCTGCTGGCCCCGGTGGCGCAGGCCGAGGACTTCAAGCCCGAGGTGCTGTCGGTCGAGGCGAGCATCCCCGAAGGTCCGAACGCGCTTGTCATCGACTTCGCGCTGAACGGCTCGAGCAACGTCTTCGTGCTGGATGCCGAGACGCTGAAGCTGAAGGGCAACATCGGCACCGGCACCGCGGCCAACATGAAGATGAACGCGGCGGGCGACACGCTCTATACCGCGGGCATCTACATGGAGCGCTACCTGCGCGGCACCGCGCACCCGATCCTCGAGGAATGGGATCTCAAGACGCTGAAGCTGCGCCGCGAGATCGAGCTGCCGCTCGGCAAGCTCGCCCAGGCCGAGACCCAGCCGACGCTGATGCAGCTCAGCCCCGACGAGAAGCTGCTGCTGATCCAGAACGCCGCCCCGGCGCAGTCGGTGTCAGTGATCAACCTCGAGAGCGGCGAGGCGGTCGCCGAGATCCCCTCGCCGGGCTGCTGGACGATCAACCCCGCGCTGGAAGGCCAGCGCTTCTCGATGCTCTGCGGTGACGGCAAGATCGCCAGCGTCAGCTACGAGGCCGACGGCAGCTTCAGCGATTTCGCCCGCTCCGAGACGATCTTCGACCCGGCGGCCGACCCGCTGATCGCCAACCCGATCCGCGTCGGCGACAAGCTGGTCTGGGTCTCCTACGGCGGCGTTCTGCACTTCGTCGACGACAGCGGCGAGACCCCGGTGCTGGCCGAGAAGAAATCCCTGCTCGGCGACATCGAGGGCTGGGCGCCGGGCGGATCCGAGGTGATCGCCTATCACAAGGCGTCGAACACCGCCTTCGTGCTGATGCACTCGAACCCCTTCGACGGCAGCCACAAGAACCCCGCCGAGGAGATCTGGATGATCGACATGGCGGACGTGAGCCTCAAGGGCCGCTTCCCGGCGCATGGCGAGGGCACGATCAGCGTCAGCCAGGACGAGACCCCGACGCTCTTCGGCGCGAACCACGGCGGCTCGGTGACCCGCTATGACGTGACGCTGGGCGAGACGCCGGACATCGCCTTCGCGGGCGAGCGCCCCGGTGTCGGCTTCTTCCTCACCATGATCTCGCTGGATCATTGAGCATGGACAGCCTTGTCGCGCATGGCGTGGTGGCGGCCACGGTCCTGGTGGTGGTGATCCTCGCCCGGGCCGCCTGGCACAAGACCAGCCAGTTCCTGCCCAGCGTCGGGTTTGCCCAGGATTACGGCGTGCTGCCCGAGGCCCTCGTGCCGACGGCGCTGCGCCTGCTGGCCCTGGCAGAGGCGGCCAGCGTGCTGCTTCTGCTGCTGCCGGCGACCCGGCAGATCGGCGGGCTGGCCGCGGCAGGGCTGTTCCTCGGCTACGGGCTGCTCATGGCCCTTGCCCTGTCGCGGGGCAAGACCCGCATCGACTGCGGCTGCGGTGGCGCACCGCAGATCGTGTCGGGGGCGACGGTCGCGCGCAACGCGGTGCTTGCCGCTGTCGCGCTGGCCATCGCCGCCGCGCCGCTGCAGGTCGTCGGTCCCTGGGGCGCGGCGCTGGGGATCCTCGCCGGGCTCATGCTGACGCTGCTCTACACGATCGCCGAGACGCTGATCTCGCACGCGCGGTTCATCCGCCGCCAGACCTGAGAGGGAACGAACCCATGGAACTTCTTGCATTTTCGAATATCGCGCTCTGGGTGCTGGTGCTTGTCGAGCTTGGCATCATCCTCGCCCTGACGCGGCAGATCGGCATCCTCTTCGAGCGCGTCACGCCGGTCGGCGCAATGATCTCGGACAGCGGTCCCGACATCGGCGCCAAGGTGCCTTCGCTGGCGCTGACCGCGCTCGACGGCGCCGCGCTCACGCTGGGCGGCTCCGCGGACCGGGCGCAGCTGGTGTTCTTCCTGTCGACCACCTGCCCGATCTGCAAGGCGCTGATCCCGGCGCTGCGCTCGATCCGCCGCGACGAGGCGGGCTGGCTGGACGTGGTGCTGGCCTCGGACGGCCGTCCCGACCCGCACCGCCGGATGATCGAGAAGGAGGGGCTGCAGGACTTCCCCTATGTCCTCTCGGCCGAGCTCGGCCAGACCTTCAAGGTCGCGAAACTGCCCTTCGCCGTGCTCATCGGCGCGGACGACACCATCGTGTCGAAGGGGCTGATCAACTCGCGCGAGCAGCTGGAAAGCCTCTTCACCGCCAAGGAAAGCGGCATCCCGACGCTGCAAGCCGCAATGCAGCAGGCCGCCGCCCAGGCCTGACGCGAAAAGAACATCCCCCAACAAGGAGACACATCATGGCCAGACTGATCAGCGATCTTCTCGCCCGCCTCGACAAGTCCTTCGAGTCCGGAGCCCGGACCGCGGCCCGCCGCAACGGCCGCCGCAGCTTCCTCGCCCAGGCCGGCGCGAGCCTGCTGGGCGCCGCCGCGCTCACCCCGGTGCTGCCCTTCGACCGCCGCGCCAACGCGGCCGGCAACGAGCCCGGGGACGCCTGCTCCTACTGGCGCCACTGCGCCATCGACGGCTTCCTCTGCGAGGAAGCGGGCGGCTCGGTGACCTCCTGCCCGCCGGGCTCCGAGGCCTCGTCGGTGTCCTGGATCGGCACCTGCAACAACCCCGAGGACGGCAAGGACTACCTCGTCTCGTACAACGACTGCTGCGGCAAGCCGGCGGTGCTGTCGACGACCTTCTGCTACAACTCGAAGGGCGAGCGCCCGGGCTACCGCATGGGTCTCTACAACGACATCAACTGGTGCATGGCGAACAAGAACCAGGGCTACCACTGCACGGTGTCCATCGTCGTCGGGCAGGCGGAATGACCATGGTCCGGACGCTGAAATCCCTGCTGCCCCTCGCGGCGGTCGCGGCGCTGGCCCCCGGGCTGGTCGCGGCACAGGACCTCGACGGGGCCGAGCTCTACAACACGACCTGCTCGGCCTGCCACGCCGAGGGCGGGCTCGGCACCCCGGGCTTCGCGCCGCCGCTGGCGCGGCCGGACTTCTGGGCCGGGCTCGGTGACCAGGCGGTGCCCTACATCTCGGGCGTCATGGCCAGCGGCCTCAGCGGCACGCTGACCATCGACGGCCAGCTCTACGCGGGCCTTCTGATGCCGCCGATGCACGACGCCTCGCCCGAGGAGCTGGCCGCGGTCGCGACCTACGTGCTGCAGGAGTTCGGCGGCCAGACCGCCGAAGTCACCGCCGAGGACGTCACCGCCGCGCGGGAGGCCGCCCCCGGGCACGCCGACCTGCGCGCCATGCGGCCGGGCAGCTGAGCAAGAGCCGACGGAGGACAGGAACATGCGCAAGATACTCATGGCAGCGGCCCTTACCATCGCCGCGGGCGGCCCGCTCGGCGCGCAGGAGATGTCGCCGAGGGCGACCTTCGTGCTGCACTGCGCCGGCTGTCACCGCATGGATGGCCAGGGATCGCTGCCGGGGGGCATTCCCGCGTTTCCCGACTCCGTCGGCCACATCGCCAATACCGATGAGGGTCGCACCTACATCATGCACGTCCCGGGGGTTCTCGGGGCGTCGCTCACCGACGCCGAGATCGCCGAGGTGGTGAACTACATCCTCGAGACCTGGTCGGACGGAGCGCCGCGCTTCGACGAGGCCGAGGTGACCCGCCGCCGTGCCATTCCGGTGCCCGACGTGGTGCGCAAGCGCCGCGAGATCGTGGCGGAACTGGCCGAGCAGGGCATCCCGCTGTCGACCTATCCCTGGCCCTAGGTCCGGGCGAGGGCGGGCGGTTACACCCTCGCTCCCTTGTGGCGGATCGCGCAGCCGACAAGCCCCGCGATGATGCCGATGACCGTGGAGATGCTGTACTCCAGCGTTGTGATCGGCACGTGGGCGGTGTGGTGGCCGCCCAGGATGAGCGGCGTGAGCACCCCGATCGCGCCGCCAAGGATCATCGCGACGATCCAGTTCCGAGTCATCATTCCGAGCGTGACGCCCAGGATGCCGGGCAGGCCGAGGATGCTGCCACCGATGGTGCCGAGAAGATCAAGCAGGCTCAGCATGTTCGTGTCTCCGTGCTTTACTGGCGCGGCGGCATGCGATGCCGGCCCCGGCGCCCGTTCGGTTAGTCGGCAGAGATGCCCAGGTAGGACTTGATCGAGGCGACGTCGACGCGGCCCGCGCCGTCCGGGGCCTTGCTCTGCGCGAGGGTCTCGACGACGTGCTGGTATTCCTCGAGATAGCCCGGGGCGAGGTCATGGGCGATGCCCTGGTGGCAGTCGATGCAGGTCATGTTCTCGTCGACCGCGCGCTGGTGGTTCTGCGCGGCGCGCGTCTCCTGGATGGTGAAGTCCATGTACTCGAAGGCGTGGCAGTTGCGGCATTCGCGGCTGTCGGTGGCCTTCATCTTCTTCCAGACCGCGGCCGCCATCTCGAGCCGCCGGGCCTCGTATTTCGCCGAGGTGTCGATGGTGCCCATCGCCTCGTGGTAGACGTCCTTCACGGCCATGATCTTGGCCTTCATCTTGTACTGCCACTCGTGCGGGACGTGGCAGTCCGAGCAGATCGCGCGCACGCCCGAGTGGTTGTTGTAATGCACGGTCTGGCGGTACTCGCCGAGGTTGGTCTCCATCGAGTGGCAGGAGGTGCAGAATTCTTCCGTGTTGGTCAGTTCCAGCGACCAGTGGAACCCGCCCCAGAAGAGGATGCCCCCGAGGAATCCCGCGATCAGCAGGAAGCCCGCGCTGAAGATCCCGGTGGGGCTCCAGAAGGCGTCCCATATCCGAAGCAGGAAGTTGCGGTGCCCGCGCTCGTTGTGATCCGGCATGTCGTCTCTCCCATTCGGTCGTTGCGTCAGCGCATTTCGCTGGAGGCTTCGAAGTCGTTGCCGACAAGCGCCGGCGCATCCGCTTGCGGGACATGGCACTGGGTGCAGAACCAGCGCGTGCCGGCCACCGTGTCGAGCTGGTTGCCGTTGCGGTCGAGGTAATGGGTCATCGACAGGGTCGGGGCGCCGCGGTCGCCGGCGTTGCTCCAGTCGTGGCAGCTGAGGCACTGGTTGGTGCGCAGGTCGATCTGGTACTGGGTCATGGAATGGGGGATCACCGGCGGCTGCTGGCGATAGTTCCGCACCTCGCGGCCCAGCTGCTGCGGGTAGACTTCGGGCGGGTCAAGTTCCTGATCGACGGAGACGCCGCGCAGCGACTGGATGCCTCCCGTCGTCTGCGCCACGACCAGCCCTGCGACCAGCAGGGGCGTTGCGAAGGCGGCGATCTTCGCGATGACCGGCAGTTTCATGGGCGCTCTCCATTATTGTCACTCAGGTGGCAGTTGACTTGGGCTGTTCCGTGGGGGGCAGGGCCGTGGCCTCGACATGCTGGTCGAAGCGGTGGGTGAACTCGAAGACGTTGACCGAGCAGACGTCGATGCAGCGTCCGCAATTGGTGCAGTCGGGTGACAGGATCAGCGGGGTCTCGCCCGGCTTGCCGCGCAGCGCCGGGGCGATCACGTGGTTCTCGGGACAGACCTCGAAACAGTCCATGCAGTCGTCGCAGGCGCTGCGCCGCGTGGCCGAGACCCGCAGCAGGCTGTGCGTGCCGAGGAGGCCATAGAAGGCGCCGACCGGGCAGAGATGGCCGCACCAGCCGCGCCGCGAGACGAGCAGATCGAAGAGGAAGACGAGCACCACCAGCGCCCAGGCGAAGCCGATCCCGAAGACCAGCCCGCGGTGCAGCATGGTGATCGGGTTGACCAGCTCCCAGGCGATGGTCCCGGTGAAGGCCGAGACGGCGAGCACGGTGCCGAGAAGCCAGAGCCGGGTGCTGCGCTTGGGCTGCCAGCCCTTGTGCAGGCCGAGCCGGTCGTGGAGCCAGTGCGCGGCGTCGGTGACCGGGTTGATCGGGCAGACCCACGAGCAGTAGACCCGTCCGCCGATCAGCGCGTAGACCGCCAGCACGATCAGCGCCCCGACCAGCGCGGTCAGCTCCGGCCAGTGCCCCGCCACCATGCTCTGCGCGAGGACAAACGGATCGGTCAGCGGCAGGATCCCGAAGCTGCGCGAGCCGGCGAGCGTGCCGGTGACCCACCAGATGCCGAACCAGGGACCGAGGAGGAACAGCACCAGGAAGACGCCCTGCGACAGACGGCGCAGCACCAGGAAGCGGGGGGCCAGCCACCAGCCCTTGACGCGGGTCGCCTCCACTCCGGCCGGGAGCTGCATCGCCGCCTTCATTCGCCCGCTCCAGGAAGTTTGAAGCTGGGCTCGAAGCCCCCGGGGGCGGCGAGGTTGTCGGTTCCCGGCCCCGGCAGGCGGTCGGGAAGGTCGATGATCCCCTCGACCAGCGGCCCGCCGTTCTGCTCCATCTCTTCCCAGCCCTTGCGGTAGTGCTCGGCGGGCGCGCCGCGGGCGAGGCGGACCGGCAGCACCTTGATGGCGGCCTCGGGCAGCACGCAGCTCTTCTCGCAGATGCCGCAGCCGGTGCAGTGCCCGGCGTGCACGGTCGGGGCAAAGATCGCGTGATGGCCCGACCGCTCGTTGTGCGACAGCTCGAGCGTGATGGCCTCGTCGATGACCGGGCAGACGCGGTAGCAGACGTCGCAGCGCAGGCCGAGGAAGTTGAGGCAGTTCTCCTGGTCGACCAGCACGGCGGTGCCCATGCGCGCGTCGTCGATGTTCTTGAGCGCCGGGTCGAGCGCGCCGGTGGGGCAGGCGGCGACGCAGGGGATGTCGTCGCACATCTCGCAGGGCACGTCGCGGGCGGTGAAGAAGGGCGTGCCGGTGGCCGGGCCGTCGACGCCGAGCCGCGCCAGCGAGAGCGTGTCATAGGGGCAGTCGGTCACGCAGAGCCCGCAGCGGATGCAGGTGGCGAGGAAGTCCTTCTCGGGCAGGGCTCCGGGCGGGCGCAGCGCCTGCGCCGGCAGGGCCTGCGCGTCGCTCGCGAGCCAGGCAAGCCCGGCTCCCGCCAGCAGGCAGCCGCCGCCCATCCGGGCGGTGTCCTGCAGGAACCGTCGGCGCTGTGGCGAGAGGACTGGCGTTGCGGAGGGCATCCCCGGGCTCCTTGGGGTGGCGGCGGCCGGTGCGCTGCGCGCGCGCACCGGCCCGGATCACGGCCGTGTCAGGCCCGCTCGACCTTGCAGGCGCATTTCTTGAAGTCCGTCTGCTTCGAGAGCGGGCAGGTCGCATCCAGCGTCAGCTTGTTGATCAGCTGCCCTTCGTCGAACCACGGCACGAAGACGAGCCCCTTTGGAGGCTTGTTGCGCCCGCGCGTCTCGAGCCGGCTCAGCATCTCGCCGCGGCGGGTCGAGATGGAGATCTCCTGCCCGCGCCGCAGCCCGCGCGCCTCGGCATCCTCGGGGTGCATGAAGACCACGGCGGCGGGGAAGGCCCGGTGCAGTTCGGGCACGCGGCGGGTCATCGAGCCCGAGTGCCAGTGCTCGAGCACGCGCCCGGTCGAGAGCCAGAGGTCGTATTCCTCGTCGGGGACCTCGGGCGGGGCCTCGTAGGGGGCGAAGATGATCTTCGCCTTGCCGTCGGGGTTGCCGTAGAAGGTGACCTCGCTGCCCTCGGGGACGTAGGGATCATAGCCCTCGCGGAAGCGGTAGAGCGTCTCCTTGCCGTCGACCACCGGCCAGCGCATGCCGCGGGCCTGATGGTACTGCTCGAACGGCGCAAGATCGTGGCCATGGCCGCGCCCGAACGAGGCGTATTCCTCGAAGAGCCCCTTCTGCACGTAGAAGCCGAAGTGGTTGGCCTCGACGTTGTCGAACCCCTCGGCGGTCTCGGTCAGCGGGAACTGGTCGACGGTGCCGTTCGCGAAGAGCACGTCGTAGAGCGTCTTGCCCGCGAGATCCGGCTTCTTCGCGATCAGCTCCGCATCCCAGACCTCCTCGACGGCGAAACGCTTGGAGAATTCCATGAGCTGCCAAAGGTCCGACTTCGCATCGCCGGGCGCCATGACCTGCTGGCGCCAGAACTGGGTGCGCCGCTCGGCGTTGCCATAGGCGCCTTCCTTCTCGACCCACATCGCCGCGGGCAGCACGAGGTCGGCGGACATGGCGGTGACCGTGGGATATGCGTCCGAGACGGTGACGAAGTTGTCCGGGTTGCGATAGCCCGGCCAGCCTTCCTCGTTGATGTTGGCGGCGGCCTGCATGTTGTTGTTGCACTGCACCCAGTAGGCGTTGAGCGCGCCGTCCTTCAGCGCGCGGTTCTGCGCCACGGCGTGCAGGCCGATCTGGTCCGAGATCGTGCCCTCGGGCAGCTGCCAGAGCTCCTCGGCATGGGCGCGGTGCTCGGGGTTGGTCACCACCATGTCGGCGGGCAGGCGGTGCGCGAAGGTGCCGACCTCGCGCGCCGTGCCGCAGGCCGAGGGCTGGCCGGTGAGCGAGAAGGGCGAGTTGCCGGGCTCCGAGATCTTCCCGGTCAGCAGGTGGATGTTGTAGACTAGCCCGTTCACCCAGCCGCCGCGTGTGTGCTGGTTGAAGCCCATGGTCCAGAGCGACATGACCTTGCGGTTCGGGTCGGCATATTGCTGCGCCAGCCGCTCGAGCTGGTGCCCCGGAACGCCGGACATCTCCGAGACCTTCTCGAGCGTGTAGTCCGCGACCGAGGCGGCGTATTCCTCGAAGTCGATCGGGGTGAGCTCGCCCGAGTTGGGGTTGGCGGCCGCCTGCTGCAGCGGATTGCTGTCGCGCAGGCCGTAGCCGATGTCGGTCGCGGTCTTGGTGATGTTGACGTGCTTCTCCATGAAGTCATGGTTCACCGCGTCGTTCTGGATGATGTAGTTCGCGATGTAGTTGAGGATCGCGAGGTCGGTCTGCGGCGTGAACACGATGCCGTTGTCGGCCAGCTCGAAGCTGCGGTGCTCGAAGGTCGAGAGCACGTGGACCTGCGCGCCGGGCTTGGTCAGCCGGGTGTCGGTGAGCCGGGACCACAGGATCGGGTGCATCTCGGCCATGTTCGAGCCCCAGAGCACGAAGGTATCCGCCTGCTCGAAATCGTCGTAGCAGCCCATCGGCTCGTCGATGCCGAAGGCGCGCATGAAGCCGACCACCGCCGAGGCCATGCAGTGCCGCGCGTTGGGGTCGAGGTTGTTGGTGCGGAAGCCGGCCTTCATCAGCTTGGAGGCCGCGTAGCCCTCCCAGAGCGTCCATTGCCCCGAGCCGAACATGCCGACCGAGGTCGGGCCCTTGGCGGCGAGCGCCTCCTTCCACTTCTGCGCCATGGTGTCGAAGGCCTCGTCCCAGCTCACCGGCTCGAAGTCGCCGTTCTTGTCGTACTGGCCGTTGGTCTTGCGCAGCATCGGCGTCGTGAGCCGGTCCGCGCCGTACATGATCTTCGACAGGAAGTAGCCCTTGATGCAGTTGAGGCCGCGGTTGACCGGCGCCTCGGGATCACCCTGCGTCGCGACCACGTGCCCGTCCTTGGTCCCGACCAGCACCGAGCAGCCGGTGCCGCAGAAGCGGCAGGGCGCCTTGTCCCAGCGGATGTCGGTGTTTCCGGGCGTCTGGGCCAGGGCTGCGCTCGGGGAAAGCGAAATGCCGGCAGCGGCGGCGGTGCTGGCGGCAGCAGTGGCTTTGAGGAAAGTCCTGCGCGAGTCCGAAATGGTCATGGGTCAGGTCTCCGGATGGGGGGCGGCGGGGGTTGGGCGTTGGGTGAGGTCTTCGAAATGGTGGTAGTTGATGGTCAGCGAGATCACGCCGCGGATCTGGTGCAGCGACATGATGATGTCCGAGGCGAAGGCCGTGTCGGTATCCTCGACCACCACCACGAGGCGGCCGTCATCGCTTTGCGCATGCACCTCGACACCGTCGAGCGCTTCCATTTGCGCGCGCGCCGCGGGCAGCGCGTCGCGCGCGACATGGACAAGGCAGCCGCAGATGTTCATGCCAGTCTCTCCGTCTGGGTCTCGGGGATCTCGAAGCTGATCGCCCCGGCGGGGCAGGTGACGGCGCAGTCTCCGCAGCCGGTGCAGCAATCCGTGTCGAGGATCGGCGCGGCGCGCCCCGCGGTCATCAGGCGGAAGCGGATGGCCCGCGGATCGCAGCTATCCTCGCAGGCGCGGCAGGAGACGCCGTTCAGCGACAGGCAGCTGTCGCTGACAACCGCCTTCCACGGCCAGTCGGGCACGGTCTCGAGCGAAAGCGCGCCGGGCTCGCAGGCCTCGGCGCAGGCGCCGCAGAAGGTGCAGCCGCCCTGCGCGAAATCGACCACCGGACGAGGGCCGGAGCGGCTTTCCCGCAGCACGAGGATCGCCTCGGGGCAGGCGCGCACGCAGTCGCCGCAGCCGGTGCAGAGGTCCATGAAACGGGCCTGTGCACCCGGCGGTCGCATGGGGGGTGCATCGGGGCGTGACAATTGCCCACGGAGGAAGTTGCGTCTGCTGTGCTGGGTCGTCATCGACGTCCTGGCCCTTCCGGAGACTCCGCGATCAATTCTGCGGATATGTCTAAAAGTCTTGTGGGCCACACACTGCCATAGGTTGTCGGCGCGGAAAAGCTTCGCTTTCGGACACGCGGAAAACCGGCAGAAATCCAGAGTGCGGGACCGCCGGTTACGTGTAATCAACATTATGTAATTTGCTTGGTTCCCCTGCGGGGCAATCAGGCGTCCCGTAAGAGAGCCGGAAAAGTTCGCCAGAGCGCCACCGTCCGGGCACGCGCAGGCGCCCGGACGGGGCTTGATCGTCAGCCCAGCAGGAAGGCGTTGCTGCCAATCCCGGTGCGGTAAACGAAGTCGTCGATCCCGCCATCGAAGCCGTCAGCGAGAGAGCTGCCGATCTCGAGCACGTCATCGCCCTGCACAAGCGTCGCGCCGCCGGCCTCGATGGCGCCAAGGACTTGCCCGTCGACGCGCAGCTCGAGCAGGCCCTGCGCATCGGCGTAGGCGATCGCCACCTCGTGCCAGTCCCGATCCGCGAGCACGTCCGTCGAGGTTTCGAGCGTGAAGCTGCCCTGCGACGTGGTCAGGTGGAAGACGAAGTCATCTCCCTCGACGTCGAGCCCGAGCGCGCCGCCGATGCCGAAGACGTTTCGGCCCGACGCGGCGTCGGTCCGCAGGTCGAAGGTGACAAGGAAGCTGTCCTGCCCGGCAAGGGGCTCGGCGCCGGGCGCGACGACGATCGACGAGCCATGGGTGATCTCGGCGTGGCCGGTGCCGTCCGCGCGCGTTCCGAGGGTGATGCCGCCGCCCAGAACCGCGACCGTTGCGCCAAGGCCGGACGTGTCGGAGATCGCGCCGCCCTCGAAGTCGAGCACCAGCTCGGGAGCATCCGCCGTCACCGCCAGCTTGCGCGTGGCGGTGGCAAGCTGGATCCCGGGCTCATCGGAGATGGTGACGTTGTCGACGGTAACCGAGGCCTCGCTGTCCTTCCACGGATGGCCGAAGCCGAGGCTCCAGTACTTCACCCCGGGGGTCAGCCCGCTCTGGTGTCCGGTCGCGACCTGCGCGCCGTCCACCTCGATCGACATGACGCCGGCGTCGCCGTCATAGGCGACCGAGATGCGGTGCAGGCCGCCGTCCTCGAGGTCGAGCCCCGCGGTGCGGATCGTCTGCCAGCCCTGGTCGGTGTTGAGTTGCAGCACCAGCTGCCCCGAGGCGTCGAGCGACAGGTCGAGCGTCTGGTGCAGGTAGAGGATCGTGCCCGAGGTGCCCGCTTTCGACACGTTCATGTCGAAGGCCACGCCGAAGCGCTCGGCCTCGAAGATGAAGGTGTTCTCGCGGGTGAGTGCCAGCAGGCCCTTGGTGATGTCGATGCCCGCGTCGGTATAGGCCCCGGGCTTGTCGATCGTGTAGGTGAGGCCGCTCGCGACGACCCCGCCGCCCGCGAAGCTGAGGCTTCCCAGGACGACCGTCGCGTCGGCCTCGGCGGCATCCTCGGGCATTGCCGCCTCGGTGCCGAAGTAGATGTCCTTGACCTGCGCCGAGATGCCGGTGCCCCAGGTATTGCCGATGGTCAGCCCGGCATGGCCCTGCGACGCGGTCACGCCGCCCGCCGGGATGCGCAGGTTGGTCACCCCGTCGACCACCAGCGACAGGCTCCCCGTCGCCCCGTCGAGGATGACGTTGAGCCGATGCGCCGCCTCGTCGGCGAAGACCGCGGTGGTGCTGTCGAGCGTGAATTGCCCCGCGTCGGTGTCGAGCGTGATGTGGACGAAGCCCTTGGCGTCGAGCCGAAGCTTCAGCACCTCCGGGAAGTGCACCAGCAGCCCGTTTGCCCCGTCGGCGCGGTCCACCGTCAGCCCGAGGTTGAAGCTGGCCTGTCCGAAGAGATCGCCCGTCTCGGTGGTGATCTCGAGCCGGTCGCGGCCGCCGATCTCGAGCCAGCCGTCCTGCGTGATCTTGCCGCCGTAGACCGTGACCGTCGCGCCGGCCTCGCCCGCGTCCGACCATTTGCCCCCGGCGAAGCTGATGTCGGCGACGACGGCGGGCGCGATCTCGATCGAGCGGGTGATGCTGTCGCTCGACCCGTCCGGCAGGGTGACGGTCAGCGTGTAGGCGTGGCGGCCCGCGCCGGAGAAGTCATGCACGATGCGGTTGCCGGTCGCGGTGCTGCCATCCGCGAAGGTCCACAGGAAGCTCGCGCCAAGCGCCGCGACCGCGCCGTCCGGCCCGCGCGACCACGAGGCATCGAGCAGCACCAGCGACTTGTCGGTCTTCGAGATCGTCACGTCGACCACGGCGGTCAGCGTGTCGGCATGGTCGGTGAACCAGGTGAGCGAGCTGCCCGCCACTCCGTTGAGCGCGCTGTCGGGCCGCAGCATGAGGTCCCGCAGGTCGCCGTCGCCGCCCGCCTCGACGTTCAGGAAATGGTTGCGGTAATCGTCGAGCAGCAGCGGCGAGGAGGAGTCGAGCACGACATTGCCCGTCCCGCCCGAGACGGAATGCGCGACGTTGTCGGAAATCACCGCCCCTGCCCCGCCGATCTCGATGGTCCCGACCATGGTGGAGCCGGAATAGCTGCCGTCGTCTTCCACGACATAGACGTCCGGATCGTAGAGCACGGTATTGTTGCGCACGATCGCGTTCAGCGTGTCCTGCAGCGAAATCGCGTTGCTGTGCGCGCCGAAAAGCACGTTGTGCTCGATCAGGAGGTTTTCGAAGAGCGCGCCCTCGGGGGAATTGGCGCCGTTTCGTCCGAAGATCATCTGGTAATTCGCGCCGTTCCCGGCATCGAGGAAATTCTCGCGAATGGTGATATCGGCGTTGCCGACAGTGATGTTGGTGCTCCAGATCTGGATCATGTCCGGGTGGTTGACCGCGGTGGTCGAGCCGAGGAAGTCATGCAGGTGGTTGCCCTCGATCAGCATTCCGGCCACCCCGCCGATGCGGATGCCGTCGCCCTGCAGGCCCGAGATGTCATTGCCCAGCACCGCGATGTCGCGGCAGTCGAGGAAGGCCATGCCCTGGTCGAAGTTGGTGATCGTGTTGCCCTCGAAGGTGATGCCCTCGCTGCGCCGGACCACCGCGAGATCCGCCGCCTCGGCATGGCCCTCGGGCGTTCCGAGCGACCCCTCGGCATCGGAGGCCATGTCGGAATTGCGCACGGTGATGTCGTGGGAGTCGCGGATGTCGAAAAGCGCGACCATGCCTTCGGCATCCGCGCCGCCCAGTTCGAATTTCACGTCCTCGACCGTGATGTTTTCCACCCCGATCATCTGGACTTTCCGGATCACGGCGGGATCGTCGGGATCGAGCGACCGAATTGAAACCGATGCCCCCTCGAATTTGTCGCCGATATCCCGCGCAATCAGGTCGTAATCTGTTCCCGATTGGAGGAGAATTTCCCCGCCGCTGCCCTCGGCCAATTGCTTGTAAGCCGCGTCAAGCTCTTCCTGCGTGGACACGATGATCGTGTCCATCCCCTGCGTCATGGTCTGCACTGCTGCCCCCGGTTTTTGTTCTTCTGCGATGTTCGCGCGGAAGTTGTGTCTTCACGTGTCCCGAATGCGGATTTTCTGGGACAGCGTGGCGAAGTTGACGTCGCGCCTTTAGCCCTCGCCGCCCGATCAGGGACTTATTTCGCAAGGATCCGGGCCCGGGGCGGGATTCGGCGGCGCGGTCGCGCGCGGCGTGCCCGAGCCCTGCCCCGGGCCTGCCGGGTGGCCCGCGCGGATGAGGCGGTCCGCCCGGCGGCCGCGTTGCGCATGATTTCGCTCAAAACCCCGGCGAACCCGGCTTTTCGCGGCGGGGACCCGGCGGACCGCCACCCGGGGTGCTGTACCTGCGCGGAATCCGGACTATCTTTGGATCAAGTCAAAACGGTTCCCGGTTCGCCTGTTTTCGCTTCGGTCCATTTCAGTGCCAGATTTTAGGATTTCGACGTCAGCGGCTTCGGCCGCCGCTCGGTATTTTCAAAAAGGAGATTGGAATTGTCGAAAAAGATCCTCGCGGTTGCCTCGGCGGGAGGGCACTGGCAACAACTGCAGCGGATCCGCCATGCCTTCGACGGTGACGAGGTCTTCTTCCTGACCACGCTGCAGGGTCTGCCCGACGATTTCGACGCACTGCCCGCCGCGATCATCCCCGATTGCAGCCAGAGCGAACCGCTTGCCGCGCTGCGCTGCTTTGCCGCCGTCTACCCGATCGTGCGGCGCGAGCGGCCGGATGTCGTGATCACCACCGGCGCGCTGCCGGGCCTCATCGCGCTGGCGGCGGGGCGACTGGTCGGCGCGAAGGGCGTGTGGATCGACAGCGTCGCGAATGCCGAATGCATGTCGACCTCGGGCCGGCTGGCTCGCTACGTCGCGCACCTGCGGCTGAGCCAATGGGAACACGTGGCGCGCGAGTCGCAGGTCGAATACGCGGGCTCCATCCTGTGATCTTCGCGACCGTCGGCACCCAGCTTCCCTTCCCGCGCCTGATCGACGCGCTCGACCGGATCGCGCCGCGGCTCGGCGAGCCGGTGATCGCGCAGGTCGGCGAGGCCGCCTCGGGCGACTGGAAACATCTCGATCCGCGCCGGGCGCTGTCCCCGCGGGAGTTCAACGCCATCTTCACCGCCGCGCGGATCGTGGTCTCGCATGCCGGGATCGGCTCGATCCTCTCGGCCCGGCGCTTCGGCAAGCCGCTTGTGCTGTTTCCCCGGCGCTTCGACCTCGGCGAGCACCGGACCGATCACCAGATGGCGACGGTCCAGCACGTGAAGAGCCTGCGCGGCATTCATGTCGCCTTCGACGCCGCGGAGCTCGAAGGGCTCCTGCTGGCGCCGGGTCTAGAGGGGCCCGGCGAGGAAACCGCGCTCAGCCCCGCCCATCTTGCGCTGATCGACCGGCTGCACAGCTTCATTCACGATCCGCGCTGAGCGTCCCCGCACTCCGCTCCGGTCAGGGCCCGCGCCACCGCGCCCGCGATCACCGGAGCGATGAGGTCAGACGCCGTCTGCGGGTCGGGATGCAGCCCGTCGCGCGCGAGGCCCCGCTCCGACCGCGGCAGGGCGAGCCAGCGCGGGTAGAGGTCGATGAGCCCCACCCCCATCTCGTCGGCAAGCGCGCGGTACTGCAGGTAATGGGCGCGCAGCCGGGGGCGGATCACGCCGCGGAGGCCCTCGGCCGGGCTCATTGTCAGCAGCACGATTTCCGTCCCCGGCGAGGCATCGCGCAAGGCCCGGATCAGCTCGGCATGCGTCCGCGCCGAGGCCGCGAGGGACATGCCGTCCGTCACGTCGGCGTCGTTGATCGCGAATTCGACGAGCACGAGATCCGGCCTCTCCGCGGCGACCCGTTCGACCTGCGCGAGGCCCCAGTCCGAGCCGGCGCCGTTTTGCGCGACCACCGAGAGCGCGACCGGGATGCCGGCGCAGCCGCGCAGCCGCTCCGCCACCTCGCCGGGCCAGAGCTGCCGGTTCGAGAGGCTGGTTCCGAGCACCGTGAGCCTGAGCCCGGCGTCCCCGGGCATCGGCACCGTGAAGGGGCGGTCCGCGACCTCGGGCGCCGGGCGCAGCTCGACCCCGGCCCAGAGCGCCGCCGCCGCGCCCGCGAGCCCGAGACCGGTGACGACAAGCAGCGCCCCCAGAACGGCCGCGGGGTTGGAAAGGCGCATCAGGTCTTGCCGGCGGCGGCCAGCCGGCTTTCGGTCTCGTCGGCGGTGGTGAAGCGCCCGAACCGCCCGACCTCGATGTCGGAGCGGACGATCTGCGCCGGATTGCCGGCGACGATGCTGCGCGGCGGCACGGACTTGGTCACCACGGCGCCCGCCGCCACCACGCTGTTGTCGCCGATCTCGACCCCCGGCAGGATCAGCGCGCGCCCGCCGATGAAGCAGTTCCGGCCGACCCGCGTGTGCAGGTAGAGCCCGCGCGTCATGTCATGGGTCAGGATCCGCGCCTCGAAGGCGATGTAGGAATCCGCCCCGACATGCACCCCGATCGGAAAGGTGCGGTCGAACTTGGCCGAGAGCGAGAACTGGCAGCTCGGGTCCAGGTCCATCTTCCAGACATGGACAAGGTAGGCGCGGCGCAGCGACACGAGCAGGTTGCGCAGGTGAGAGAGCCGGTTGAGGCCCCGCCGCCGCGCCTTGTTCATCTTGGGAACGGTCTGATCAACCATGCAAATCGTCGATCCAATCTCTTGAAATATGGCGCGCGTCCCGGGAATCGCTCCGGTGCGCGTGACCAAGTCTGACGGTCCGGATGCGAACCGGCAATGGAGTGGAACGATCACGTTTATTGCGTGCACGACTTTCCGCCTCCCCGGCCCCGGGATGCCTCCGGATGTCGCCCGGCCTGCGCGCCGTGACCCGCTTCGGGCAAGGGTCGCCGAAATTGTCGGCAGTCCGTCCGCGCACCGGGCAGATGCGCCGAATCTTGCCGAGGCGAGGCCCGTCTTGTGTCGCCCGGTGCGACAGTCCGGCGTGCTCCATGCTACTGTTTCGGGTGTTCCCCGCTTAGCCAGTATGTTCCCGCAGTCGCCGGGCACTTCGACAAGGCCGGAGCGTGACATGACCCTCCTGAACATCCTGGCGTTCGCCTATCTCGGCACCGTGCTCATCGCGCTCTCGCTCACCCACCGCGAGCGCAAGCGGCAGGGCAACAGGTCCGTGCTGTTCGGGATCCTCGGCTACCTTCTCTGCCTCGTCTGGCCACTGGTGGCGGCGGTCATGATCCTGTTCTTCCGCGAGCCCGCCTCGCGGACGCAATAAGGCGCGGCCACCGGCTTTCTGCTCCGTCAGAGATGAAAACACCTGCCTTGCGATGGAAGGCAGGTGGGAGTGGTTTGTGATCGTCAGGGTCTGGCAGTCGGAAGCGCGGCTTCCGCCGCTCAGTGCCCCGTGCAGGAGCAGACGACCAGCACGGTGGCAAGGAGGATCTTCAGGTCCGTCTTGAAGCTCAGGCACGCATTGTAGAGGGAATCGAAGTGGGCGCGCTCGGCGAAGGAACTCTCGTTCCGGACGGTGATCTGCCACAGGCCGGTGATGCCGGGCCGCAGCAGGTAGTAGTCGTTCCCGGGATAGAGCGCGCGCTGCGTTTCAAGCATCGGACGCGGGCCGATCACGCTCATGTCCCCGGTTATGACGTTCCAGAACTGCGGCAACTCGTCGAGCGACGCCTTCCGGATGAAGAGGCCCACCTTGGTGATCCTGGGATCGTTCTTCAGTTTCTGGTCGCGTTCCCATTCTTCCCTCGCCTCGGGGCAGGCTGCGAGATGTGCCTGCAGCAGGTTCTCCGCATCGGGGACCATCGAGCGGAGTTTCCACATCCGGAACGGTCGCCCGTTCTGGCCGAGGCGGATCTGGCTGTAGAAGGGGTTGCCCCGATCCATGGCAACCAGCGCGATCAGGGGCGGCAGCAACGTGATCAGCAGCGGCGCACAGAGCGCGACAAGGGTCAGGTCCATCAACCTCTTGCCGAACTTTCGGTAGAACGCCTGGCCGACGCGGGTTCCGCCCAGTGTGAGGACAGGGTCGAGGTCCAGCGCCGGATTGTATCTCTGATCTAACCACTCAAAATTTATACCAAATTTATTCAATTTCATATTGGACTCCCCCAAAAGGATTCCCAATCCAGTCGCGAGCAGCGCGCCGGACATCATGAATTTCGAGCTGAAAAGCAAAGATCGTTATGAAACGAATGAACTAGGTATGGACGATCTGCCGAGCCCGAGGGGCCCGCGGATTACTTCCTCGTCGCTACATCGACGAAGCACCACCTATGCGTGAAATAACGCCAGCTGCGCGCAGGCAGGACAATGGAGGATCCTGCGCCGCCGACACACTATAACTAGTTCGCGGCGTGAGAATTTGCACCTAGGGAACGCGCTGCATGCGGGTTTTCGCTCATGTCGCCTGCGCCGGTGACACGAATGGAGGGAAATGCCCAAGGAGGCATCAGCACACGCTTTGGTTGCCGCGTGCCGCGCCTCCCCCGGACCCCCGCTAGGACCTTGTTACGAAGGGGTGTTGTCCGCCGCCAGCATCCCCGTTCCGGCGGTCTCGGGCTGCCCCGAGAGCACCCGTGCAAGGAAGTTTCGGTAGAGCCCGAGCCGCCGCGTGGCCTCGAGGTTCGCCGCGGCGATCTCGGCGGCAAGCTGCTCACGGGTCTCGAAGCCATGGAGGACCTGCGACTCGACCTCGGCGCTGCTCGCCGTCCGGCAATCCGCGACATGCGCGTATCCGAGCGTGCCGAAAAGTCCGAGGAACTTGCGGCTGTAGGCCATCGGCAGCACCGGCACGCCCGAGGAAAACGCCGCGATGCAGGCGTGCATCCGCGCGCCGACGAAATAGTCCATCGTCGCGATCAGGCTCTTGGCTTCGCTCGGGTCGGCCGGTGGCGGCTCGACGATGACCCCGGGAAACTCACGGCCGAGCTGCTCGCAGGCGCGCTGGTCGTCCTCGCCGGCGGCGGTCGGCGTGTCGATTATCACGTGGCCGATGAGGTGCACGACGCAATCGCCGCGTTCCGAGAATTGCCGGACAAGGCTGCGCAGCAGCGTCGGGTAGTCCATCTTGAGCCCGAACTCGTTCTTGCCGGTGTATCCGCCGCCGAAGAGCAGGCCCGAGACATTGATCCCGACGTGGATCTTGCCATCCGCTTCGTGCGCCTTCGGCCTCGTCTCGTAGGGCAGGTGAAAGGCCACGTCCGTGGCCTCGATGAGCGTGATGCGGTCGTCCCCGAAGCAGCGCACGTAGTCCGAGGAGAGCGCGTCCCGCGCGCAGACGAAGGCGGCGCGGCGCATGATCCAGCTGGCGCTGCGCCGGACCCAGGGGCGGTTGAATGGGCCGATGGTCTCGGGCGCGAAGCCGAGCGGCGTGCCGGCCCCGACGACGACCGACTGCGCCGCCAGCTGGATGATGAACCGCTTCGTGCCGTAGATGTCGGTGAAGCTGTCGCCGCCGCAGATGTCGAGCACGAGATCGCAGCGCTTCGCCATCGCGCGCAGCCCGTCCGGGCGCAGGATGAAGCCGCGCGACAGCGGATGATAGCTGAGGTTCGGCCGCTCGATGTAGACCGGGTGCGGCTCGTGCCAGGCGGTCAGCTCGAAGCGGATGTCGCGTCCGAGCGAGGCCGCCACCTCCTCGAGGATGCGGATGTCCGACAGGGTCAGCGCGCCGATCCCGAGGTTGGAAGACGTCACCGTATGTCCGAGCAGGCCGATGACCAGCCCCGTGTCCGGGCCGTTTGGCATGAGGAATTTCCCTATCATGACTGGGTGGTTTTCAGCTTCGAGGCCGAGCTGTTCTTGCCGAGGAACGCCGGGTCGTCGACCGATTGGCTGCTCAGCACCGACATGTTGACACCTTCGTAGCGCGACAGATCCGCCATCGGTCCGATCATCTCGACAAGCCGCCGGTTGCTCTCGGCGAAGGACCCTGCGTAGCGGGCACGCGCCGCCTCGAGCACCGGCCTGCGCTTGGCGAGATGCTTGAGCGGCGGCAACTGGTAGAGCTTCGACGAGCCCCGGTGCAGCCAGAGCCCGAGCGTCCCGAGGTCGATCAGCGTCGCCGTCGACGTCGGCCCGCGGCGCAGGCGGTTCACGAGGCGCAGCAGGCCGACCGCGGATTCCGGGGCGCTGGCGCCGACCCGGGTGCTGCTGACCGCATGCGGCCAGGTCGCGCCGCTGAACTCCGCCAGCCGCATCGCCACCGCGGTCGCGTTCGTCGCGAGCGCCTCGTTGGTGACCACCAGCACATTGTCGGGACCGAAGAGCCGCCGGTATTCCGCGACCAGCCGGTCGTATTCGAAATGCCGGGGGTCGAAGGCGCCGTAGCCCGGCTCGCTCTCGAAATCGAAGAAGCCCTCGGGCGACAGCGTCCCGGCGCGCCGCACGTATTGCATGTAGGTCGAGGCGATGGCGGCGATCTGCTCGCGGATGGTGATGAGGATCCGGGCGTTCGGGAAGCAGGTCCTGAGACGCTCGGCGCAGAGCACGCAGTCGCGCGCGCCGTAGAAGGGATTGCCCGACAGGATCTCGGACGAGAGCACCGGCACGCATCCGCGGGGCAGCCGCGCGAGCGGCCCCGCAAGGCGCAGCGCGACATCCCCGGGATCGAAGGCCAGGGGGTAGGGCCGGACCAGCGCCTCGTTGATCTCGTGGTGGTCGAGCAGCTGGAAATAGCCGTTTTCCGGCACGAAGAGCGTCCGCTGGAACCAGGTGGTGCCGGTCTTGTGGTAGCCGATGTGGATGAGGAGCGGCCGGTCTGCCCAGGCATTATCCATTCGCGGGCCCTTTCTTTGCGGTCGGAGGCGTCGCCTGCTTCAGCCGAAGCGAGAGGAAGCGAAGCGCGTCCTGCATGGTCATGGCGCTGCACAGCATCGCGACAAGCAGAAGGACGCTCCGAAGACTGAAGATGTGCCCCGGGTCCGCGGGGATCGGCCAGACCTCGTAGATCAGGATGAGCAGCGCGAAATTCGCCCCGGCCAGGGCGAGCGGCCAGGTCATCGTCCCGCCCGCGAGTCCCACCCGGTGCCGGACCAGCAGGATCGAGGTCAGGTAGGCGAGGACCTCCCCGACGATCGAGATGAGCACGATATGGTGCAGGTCGGCGTGGAACCACACCGCCGCGGCCAGCGCGATCGGCAGCACGCTGACCCGCACAAGGCTGGCGACCGCCGGGTTGCTGGTCTGCCCGGTCGACACGGCGATGGTCGAGGGCCCCGAGCGCGCGACGCGCATCCCCTGCGCGATGCAGAGCAGCACCAGCACGTCGACCGCCGCGAGGAACTTCGCGCCGAACAGCGTCACGAAGAGCCAGGGCCCGACGATGGACATGAAGACCGCGAAGGCCAGCCCCGCCAGCAGCGAAAGCTGCAGCGACGCCTGCACTGCCTCCTGGAAACCGGTCCCGGCGTTGCGCCGCCGCGACAGCAGCGGCAGCATCAGCGTCTGCAGCGTCTTGCCGATGATCAGCGTCGGCGTCAGCGCGAGGGTCAGCGCGGCGCTGAACCAGCCAAGATCGCTCGGGCCCATCTGGTTCGCGACGATGAGCCGCTCGCCGTTCATGACCACGAACATCAGCGCGCCGTTGATCATCAGCGGCAGGCCGAAGCGGATGATGCGCAGCCCGAGCTGCCGGTCGAAGGCAAGCCCGTAGCGGCGTTCCGCATAGAGGTGCGACAGCACGACCATCAGCGAGTGCTGCAGCAGGATCGAGGCCATCATCGCGCGGTAGTCGTGCATCCAGTAGGCCAGCGGCACCACGGCGAGGCAGGAGATCACCTGCGAGATCAGCGGCGTCAGGACCATGCCGCGGAAGTCGCGGGTGCGCTGCACCCGGAAAATGTCGAGATGGCGGAAACCGCGGATCAGGGGCACCAGCGCCAGCGTCTGGAAGGCCGGGCGCGCGTCAGGGGCCTTGAAGAAATCGGCGAAGACCGGCGCCAGCAGGAACAGCAGCACCGCCAGACCCATCCCCCGCAGGATCTCGAGCAGGTGCATGGTGTTCTCGAGCCGCGGATCGTCGCCGTCCTCGGCCTGCACCAGCATCCTGTCCCCGGCCATGTTCGAGGCCAGCTCGAGCACGGCGACGATGATCGCGAAGGTCATCGCGACCCCGTATTCCTCGAGCGGCAGGAGCCGGGCGAGGAACACGTTGCGCACGAAGAGGAACAGCGATCCAAGCGCGTTGCCGACAAAGACGAAGAGGCCGCTGCGGATCATCGCGCGCCTCCGGTGACAGGCTGGCAGGCGGCAGGGTTCCTGCCCTCCTTGCGCCCTCCGCAAGGACGCGGTGCCGATGCGAGGTCAGGCTTCATCGAGCGGTCTCCCCAGCGCTTGCCGCAGCATCCAGCCGGCACGGGCAAAGCGCAGCCGGAACAGGGTCTGGCTCGCCCGCAGCCGCTCGGCGCCCGACGAGAGCCGCGGCGACAGGAGCACCTTCGGCAGGTGTCCGAAGGGCGAGAGCAGGACGAGCCCGGCGCGGGCGAGCCACGAGAGGTGACCGCCCTGCCCCGCCCCCGTCAGGGCGAAGCCCTCCCGCGTGAGCCGCAGCCACTTGCGGCGCAGCGCCGGCCAGTCGGCGCGGCTCGGATGCGCGACGACGAGATCGGCCGCATAGGTGATCCGGTAGCCCCTGGCGCGGGCGCGGAGGCACCACTCCTTGTCCTCGGCAAGCCCGTTCACCAGCGGCCCGGTGTCCTCGAAGACATCGCGCCATGTCAGCAGGTTGGCGGTGACGGCAAAGCCGTGATCCCGGACATAGGATTCCTGCTGGAAGGCAAAGACCGTCTCGAAGGCCTGCGCGCCGCTCCTCGGCGGCGGGGTCTCGTCGAAGATCCGCACCGCCCCGCCGACGATCTGCGCGCCCTCGATGCGCCGGAAGGCGGTGGCCAGCCAGTCCTCGGCCGGGATGCAGTCGGCATCGAGAAAGAAGAGCCGCGGCGCGCTGCTGACGGCGACGCCGCTGTTCCGCGCGGTGGCCGCGCCGCGCCCGGGCTCGGTGACGAAGCGGACCTCGGGGTGGCGCGCGGCCAGCGGCTCGAGGCTTTCGGTCGAGCCGTTGTCGACCACGAGGATCTCGACCGGAAGCGGGCGCGGGTTGCGCGCCAGCGCGTCGAGGCAGCGCCCGAGGCGGGCGGCGTCGTTGTAATGCGGAATGATGACCGCCGCGGCCGGGGTGGCCACGCCCTCCGGGCCGGCGCGGTCTTGGGATAGGGGCAGGTCGTGCGTGCTCACCCGGCGCTCCTCTCGTCCCGGGCCGGAGCGCGCTCCGGCCTGTCCTTGATGACCTTGAGGTCCGCGGCCTTTGCGGCCCGGGGCTGGGTGCGCTGCCCGACGACCTTCGCCGGGGCACCCGCGATGATCGAGAAGGGTGGAAACGTGCCGCGCACCACGCTGCCCGCGGCCACCACGCAACCGTCGCCGATCTTGGCCCCCGGAAGAACCGTCACGCCGGTGCCCAGCCAGACGTCGCGGCCGATGACGACATCCTGCTCGTCCATCTCCTGCTCGGTCACCGGCTGGCCGTCGTTGAACCGGTAGTTCGCCGCGGTGACCATCACGTTCGGGCCAAAGAGCGCGTTGTCCCCGACGGTGATCGTTCCGGTCGAGGGACCGGCCCAGAGCATGCAGCCGCCGTTGAGATGCACCGCGTTGCCGAGCCGGATCCGGTCGGGCTCGGCGAACCAGACTGTGGGCGAGATCGTCACCCCCCTGCCCCGCTGGACGCGGCGCAGCGGCGTGACGTGGATGTAGTTGTAATAGTTCACGATCTTGAACATGTGGAGGTAGGCGCGCGGATCGAGAACCGAGCCAACCAATCTCAGGAACCTGCGAAAGCGAGAAATCGAATTCTTCTTCGGCATAAAGTTTCGCCCTAAATAAATTCTATCTAATCCTGAATCTCTTGATATCCTTTCAACCAACGCTTGCGCTCGGACCAGACCCGGTCCCACGTCAGTTTTCCGGGAAGATCCGGGTTGCCCGCAATGAGCGCGCGCAATCTGTAGAGGGAAAACCGCACCGCCGACCAAAGCCACAGCAGGAAGAGCCCGACAGGCACCTTCCAGGACGCCCAATGCTCCCTGATCAATGTAGCACGGGCTTGGCCGACGAGTAGAATCTTCTCGGCGCGCACGTTCGAGGACGCGCCGACGAGATGCATGATCGTGGCCTTCGGCGTCACCATCGGACGGTATCCCAGCGCGCGCGCGCGGTGGCAGAGATCGGCCTCCTCGCCGTACATGAAGTACTTGAGGTCGAACCCGCCAAGCCTGTCCCAGAGCGCCTTCGGGATCATCAGGAAGCACCCCACGATCACGTCGACCTCGCGCTCGGTGTCGCGCTTCCAGTTGCCGATCGCCTCGGCGTTGAAGAAGCCGCTGCGCGGAAAGAGCTTGTCGAGGTAGAGCGCGCGGCAGAACTGGCTGCGGACGGAGATCCGGTTGCAGCAGGAGGCCGGGTTGAGCGAGCCGTCGGGGAACACCGTCCTTCCGCCGTAGATCCCGCCCTGCGGATGGGCGCGGGCAAAGTCCAGCAGGTTCGCCACCGCGTTGTCGTAGGTCTCGGTATCGGGGTTGAGCAGCAGCAGCATCTCGCCATGGGCAAGCGCGCCGACCACGTTGTTGGCCCGGGCAAAGCCGAGGTTCTCGGGCGAGGCGATGGTCTCTATCTGGGGAAACCTCTGCCGGATCGCCTCGGCCGAGCCGTCGCCCGAGGCATTGTCGCAGACGAGCACCTCGGCCAGCACGTCGCCCCCGGCCGCGAGCAGGGTCTCGATCGCCCGCAGGGTCAGCGCGCGGGTGTTGTAGCTGACCATGATGATCGTCACCTCGGGCGTGCCGAGGCGCGCCGCGTCCCCGGCGGACCAGAGGCGCAGCGGTTTCGGCGCCGGCACCCCCTCCGGCCCGGCCGCCGGCGCGCTGCCGCGCCCCGCCGGGTACACCTCCCGCGCGACGGGCTCGGCCACAGATGCTCCGGGATGATGTGCCATGAGCGCTCCAATCGAAAGCATGGTCAGACCGACCAGGATGAGAACGGCATTCCGGTAAGCTCCCGGAATTCCGCGATGTCGTCGGCAAGGTCGCGCCTGACCCGGTGGATCGCCTCGTCGGGAAAGGCGCGCTTGGTGTCCGGGAAGGGCGCCGCGATGAGCCGCTTGAGCCGGTCGCGGGTCTCGAGGCTCATGCGGTCGCGCACCCAGTTGCCGATCCGCGTGTCCCGCGCCGAGCGCAGGATGGGCTGCGGCACGCTGGTCAGCTCCTTGCTGCGGTTGAGCAGCGGCAGGGTGCGCGGGCCGAGCGGGTCGAGCCCGAGGAAGGCCTGCAGATCCTCCAGCACCACCTCCGGCTCCTGCTTCAGCCGCTCGAACTCGACGATCTTGATCTGCTCGAGCGGGAAGTGGTGCAGGTAGGCCTTCAGCTGGCGCGCGTAGCAGCTGATCGACAGGATGTGCCGGTAGGGCTCGTCGAGGGTCAGCCGCACCGGCTCGGGTGGCAGCGGATCCTCGTGGCGGCAGAGCTCGCCCGGCTCGGGCAGGCCGAAGCCGCGCGACACCATGTGATCGTATTGCGAGACGAACCGCTTGACCGGATCTCGCACCACGTAGACCAGCTTCACGTCGGGCAGGTCGCGGTGGATGCGCTCGGGCACGCCGGGGAAGACGTCGACCTTGGCGTAGTTCGGGCTGGCCTCGCCGCGGAACATCTGGCCGACGTCGAACTGGCCGACGTACCAGTCCTCGCCCAGCTCGTATTTCTTCTCGGTGAAGTAGTTTGGCTCCTTGTCATGCGACATGCTCACCTGGGGATGGCGTTGGAAATAGTTGTGCAGGGAGGTGGTTCCGGCGCGCATCGCGCCAATGATGATGAAATCGGGCAATGTCTTCGCCATGAGCGTTTCGTGTTGCACGGTTCCTCCTTGGGCATGCGTCTTCATTGCTTGGGTGGACGGGAGGTTCGGGAGAAGGTCACCGGCGGCCTGCGCCGCGGTGCCTCTGCCGGGGGGGAATGGTACTCGAGCATCCAGGACCCGCTGCCGAGCAGGAAGATCACGAGGACGTAGGCCTCGCGCCAGACATGCACCGTCCAGAGCGCGAGGAAGAGCGCGGTGAGCGTGACGATGTAGCCCTCGCGGTAGGCGCTCACCCGCGGGTCCGGGATGTCGCGGGTCATGAGGGTCAGCGGCAGCCACAGGAACCCGACGAGCATCATGAGCCCCGCGGGAATGCCGTGCCGCAGCGCCAGCAGCATCCAGAACATGTCGACGCTGTCGGACATGCCCGGCAGGTTTACCCATTCGTCGAGGCCGATGCCGAAGAGCGGCGATCCCTCGATGTTCGCCAGCGCGAATCCGAAGATCCGCGTCCGGTTGAAGGCCGTGTCCGGATTGAAGGCGATCTTGCTGATCACGAGGTTGAGGAAGAAGCCGGTCGAGAGCTCGAAGACCACAAGGCAGGTCACGATCAGTGCCAGCAGCTTCCAGCGGTCGCGGATCGGGTTGGCGATGGCGCTCCAGATGAACAGCAGCACCTGCAGCATCATCGCGATGAGCGCCCCGGACGAAAGCGACAGGAAGGCCACGAAGGCCACCAGCCCGGCGCGCCCGTATCGCAGCGCGGCGGGCTGGCCGTAGCCCAGCACCCGGAAGGTCAGCGCGACGAAGGCGCCGATGCAGATGCCGAAATGGATCGGGTGGTCGAGCGTCGCCTGCACCCGCTCGAGCCCCATCCGCCAGAGCGGCGGCACCTCGGGCTGCGAGGGCAGGATGGCGTTGGTCAGGTGCAGCAGCAGGTTGTAGCCGGTCAGCGTCTCGAGCAGGGCGAAGGGCGTCAGGAACACCACGATGCCGAACATGAACCTGACCATCGCGGCAAAGCTGTCCGGGTCGCGGATCATGCAGCGGCCGAGGAAATAGGCGCCCAGCGTCTCGATCGCGTTGATGCCGCTGAACTCGATGGCTTCGCGCAGGCCGTGCCGGACGAACATGCTGAGGAACACCCAGATGCAGAGCGAGATCATCGCCACGTCCGTCACCAGCAGCCGCCCCGCCGCGCCGCGCAGCAGCTTCAGCGTCAGCGGCACGATGAGCACCAGCAGCAGCGTGCGCGAGGCCGAGAGCTTCAGCGGCCCGAGGCTGAGCTGGAACGCCACGAAGAGCGAGACGAGGAACCAGCTCACCGAGACCGGCAGCGCCCGCGGCACCGCCCCGGCGGCCGCCTTCCATTCGGCGTGGCGCCTTGGCGCGCCCTTGAGGACCTCAACCGACATCGGAGCGCCTGTCCCGGTTCAGCGGCAGCAGCTTGATCTCGGAGCCGCCCTTGACCCGCGTTGCCCGGTCCTCGGGCTCCGGCGGCGTTTCGCTGCGGCCGGGCGTGAAGCCGTAGTTGAGCGGGCCGCGGCCGTAGAGCTGCGACAGGAACTGCGGCGGGCAATCGTTGACGAAGGCCCCGATGAGGTGGTCGCCGCCGCGCTCGAGCAGCGCCACGGCGGATTTCGTCCGCGCGAGCCCGGCATAGCCGTGACGCACCACCAGCACGGTGCCGTCGAGCTGCGGCGCCAGCGCCTCGGCGTCGGCGGTCATGCAGATCGGCGGCATGTCGCAGACGATCAGCTCGAACTGCTCGCGCAGCGCGGCCAGCAGCCGCGTCATGTGCACCGAGGCCAGCAATTCGGTCGGGTTCCGCGAGGTCTCGACACTCGGCAGGATGTAGAGTGGGCGGTCGCCGTCTTCGCGGTCCTCGACGAAGTAGCCGTCCGGGGCGTGGCCCGCCGCCAGCAGGTCGGCGAGCCCGTGCTGCTCGGGCCCGGCGCTGTCGCGCGACTGCGGGTGCCGCAGGTCCGCCTCGATGAGCACCGTGCGCAGCCCGCTGCGCGCGCCCGCCCGTGCGAATTCCCGGGCGACCAGCGTCTTGCCCTCCTGCGAGGCGCCCGAGGTGAAGCCGACCGCGACCGGCCCCTTGCGCAGGTCGGGGATCGCCAGCGACAGCATGCGCCGGATCGACTCGTCGAAGAGCGGCCGGTTCTGGTGGTGGTCCGGGGCGGCGGCCAGCACGTGCAGCCCGAGCTCGTCGAACTGCCGCGGATAGCGCACGCGCTTGTCGAGCAGCTCGCGCAGCGCAAAGAGCAGCGAGGCGGCGACGAAGGTCGCGACAAGCGCGGCCAGCGCGATCTTGCCCGGCCCGGCGGCGGCGGGGTCGCTGGGCAGGGCGGCGCTGCTGACCACGCGGATCGGGTGCGACTGGATGGTCTGCAGCTGCTGCACCTCGTTGCGCCGCTTGAGCAGGTCGCGGTAGAGCGCGACGTCGGCGTCATGGGTCATCTGGCGCAGCGCGACGGCATTGCTGCTGAGGTCGGTCTCCTCGGCCTGTATCTTCTCGCGGATTCCCTGCAGCTGCGCGTCGAGCCAGACCCCCATCTCGGCGCTCGCCGCGTTCACGCGGGCGTTGTGCTCGATCAGGAACGCCTCGGGGAGCCGGTTGGCGATCGTCGCCGCAGCCTGCGGATCGGGGGACGACACGGTGATCGAGATGAGTTGCGTCAGCTCGTTGGTGTTGGTCTTGATCACCCCGGCAAGCTTCTGGATCACCTCGAGCGGTGTGTCGGCGGGGGTGCCCCCGGGCACCTCGGCGGGCACCTCCTCCTCGGTGTCGTCGCTGAAGAGCGCGGCGGGCAGCACGGCCTTCAGCCGGTCCTTCAGCGTCTCCTTGATGAGCGAGCGCGACGAGCGCAGCATTTCCGGGTGATCCACGAGGTCGAGGTCGTTCACCACCCGTGTCAGCACCGGCAGCGACTGGATGATCGCCGCTTCCTTCACGATCGGCGCCACCTCGTTCACCCAGGTCACCTTGGTGTCGTCCGCGAGCGCCGAGAAGGCAGAATCGGCGGTCAGCAGCCGTTCCTCGCGCTCGTCGAACCACACGATCGAGGTCGCGGTGTAGAGCGGCGGCATCGGCAGCAGCAGCAGGTAGACCAGCGCGGCCACCCCGATCCCGAGCAACAGGCTGATCAGGCTCTTCTTCTTCACCGCCTGCAGGATATCCAGCGCCGAGAGCGTCAGGCCGGTGTCGATCTTTCCACGGTCGGTCATGTCAGTCTCCAGTTCCGTCGCCCCGGGCAGGTCCGGCGGGGGGTGTCCGCCGCTGCGGCGGCCGAGGGGGGCTTGCGGTCCCGGCTCATGATTTCAGGCCCAGTTCGCGGATCAGCATGCCGGAGAACTGCCGCAGGTTTTCCTTCAGCCCCGCCTGCCGGGCGTTGCGGGCCAGGAAGAAGCCGTCGTAGCGCGGCGTCCTCCGGAAGAGCGCGCGCATGGCCATCAGCCGGGCGAGAAGATAGCGGCGCTTGCGCACCTGCCCGGGCTGCATCGGCTCGAGCGTGCGGATGTCGAAGGGCTGGGTGCTGACAGCGCCCCGCGCCTCGGCCTCCTGCAGGATGCGCGCGCCAAGCGCGGTGCGCGCCATGACGAGGCTGGTCCCCTCGCCCTCCTCGAAGCTGGGATAGCCCTCGGCATCGGTGTGCCATGCGTCGGCGCAGACGATGTCGGCAAAGCTGCCGATCCCGTCCGGGCAGAGCTTGCAGCGCTTCTGCACGTGGCGCGACAGGATCCCGCCCCAGCTGTCGCGGTAGCTCATCCGCGCCTCGCGCCCGTCCTTCAGCGTCGCGGTGGCAAAGCCCGGCCAGCCGTCGCCGCGGTAGCGGAAGGCAGTGACCTCGGCGGGATCCACCCCCATCTTCTCGAGCACCTTGCGCGCGCCGGCGGCGCTGGGGATCCCGGCGCAGAAGAACGACAGCGCCACCACCACCTGCCGGTCGATCCGCGGGTCGATCCGGGCGAGCTGGCGCAGGGTGGCCACGTCGCAGGGCTTGCCGACGAAGGCGATCCTCTGGCCGCTCTCCAGCGCCCTGCCGAGCTCGAGCAGCGGCGCCGAGGGCGCGTAGCGCGAGCCCGCGGCCCCGTAGACCCCGTCGCGGGTGGTGCTGGTCACCCCGCGCGTGCCCGTCGGCTCGTCCAGCGAGGCGGCGGTCTGCACCACCACGTCGACCGCGCCGCTTTCGAGCAGGTGGACAAGCAGCCCCGACAGCACCCCGCCCGACGAGGCGTTGCGCCGCATCGCCGGGTCCGTCGCATGGCCCGAGCGGACCTCGACGAAGGGCCCCCAGAGCACGTGATCCTCGCGGTCCCCGGCAACGAGCGCCAGCTGCCGCCCCGGGCAGACCTGAGCGATCCCGCGCTCCTCGGGGGCGGTCAGCGCCCGCGCCTGCACCGGACGCAGGAAACCCTCGCCGGACATGCGCAGCTGCACGGCGCCCGGCGCCAGCAAGGCGCAGGCGCCGCAGCCCGCACATGTGTCGGAGGCCATCACCTGCTGCAGTGTCGCCGAAGCGAATTTCGTCTCGCGGTCCGGAGTAAGGGCGTTCATTGCCTATTCCTTGCGCCCCTGCGCCGCTCCATCCGGGATGGCGCATAGGGGTCGGATGCCAATTCATTCTTCCAAAAGCCCGCGCGTCACCCGCGGGTCCGAAACGAAAAATTCGGATCATCACTCGGAAAGCGGAGAAAGACTTCCGTACCTGAACACGCGCCGCGCACTGCCCGGCGGAACTCTTTCGCGGCGCTCTGCGCCGCTGCCGGCGCTACTGGCCGGGCACCGGTGCCGCGCTGAGCTGCACCTCGATCAGGTCACCGGGAAGGAGCGCCATGTCCTCCTCGCCGCCGAGCTGGAACGTCTCTTCCTCGGCCCCCGTCCCGCGCCGCACGACGATGCCGACGACGCTCTCGTCCAGCGCGCTCGCGTAATCCGCGTTGAGGAACAGCAGCTGCTGGCGGGCGGCGGTCAGCCGCGCCCGGGTCGTTTCGCGGTCGACCAGCGCATCGCTCAGCTCGTCGAGCGCGTCGCGGCGGGCCTCGTCCTCAAAATCGCCGAGGTCGAAGTTGATGCGGGCAAGGTCCTTCTCGGCGTCGGCGAGGTCGGCGGCGGTGTCGAGCCGCCGGGTCGCCGAGGCGAGCAGCGAGCGCCGCGTCTCGGTCACCCGGTCCTCCTCGATCAGGCCGCGCTCGCGCAGGGTGCGGATGCGGTCATATTCCTGCTGGTCGGCGTCCTCGCCCTCGAGCTCGGCGTCGAGCTGCTGTCGCAGGACGGTGATCTGGTTGGTGACCGCGCCGCGCGCCTCGAGCAGGTAGGCGCGCTTGGTCTTCTGGCCCGAGACCCCCGCGGCGAGCCGCTGGCTCTCGACCTCCTCGACCGTGCCGGTGCCCATCTGCGCCGTGTCCCCCGCCTCCGCGGCGCCCGCGCCGGGATCGAGCTCGGCCTGGTAGCGCCGCACGCGCACGTCGAGCGCCGAAAGTTCCGCGCCGAGCGCGTCGATATTGCCCTGCACCTGCGCGATCTGCGCCATCGGGTCGCGCTGGTAGCCAAGATCCTCGCCGATGCCGCCGGACAACGTCAGCGCCCGCCGCACCGTCAGCCCGGGGGAAAAGGGAAAGGCGCCTGCCGACTTCACGTCGCCCGACACGTAGACCGGGCGGAATTCGGACACCGAGAGGCTGACCTCGCTCGGCGAGATGGAAAACAGCGTCTCGCGCCCGTCGAGGCTGCGCTGGCGGAACGCGACCTGGCCGAAGCGCCTTGCCACGTCCTCCTCGGCCTCGCCGATCGTCATGCCGCGCAGCGGAACCCGGCCGACCAGCGGCAGCGAGACCGTGCCGTCCTCGCCGATCCGCAGGTCGCGGTCGAGGTTCGGCAGCCCGGCCACCCGGATGTCGACGCGGTCCCCCGGCTGCAGCGAATAGCCCTCGGCAAGGGCCGGCAGGGGCAGGAGGAGCGCCGTGGTCAGCGCCCAGGCGACGGGTGTGGGCAGGGTCAGAGGCATCCGGCACCAACCTCCCGGGACGCGCCGTCTTCGCTGCGCGTGCAGGTGGCGCGCGAGGCGATGTTGCCGCGACCGGGCACCGTGATCTCCTGGGCCAGCGATCCTGCGGCGCTGCGCGGCGGGCCGGACATCGCGGCATCGAGCTCGGCGATGACCTTGTCCTCGTGGTAGAGCGCGGCGCCGTCCTCGCCGATCACCGTGCCCTCCGCCGGGTCGCGGCGGGTGAAGCTGTTGCCGGCCACCTGCCAGCCAAGCGCCGCGCCCTCGTCCAGCGGCGCGTAGCCGCGCACCGTGCTGTAGTCCAGCGACAGCGCCGGCAGTACGTTGCCGCTGACCGTCACCTCGGCGGAACGCCGGGCGATCGACAGGATCGGCGTGTCGATCCTGTCCGTCCCTGCCCCCGGGTCCTGCAGCACGAGGTTGCCGACCACGGCAAGCCCGATCGTCTCGCCGATCACCAGCGAGTTGATGTGGCCGTTGAGGATCACGTTGTCCTCGATCACGATGTCCCGGAAGAAGAACTCGTCCGTGGCGGCATCCGCCTCAGCCTTGGAATTGCGCATGAAAATGCCCTGCGCCCGGTCGCCGTCCACCGCCGCGCGCTGCACCAGCAGGTTGCCGCGCACCACCACGTCGCGGGTCGCGGCATCGGAATTGGTCGTCCAGAACTGCATCAGATCGGGGTGGTCGCCCTTGTTCTGCGCCTGCGAATGGCGCCAGGGATGCAGGTCGCGCACGGTGTTGCGCTCGATCCGGGCGTGCTCGAGCTGGCCGAAGGTCATGCCGTCCGAGCGGATGTCGTGGACGAGGTTCTCCGAGACCTCGAGCCGGGCGATCTTCTCGAAGGAAAAGCCGCGGTAGACTCCGGTGACCTCGTTGCCGGTCACCGTGATATCCTCGGCGCCCTGCATGTAGATCCCCATGCCCGCGTAGCTGCCCGCGACGAGCCCCTTCTTCGCGGCGACCGCCTCCGCGTCGAGCAGATCGGCGCCGACACGCGCCGAGACAAGCTCGCCGACGAAGCGGCAGTCGCGCACGGTGATATCGCCCGCGCTGTCCTTTCCGGCGCCGCGGACCTCCAGCATGGCGCGCAGCTTGCCGTCCCCGGCCTCGGGCCGGTAGCGGAACTCGAGGCGCTCGAGAACGAGATTGCGTGCGCCGCGCAGCGCGATCCGGTCAAAGCGCGCCGGCACGGCGGGATCGGCCGAGCGCAACGTGACCGGGTCGTCGAATTTCGCGCGGGTGCCGCGCAACTCGAGCGAGCCGTAATCGCCGGGAGCGAGCAGGATGACCTCGCCGCCGCGCGCCCGCGCCAGCGCCGCGCGCAGCTCCTCCGGCCCTGAGACGTCGAGCGCGTCCGGCGTGCCGCCGGCGGCAAATTCGGTGACCCGGTCCTGCGCGGAGACCGCCACAGGGACCACCAGCGCGGTGAGAGCAAGGCAGGCCACGACGTCGCGCCGGCGGTAGACGCCGGTCCGGCTGGGGTTGCTTGCGTGTGCGGGAGCGATCCAAGTCTGCGCGCCAAATCGCGGGCCGGGAATCATGCGCCTTTCTCCTTCGCCACGATGCTGAAATTGAATGAGCGCGGCCGAGGCTCGCGCGAAAAATTAACAATAGATTAACACGAACTCCGTCGGTTCACTTCAATCTTAGGTCACCGGACGACCTCCGCCACCCCTACCGGCGGAGAACTGCTGGAGGACCGGGCATTTCGGAGCGATCTGGCTGTTTTCTGCGCGCTGGATGTCAGGAGGCGAGGCGAATGGCTCACTCCGCGTGTCGTCCGCCACGTCAGGGATCCGCCCGCGGCGCAGGTTGCGCAGCGGGCGGAAGGGCGCGGCCCGGGACAAGCCGGGCCGCGTCGGGTCAGAGCAGGGAATCCGCCTGTGCCGGCTCGAGCAGGGTCTCGCCGTTCCAGAGGAAGCCGTCGACCGCCGCGTCGGTCACGCCGCTGTCGGTTGCGTCGCTGTCCGCAAGCTGGGCGTCGGCCGAAAGCGCGGCATCCGCCTCGAGACCGAGGAGCCCGTCGTCGGTGCTCGACTGGGTCGAGACGGCGAGCTTGAACTCCTCCGCCCCGTCGACGTCGAGCAGCAGGTCGACCCAGTAGTTGCTGGCGTTGTAGCTCTGGTCGGGGAACCCGCCCTCGCTGCCGTAGGCATAGACGCCGGCATTGGCGTCCATGGACACCGGCCCCATGTCACGCGCGTTGTCGAAGTAGCCCTCGGTTGCCACGTAGCGGCCGTTCGAGGTGAAGTACGACGCGATGTAGGTCTCGCCCGCCTGGAGATCCACCGGCGCGTCGAAGGCCACTTCGAGCCAGCCCGTGCTGCCGAGGCTGCCGACATCGGCGCTTGCGACGCGCGTGCCGTCCTCGGTCCAGAGGCTGATCGTCTCGATATCGGCCGTGGTGCTGCCGACGTAGATGCGGAGCCCTTCGAGCTCGGCGGGAACGTCGGCGGTGAACTTCATGCCGAGTTCCACCGCGCTGGTGTCCTGATCGAGCGTGACATGCGCATCCTGGGCACCGTTCCAGATGCTGGTCGGGGCATCGTCGTCCTGCGCCGCGGGCGCCTCGGTCACCTTGAAGATCGCCCGGGCGGAATCGGTGCCGCCATGGCCGTCGGAGATCACATAGCGGAAGCTCGCCTTGCCTTCGAAGCCGGCGTCCGGCGTGAAGGTGATCGTGCCGTCCTTGGCCAGCGAGACCTGGCCGTTGAGCGCCCTGTCCACCTTGATGACGCTCAGGCTGTCGCCGTCCGCATCCGTGTCGTTGGCCAGAAGCGTCTGCTGGTCGACGATGATCGTCTTGCCGCTGTTGGCCAGCAGCCCGTTGTCGCGGACGGCATCTGGGTTGTGGTTCTCGATGATCGGCAGGGGATCGGTGCCGATCTCGGTGCCCGTCCCCGTGTCGGTGCCGGTCCCGGTTTCGAGGCCCGTGTCGGTCCCGGTATCCGTGCCGGTATCGGTCCCAGTATCGGTCCCGGTGTCCGTCCCAGTGTCGGTTCCGGTGTCGGTCCCGCCATCCGTCTCGGTCTCGCTTCCGGTCGTGGTGCCGTCGCCGCGCTCGTAGGCGCCGATGTCGACGGTGCCTTCGACACGCGCGCCGCCGTCGAGATCGACGTCGGACAGGTCGTAGGCGCCGGTGCCGGCGTCAACCGCGGGCGAGGTGTCGGAGAGGTGGAAGTCCCGCGGCGCATCGACGAAGCCCGGATCGACCCCGAGCAGGTTGCCGTCGCTCGCCAGCGGCATGTTGTTGCCGCCATCGGTGCGCACCGAGGCGCCCTTGCCCTCACCCGCGTAGGTCAGGTTGTTTTCCCAGACCACGTTGTCGTTCGAGTAGCCACCGTAGGAGGTGTTGTCGAACGCGGTGTTGTTGCTGTTCACGCTCGGGTCGGCGACCGCGATGTTGTTGATGAACGTGTTGTTGCTGGACTGCGAGTTGCTGATCTCGCCCCGCCAGGTGCCGCTGTTCTGCAGGTCCTGGTTGTTGTGGTACGCGGTGTTGTTCTGCACCGTGACGTTGTCGCTCCAGGTGATCTGGATGCCCTTGCCGCCGTTCTCGTAGACGAGGTTGTTCTCGACCAGCGTCGGGTAGGTGTAGCTGGGGTAGCCCGAGGTCTGCGTACTCTGGAAGTCATCGATGATGATCCCGTTTCCGTCGGTGTGCTGGCCCTGCTCCGTGACGTTGTCGTAGGAGATATTGTTGCGGATGATCGTACGATAGCCCTCGGTCGTGGTATCGCCGGAAACATTGCGGTTCTGGTAGATCGAGATGCCCGAGAACCAGCCGTCCGAGGCGTTCTCGTAGGTGGTGTTGCCCTCGACCAGGATGAACTCGGAGCCGTTGAACTGGATGCCCGACTCGCCGCTGCCGTGGATCGTGTTGTCGATCACCTCGATGTGGTGGACACCGTTCGCCTCGATTCCGTCGCCGGTGGCGTCGACGATCTCGAAGCCCTCGATCGTCACGTAGTTGGCGTTCACGCTGATGCCGTTCCACGAGCCCGACGGCGGTGCGATGGTCACCGCGCCCGGGTTCTCGGCGCGCAGCGTGATGTTGCCGTCGGCCGAGCCGCCAGAGTTGATGAACAGCGACTCCTTGTAGGTGCCGTCACGCACGACGACCTCGTCTCCGGGCTGCAGGCCCGAATCCAACGCATGTTGAATTGTACGGAAAGGTTGAGAGGAATTGCCTTCGAAACTGTCACTGCCACTGTTCGACACGTAGTAGGTAGTCATTGAATCCTTGCCTTCTGTTCTTTCCGCGTCCCCGGGAGCACCGGGTCCGCCGGAATGAAATACACCGCGATTTGCGTCGAGCGCATCCGCGGCGACGGGCAAGGCAATGAACCGCGCCTGGACGATTAAAGGCGATAATTTGGCGATTTTTCCGAGGCTTCCGGTCCCGTCCTGGTAAGACCTTGTTCCCAAATGGACTGCCCCTGCGTCAGAGGGTGGCCCAAAAATTTCCGCATTTGCCGAAGCCCCCGCGACGCACAAGGCAAGCGCCAGGAGGGCAAGAACAAGCGGCCGGAATTTTTCCGTTGCACCGCCGAAGCTTCGCCGGACAAGCCACTCGAATGAACAATTTGCGCGAATTATTGCCGTTTTCGTACGACCGGGGAGCCTGGGCTGAAGTGAAACAACCATTTACTGTACTCCAGCAGGTGGTTTCCCTCATAAATTGTGCGAATCAGTGAATTGTGCCGCAGCGTCAGCCTGGGGGTTCGTGCTGCGGAAGCGCGTAGCGCCTGAGCCCGCTGCGCTCCATCGCCAACAGCAGCATGTAGGTCGGTACGACCCGCAGGTAGCGGCGCCAGAGACGGCGCGGCTCGACCGAAAGGCGGAACGCCCACTCGAACCCGCGGCGCTGCATCCATGCCGGCGCCTGCCGTTGCAGCCCCGCGTGGAAGTCGAAGGCCGCCCCCACGCCGATCAGGACGGGCGCATCGAGCCGGTCCCGCATCCGTGCCATCCAGCATTCCTGCTTGGGCGCCCCAATCCCGACCCAGACGATGTCGGGCCGGGCCGCGTTGATCCGGGCGGCGACCAGGGTTTCCTCGGTCTCGGTCAGGGGCCGGAAGGGCGGCGCGTAGGCGCCGACGATCTCGGCCTCCGGGAAGCGCTCGCGCAACCGGGCCTGCAGCAGCTCGAGCGTCCGGTCGGTCGCGCCGTAGATGTAGTGCCGCAGCCCCTGCCCGAAGAGCGCCAGCATCAGGTCCGGGCCGTAGACCCTGCCCGCGTCCTGATGGCCCCGCCGCCGCAGTTCCCAGACCAGCGGCATTCCGTCCGGGGTAACAAGGTCGGCGCGGTTGAACGCCGCCTTGAGCAGCGCGTTCGACTGGCTGTCGACCAGCCCATGCGCCCCCGCGACGCAGACGTAGCCCCGCCGCCCCTCGCGCACCATGTCGAGGATCCGCGCGACCGCGGTCGCGAGGTTCAGCACCGAGACGCGCACGCCCAGCAACTGGATGCTTGGCGCGGCGGCCTGGTCCTCGATGGTCGGGCTCGGTGTCATCTCAGCGTCTCCGGGATCCGCGCACCCGCCCATGATCGCAGCCCGCGCCGAGTTCACCGAGTTGCTTCTTAGGTCAACCGGGCGTCCAAAGGGCTTAGGGCGCCGCCTCGCGGCTCGCCCGCCGCTCGACCTCTCGGGCCGCGATCCGCCGGTGCCGCGCGCCGGAGCTGGCAAGAAGCACCCAGAGCATCACCACGGCCATCAGCGACCATTGAAAGTGGTTCTGCACCAGCAGGGTGCTCTCGGTCAGGTTGATGATAAGAAGCTGGCCCATCAGGATGTTGGGCCAGAGCCACGCGCTGTCGCGGCTGCGGCAGTGCAGCAGCGCGCCGCGCCACAGGATCATCACCAGCAGGATGGCGACGAGCACCCCTCCGAGCACGCCGAAATTGAGCAGGATCTCGCGGTAGCCGTTGTGCGCGTGCGGCGCGAACCAGCGGATCTGCCCCCAGATGCCCCAGGCCTCGGGGTTTCCCTCCGACCAGAAGGCCTGGTAGCCGAAGCCGAGCAGCGGCCTTGCGGCGATCTGCTGGTCGACCAGCTGCCACAGCGGCACGCGCCCGGTCAGCGTGCGGTCCTTGCCGAGCGCGCCGAGCAGCGGCGTCAGGAAGAACGCGAGGAAGACGAGGATGAGCGCCGTCAGCTGCAGGAACACCAGCACCAGCACCGCCCTGCCAAGGTTCCGGGTCTTCTTCAGCATCTCGTAGAAGACCCCGAGCCCCGCGCCGCTGATCGCGGCAAAGAGCCCGGTCGCCGAACCCGAAAACAGCAGGCAGGCCAGCGACGGAAAGAAGATCCAGAGCCCGAGCCGGCGCTGCCCGGCGGCGCGGTCGTAGATCATCACCCCGGCCGCGAGGCTGGATATGGACGCCGCCCAGCCGAGCACGTTCTTGTTGTTGAAGACGCCGCGCAGCGCCCCGTCGTCCACCGAGATCGCCATGCCGGGCATCGCCGCCATCATCCCGAGGCTCAGCGCCATGCACAGCCCCAGCGTCACCGAAACAATCCGCAGCCCCTGCGCCGGCGTCGTCCGGATCGCGATGGCATAGGACAGCAGCAGCGAGAAGAGCAGCGCGACCGACCTGCGCAGGGTCAGCCCCGGCGCGATCGACCACAGCACCGAGACGAAGGGCAGGGCGTGCAGCGCCAGCAGCCACAGGCTCCGGCGCATCGCGATGATGAATTGCCCAGAGTTCAGCGCCAGCAGCGCGACCGACAGCAGGTAGACCGGGAAGGCGACCTGTCGCAGCAGCGCCCGCCCCGAGTCGGTCAACTCCATGCCCCCGTCCATCGCGATGAGCACGACGATCGCCCCCGACTGGATGAACAGGGCGGCACCGATGGCAAGAAGTTCGGCCCGGCGCAGGTTGAAGGCGACCGGGGTCCGGGACGCGACAAGCAGGTACGACATGCGGCTCCCATCGAGAAGGCTGTCCTCCTGCGCTATCCCAGGCGCGGCGCGGCTCAAATGCTGCGTTTGGACAGGGCGGTCATCCCTTCGGCCCAGCCGGACCGACCGTTGGTCAACTGTCGGGCAGGCCCCGCCGGCTGCTAGCCTCGAAGAAAGCATTTGATCACCATATTCCCACAAGGCGTTCCCCGAGGTGCCGCGCGGCACAGAGGGCCCGAGGATACATGCGCAGAGCACAGGGCATCTTCCCGACCATCCTCATCCTGCTGTGCGCCCTCGCGAGCGCCTCGGCGTCGCGCGCCGACATGGCCGTCGAACGCGGTGACACGCTTGCCATCACCATCCTCGAGGCGCCCGAGATGAACCGCACCGGGCTCGTCGGTCCGGACGGGCGGATCATGCTGGCGGGGCTCGGCGGGATCGAGGTCGCCGGGCTCGGGCTCGACGCGGTGCGCGACGCGATCGCCGGGGAGATCAAGGCGCGCGGGCTCATCCGCGAGCCGACGGTTCTGGTGGTCTTCGACGGCTGGCGTCCCTATTACGTCGGCGGCACGGTCGGCAATCCGGGCGCCTACGACTACGCGCCCGGCCTCACCGTGCGCCAGGCCCTGACCACCGCCGGGGGCCTCACCTCCGCCCGGCCGCAGGGCGGCGACATCTCGCTGGAGGTAGCCCGGCTGGTCGCCGAGCGGCGCGCCGTGGCCTACCGCCTGCTGCAGATCGAGGCGCATATCGCCGGGCTGCAGGAAGAACTGGACCTCGGCGAGGAGACCCCGCCGTCGTCGGCGGAGGGGGTGCTCAGCGATGCCGAGGCAAGCACTGTCCGCGAACAGGAACGCGCGCTGAACGAGGACGTCACCAGCCAGCGGGATGACGCGCGCGCGCATCTCGAACAGTCGCTCGATCTCGTCGCGGTGGAACTCGACGTGCTCGAGAAGCAGGCGCAGCTGCGGGTGGGGGAACAGGCGCGGCAGCAGGCCGAGGTCGATTCCGCCCGGTCGCTGCTCGAGAAGGGTCTTGTTCCCACGTCGCGGCTGACCGAGACGATCCGCGACAACTCGCGCATCCTCAGCGACATGCTCGACGTCCAGTCCTACATCGCCCGGGCCCGGCAGGAGGATGCCACCATCCGCTACCAGATCCGCGCTGCCGAGACCGAATGGCGGATCAAGCGGCGCGCCGACCTCTCCGAGGCGCTGGCGAAGCGGATCGCGCTCGAGAGCGAGATGCAGAGTTACACCAGCCGCCTGCTCGCGACCGGCATGGCCTCGCTGGGCGATGCGTCCGCCGCGGCCCCCGTGCCCGAGTTCACCATCCACCGCAGTGGCGCGGGCGAGGCGACGAGCTTCGCCGCGACGATGGACTCCGAGATCCTGCCCGGCGACGTGCTCGACGTGGATCTGGCGCAGGAGCCGAGGGGATGAGCATGGCGCGCACACCAGCCCCCCGCCGCGCGGGAGAGGGCAGGCCATGAAGATCGTGCTGCTGGCCTCCGAACCCGTCGATTACGCGATCGCCTATGCCAACGGGGTCGGAGAGCATGCCGAGGTGACGATGTTCGTGCCGCAGCGGCTCTATGCGGATCTGGCGCAATGGATCAGCCCCGGCATCGACCTGCGGCTGATCGACTGGCCCCGGACCCGCTCGCTGCGCAACCCGAAATTCGTGGTGTCGCTCGCCATGCGCATCCGCCGCGAGCGGCCTGACGCCGTCCACCTGCTGAGCAACACGACGCTCTGGCTGAACGCGCTCGCCCCCCTGCTGAAGGGGATCCCGCTGGTGGTGACGGTGCATGACGTCGACGTGCATCCCGGCGACCGCGACACGCTCCGCCTGCCGGTCTGGGCCTCGCGCATGATGGCGCGGCAGGCGGGGGCCGTGGTGGTGCATGGCCGGTCGCTGCGCGCCGCCGCCGCCGCGCGGCTCGGCCTGCCGGACGCGCGCCTGCACGTGCTGCCGCACCCGTCGATCCTGCGCTACGCCGACCTTGCGCGGGAGCTGGGGCTCACCCGGGCCGAGGAGCCGCCGGGGTTCCGCGTGCTCTGCTTCGGCCGTCTCTACGCCTACAAGGGCCTTGCCGATCTCGTGCGGGCCGAGGCGCTGCTGGCCGGTGCCCTGCCGGGGCTCGCGATCACCATCGCGGGCCGCGGCGACGACCCGGCCGAGCTGGAGCCGCTGATGGGTGACCCCGCGGCCTATGACATCCGCCACCGCTTCATCCCCGATGCGGAGGTCGCCGAGCTCTTCACCGACGCGGATCTCGTCGTCCTGCCCTACACCGAGGCCTCGCAGAGCGGCGTCCTGCACGTGGCGGCAGCCTTCGGGCGCCCGGTCGTGGCGACCGATGTGGGCGAGCTCCGCAGTACGGTCGAGGCCAACGGCCTCGGCGTGATCGTCCCGCCCTCCGACCCGGCCCGGCTTGCCGGGGCGATCCTCGAGCTTGCGGAGGATCCCGCCCGGCTCGCGGCCCTCGGCGCGCGCAGCCTGCGGTGGGCCGAGCGCACCATCGCGCCCGATGCGGTCGGGGCCATGGCGACCTCGCTCTACGGGTCGATCACCCGGGTGGAACCCTCTCTCGCCGAAAGCACGCACAGGTAGCCCGTCTTCCGATCCCTCATCTTCGGAGTCCTCCGATGCCCGTTACGGCCATTTCTTCCCCCCCGCTCCGCGTCCGCCATTACCTTCCCGGCGGGCGAGAGAACGGTGGTGGCATCGGCAGGCTGGTCGGCTACATCCTCGACGCCCAGCAGGGCGGTGACCAGCACAGCGTGATCGACACGCGCGGGCCGCGCTGGAGCCCCCTGCCCTCGGGATACATGCTCTCGAAGGCCGTGCTGTCGCTGATGCGCGACCAGGCCATGGCGCGCGACACGGTGCACCACATCCATGTCGCGGGCCGCGGCAGCACCGCGCGCAAGCTCGTGCTCACCGCCGCCGCGCGCGCGGTCGGGGCGCGTCACGTGCTGCACCTGCACGACTACGACTACCGAGCCGATTTCCTGTCGCGCCCCCCGCAGCAGCAGGCGGCGGTGCGGCAGATGTTCTACGGCGCCGACCGCGTCATCGTGCTGGGGCGGCGCGACCGCGACACCCTGAGCGACCTGCTGGACCTCGACCCGGCGCGCATCTCGGTCCTCTACAACTGCGTGCCCGATCCCGGCCCGCGGTGCGCGGCAGGGCGGGCGGATGCTCCGCTCCACCTGATCTTCCTCGGCCAGCTCGGCCCGCGCAAGGGCACGCCCGACCTGCTCGACGCCCTTGCCACGCCCGGGATGGCGTCGCGGGACTGGACCGCGACGCTGGCGGGCGACGGGCCGGTCGAGGCGTTCCGCGCGCGGGCGGCCGAGCTTGGCCTTGCGGCGCGGGTCGCGATGCCGGGCTGGCTCTCCGAGCCGGATGTGCGCCGGCTCTGCGCCGCGGCGGACATCCTTGTGCTGCCCTCCCACGCCGAGGGCTTCGCCATGGCGGTGCTCGAGGGCATGGCGCAGGGGCTGGCCGTGGTCACCACCGCCGTCGGGGCGCATGACGAGATCCTCGCGCACGGCCAAAGCTGCATCTTCGTGCCGGTGGGCGATCCCGCTGCCCTTGCCGGAGCGCTGGCGCGGCTCGTCGACGATGCGCCCGAGCGCGCGCGGCTCGGCGCGGCGGCGCGCCGCCTGTTCCTCGAGCGGCTGGAGATCGGCGGCTATGTTCGCGACCTTGCCGCGCTGCACCGCGGGCTCCTGCCCGCGAAGTCGCTCAAGACAGGTGCCGCATGAACGCGGACAGCCGCGGATCGGGGTTCAAGCGGCCCGCCAACGATGCGATGGCCCCGCCCGAGCCGATGGTGCTCGACGCGGCCGATCTCGATTTCGGCATCCTCTTCCGCCTCTTCCGACGGCGCTTCCTCAGCATCGCGGCGCTCATGCTGCTCTTCACCGCGCTCACCCTGCCCTTCATCCTGAGCCTGGAGCACCGCTACACCGCCTTTGCGCAGGTGCTCGTCACGCCGACCGTGGTGAGCGGCATCGTCACGAGGCCCGAGGAATTCGATCTCGACAAGGAGGTGCAGCGCATCGCCGCCCGCGCCAATATCGAGACCGCGATCGACCGGTTGCAGCTCGACCGCCTGCCCGAGTTCAACCCGGCGCTGCGCCCGCCCGCGCCCGGGGCGCAGCTGCGCGCCGCGCTCGGGCTGGCAGCCCCTCCGCGCAAGGCGACGGACACCACCGGGCTGATGATCCTCTCCAACGTCTCGGGCGCGCGGAGCGTCTACCGCATCGGCGTCTCGTCGGTCATCCAGGTCGCCTTCGCCTCGCGCGATCCCGAGCTTGCCGCCGCGGTCGTCACCGAGATCGTCGATGCCTATCGCGCCCGCCGCAACGACCTCGGGAAGGAGGAACTGCGCGCTGCAAGGGACTGGCTCACCCAGCGCCGCGCGGAGCTCGAGCAGCGGCTCGAAACCGCCCAGGGCGAGCTGCGCAGCTTCCGCGAGAGCGCCCAGGTCGCCGCCGGACAGGGCCCCAGCGAGGCGGCGCTGCGGCTCGAGGCCCTGACCGCAAGGCAGGACGACCTGCAGGCCCGCCGCGCCGCCCTGCGCGACGCCATGGCGGCGGTCGAGACGCCGGACCCCGAAACCGCGGGGCCGACCTCGGAAGAGCAGTTCCCGCTGCTCTCGCAGATGCTGCGCGACCTCGCCGCGAAGGAGGGCACCCTCGCCAACCTGCGGCAGGTCTACGGCGAGAACTATGCCGCCGTCGCCGCGCTGAGCAGCGAGACACGGGCGCTGCGCGAGCAGATCGCCGCGCAGGTCGCGGTCAACCGCGCGGTGCTGACGGCCCGGCTCGGCTTCGTCGAGGAAGAGACCGGGCAGGTCTCGCGGCTCATCGACGAGACGCGGCAGACCGTCACCAGGGACAGCGCTGCGGAGGCCGAGCTTTCCACGATGACGGACGAGGTGGCGGGGCTCGGCACGACCATCGCCGAGCTCGACGGGCAGATTCAGGCCCTGTCGACGCAGCTTTCCTTCAATGCCGTCGACATCGAGGTGCTGACACCCGCGACCGAGCCGCTCTGGCCCGACACGCACAGCAAGAAGTACTACCTCGCGATCGCGATCGTGAGTTCCGCGTTGCTGGCGCTGACGCTCGTCGCCTTCCGCGAGCTGCTCGACACGCGGGTCCGCAGGCTCGCCGAGCTGGCGCCGGCGCTGAAGCTGACCGACGCCGGGATGCTGCCGAAGCTTTCCGCAGAGCGGCGCAAGCTGCCCGGCGGGCTCGGCACGGGGGATGCGCCGGGCTTCTACGGCGACGCCGTGCGGCAGCTGCTTGCGACCATCGAGGCAGAGAGCGGCGAGCGGCCGCTCCGCCGCCTTCTGGTGACCTCGACCCGGGCCGGAGAGGGCAAGACCACCATCGCCACGGCGCTGGCCCTCGCCCTGCGCGCGCGCGGGCAGAGGGTGCTGATCGTGACCTGCGACACCGGCACCGGCGCGACCGTCCCGGCGGCACCGGGCGGCGAGCCCGCCGATCTTGCGGCGCGCATCACCCGCGATCCGGCAACCGGGATCGAGCGGCTCGGGCGGGACCGTCCGGGCGTCGGCTTCTTCCCGGACCCCGCCGAACGCGCCGCGCTCGATGCGCTGGCCGAGGCCGGGGAGGTCACGGTGATCCTCGACGCGCCGCCGGTGCTTTCGGGCGCGAGCGCGCGCCTGCCGGAGGGGCTCTCGGACACCTGCCTGATCGTCATCCGCTGGAGCCGGACGCCCCGCCGGCTGGTCGAGCTCGCCGTCGAGCGGCTTCGGCCGGGGGACTGCACAAGGGTGCTCGCCGTGGTGAACGCCGTGGACTACCGGCGGCAGGCGCTCTACGGCACCGCCGATGCGCCGGTGTTCAAGGAGCTGGCGAAGGCCTCCGCCACCTGATCGCGCAGGGTCTGGTCTTACCTGTCGATCCGGGCGGCTCCGGCGACGATCCGTTTCAGCTCCCGCCGCGCCTTGAAGGCGTAGAGCCCGAACAGCGCGGCGGTGGGCCAGTCGGCGAGCGCCCGCAGCCCGGTGGTCATGCCGAGGCAGACCGCGAGCAGGACGAAGAACAGCAGGCGGATGGTGTTCAGCGGCAGGGCCCAGGCCTCGGTGTCCCCGATTCCCCTGCGCGCGCCGAGCCCTGTGCGATAGACGAAATAGGGGACCCATTTCTCGACCACGTAGGCCCCCACCGCCGCCGCCGTGATCGGGGCGACCGGCAGCAGCGCGGCGAAGGCGCCGCCCCGCGCCAGCTGCAGTGCGGCGAAGGGCCAGACCCGTGTCGTCTTGTCGAGCCGGTTGAAGCCGAGAAAGCAGAGGTAGACCGCCGCGAGGACCGCCGCCCAGATGGCCGCCGCGCCAGGGAAGGCCGGGCCGAAGGCGGTCACGGCCCCGACGCCCGCCAGCCCCGTGACGACCGCCCAGACCCAGGGCGCCGCGCGGTGCCGGGCAAGCTCGCTGGTGCGGAAGGCCGGGCTCAGCTGCGGGTCATGCTCGTGCTTCGCGCCGACCAGGTCGTTGTCGACGTAGCCCTGCTCGTAGACCGCCCAGAACGAGACCAGCAGCGCGCCGATCCCCGCGAGGTGCAGCGCGGGCAGCGGGGCCAGCGATACGGTGCAGAGGACCCAGATCAGCAGGTCGTCCTGCAGGATGCTGCGCCGGATGTAGCCGCTCCCGGGCCGCTTGACGGTCGAGAGATACCTGCCGGGGTAGTAGACGTCGGCGAAGGCGGGCCGAAAGCACGCCCCGGGCCAGACCGTCAGCGCGCCGCGCCGAGCCTTCGCGAGCAGCTCGAGGTCATCGGCGGAGTCGGTGATCACGAGGCTCTGCCGCACCCGCAGCTCGCCGAGCGCGCGCAGCGCCAGCGCCAGCTTGCCGTCGCGCCGGTCGCGGGGGGCGAAGCTGCGCACGGCGACCAGCTCGCGGTCCGCCATCCCGAGCGCGGCGACGAGCGGCGCGACGGCGGGCCGGAACCCCGAGGTGACGATGGTGACCCGCCTGTCCCGCGCGGCCGCCGCAAGCGCGGCATTCGCGTGGTCCGCCGCCAGCGCCCTCACCCGCCTGCGCCAGAGCAGCCGCGTCCAGGGAAAGAGCAGCAGGATCCCGCAGATCCGCCAGCTGTCGCGCGTCACCGGCCCGCCGGTCCATCGCCAGGGCCGCGCCAGCTCGATCATCCGCAGCAGCGCGAAGGCCGGCAGGCGGGGCCGGGCGGTGTCGATGAAATCCTCGGTCGAGTTGCGCAGGTAGAGCGTCTCGTCGAGGTCGAGGATGACCGGGCCGTCGCAGCCGCGCAGCAGCGCCAGCGCCTCCTCGGGCGTGGTCACGAAGCCGGGCGCTCCCTCGGATCCCGGCAGGCCCTCGTCGTCGGAGGATCGGAAGACCCGGCTCATTTGCTGCCGGCGCGGTCCTTCGCGACCCCGCCGCCGAGAAGCCGCGTCGCCGTCGCGCTAGAGAGCTGCCCGAGCCGCCGCGCCTTGTAGAGCACCTGCAGGTAATCGACCGAGAGCCAGCGGGCGAGGCCGATCCCCGCGGCATGCTCGATCCGGTGCAGCGGCGACTGCGCCGCCGGTCGCTGGCCGCGCCAGGCGGTCTGTTCGAGATGGCGGAAATAGAGCTGCTTCTTCGGCGTGCGGGCCCGGAACTTCCAGGGCTTCTCGGAGCCGGTGAAATGGATGATCGCGGGGTGCTGGCGCGCCTCGAGCGTGGCGTCGAAATCCTCGGGCATGAACCTGCGCCCGACCTGGAACATCCGCGCCTGGATGTTCCAGCGCGGATCGAGCAGGGTTATCCGCCCGGCCAGCACCGCGTTGATCGCGTCCTGATCGTAGAAGCTGAGCCTCTCGTGCTTTTCGCGGATGTAGCCCATGAAGACCTCGGCCATGCCCTCGGCCCGCCAGCGCGCGGCATCGACCACCAGCACGCCGGAATTGACATAGGTGGCCTCGAGCGGGATACCGAGCCCCTCGCGGTGCTCGCGGCGCATGAAGTCCTGCAGGCGCGGATAGTCGGGCGCGGCGGCCAGCAGGGTGTCGCCAAGGTCGGTCTGCCAGAGCTCGCGAATGTCGTCGACCACCACCAGATCGCTGTCGAGGTAGACGAAGCGCGTCACCTCCGGCGGGAGGATCTCGGCCGCCAGCAGGCGCAGGTAGCATTCCTTCGACATGAACTTGTCGACGAAGAGATTGGCGATGGCCTCCCCCTCGGCGACGTGGATCTGGAGCGTGACATTCGGATGCGGGTCGAGGCTTTCATGCAGCCGGCGCTCGCCCTCCGGGTCGCGATCGCAGGTGATGACATGCAGGTTGAGGCGCGACGCGCTGTTGCTGCGGGCAAGCGACACCGCGGCCACGGCGACGTGCTGGAAGTAGCCCGGGTTGGCGCAGAACAGGACGTTGATCGAGGTTTCGGACACGGCGGCTCCTTTCGTTCTGTGCCTGGCTCAGGCGTGTCTCAGGTCTCGGAGCCGCCGCTGCACGCGGCGGCTGAGCCATTCGGGGGACAGGCATCTCACCAGCGTCCTCGGGTCGGTCGGGTCGAGCCTTCCGCGCCTGACGAGATCGGCCCAGGCGGGCATCCGGTGACGCAGCGCCATCGCCTTGAATTCAAGCTCGTTGACCAGCGCGATGCGGTCCTCGAAGCGCTCCGCGGCGTCGGGGTTGCCGAAGGCGAAGGGCTGGAAGAGGTCGATGTCCTCGAATGCCGGGCGCTCCTCCGGCGGCGCCTCCGCGCTGCCGCGCGGCAGCGCGAGGGTCTGGCGGTAGACCTCGGCGAGGGCGGCGCGCCAGGGCACGTCGAAGTTGGTCGTCTCGATCTCGCGACGTGTCGCCGCGCCGATCCGGTCGCGGAGCGCGGGGTCGTCGATCAGCGCCTGCAGGCAGCCGTCGAGCTCTTCCTGCGTCGCGGCGCGCAGCAGGGCCCGGTCGATGCCCATGGAATCCGCCCCCATCACCTCGCAGCCGGGGCCGAAGGGGAAGTAGGTCACCAGCGGCGCCCCGTGCAGCCCGGCCTCGAACAGCGAAGTGTTCGAGGGAAAGGGGAAGGAATCGAGGAAGATGTCCGCCGCGGCAAGGTGTTGCGCCGTGTCCGGGGTCTCGGCCAGCACCGAGACCTGCCCGGGCAGATCCCGCTGCACCCCGCCCCAGTCGACCATCCCGCCCGGGCCGATGACGGTCAGCCGCGCAGAGGGGTTGCGGCGCAGCGTCGTGCGCAGGAGGTCGGGGTAGCTGCGCGTGCCGAAGGCGCGGTACTTGGTGCCGCGCGCGATGCTCAGCAGCAGAACGGAGTCGGGCGCAAGGCCAAGGGCGCGCTTGGCCTCCTCGCGGGTGGCGACGCGGTCGATCCGCTCGAGGCAGAGCGGCAGCAGCAGGTTGCGCGCGGGCGCGATGCCCCGCCGCCGCAGGTTCAGCGCCTGCCCCGAGCGCCGCGTGTTCACCACGCTGGTCGCCACGTTCCGGCCGAGCCAGAACATGTGGTCCGAGTGGTTGAGCAGGATCACCGGCGGCGGCGAGGCCATCCCGCCGAGCGCGATGAAGGGAATGATGTCCATCGAGTTGGTGTGCAGCACGACGAGATCGGCCAAGCGGATCCGGCCCTGCAGCGCCCGGGCCCACTCGACATGGCTGCCGCGGGCCTGGTTGAGCTGCGTCACCTCGCCGCCGGCGGTGCGCACCGCCTCGGTCAGCGCCGCGGGCACCGCGCCGAACTGCCTTGTGAGCGCGACGTCGGACCTGGCGCCGGGGGCCTCGCGGATCCAGCGCCACATCATGCGCACGTGCCCGCCGACCGAGGCGACCTGCGTCGCGACATGGAGAACCCGGAGCCCCTCCCCCGGCTCGGCCCTGCGGGGCGGTGCGGGCGCGTCGCAGCGGGCCGCCGCCGCGCCGAGCCTGCGCAGCAGTTCCTCGATCCGCGGGCTGACGAAGACACCCGGATGCCAGAACACGGCGTGAAAGGCGGCACGTTGCGCCGCGACGGCGGCCTGCGCGAAGCGCCCCCGGGCGAGTTCCGCCTCCGCCGCGTCCAGCAGCGCGCAGAACTCCGTCCAGTTGCGCTGCACGAGCCGCGCGCCCTGCTCGCGCCAGCCGCAGAGCACGTCCGCGTCGAACCGCGGGTCCGTCTGCTGCGCGGGTCTTCCGGCGGCGGGCAGCCCCGGGGCCTGCGGCGGGCCCTCCTGGAAATCGATCAGTCTCAACGCGCGCCGCTCCCCTCCGTGGCCCGTTCGGAGGCCGCCTGCGGACAAGTTTTGCGGCTTTGCCCTGCCCGCGCAATTCTCGCCTTGCGCGCGGCGCGCCCCCCTTTCGGCCAGCGGCCCCGGCACGAGCGGCCGGACGGCAGGGGACTCGCACGGCGCCTCCTCCGAACGTGCGGGGCCCTTCGCCTTTCGCAGCATCGGATGGGCGGAACGCACGAGGCGCGCGGACCGCGGCAACCGCGCCGGCGCCGGGCGCGCGTCCGAAGGGATGAATACGAGCGCCGCCGATGCCCTGCTAGCGTGAAGCCCGGCGCGGCGGCGCCGCTTCCGCCCGTGCAGAGGATGACGTCTTGGACCAGCCAGCCCATTTCGCCCCGCCCGATCGGAGCGCCGCGTGAGCGCCGAGCGGGACACCTCCTCGGGCAGAGCGGTGCGCTGGAGCGTGCTCGCCTCGGTCTCGGAGAAATACGCCTCGCAGGCGATCATGATCGTGACGCTGGCGATCATGTCGCGGATCCTGACCCCGGCCGAGACCGGGCTGTACCTGCTGAGCAACACCATCACCATGCTGCTCGAGAACCTGCGGGTCTTCGGTGTTGGCATCTACATCGTGCAGGAAAAGACCCTCACGCGGCACATCCTGCGCTCGGTCTTCACCTTCTCGCTGCTCATGTCGCTCGCGGTGATCGCGGTCATCTGCCTTTCGGCCGGGGGCATCGCGTCCTATTTCCGCCAGCCCGAGCTTGCGCCACTGCTGCGGATCGCCGTGATCGCCTTCCTCGTCGCGCCCTTCGGCAACCCGGTGATCGCCCTGCTGCAGCGCGAGCTCGCCTTCGGCCCGCTGTCGGTGATCAGCGTCGTCGCCTCGGTGCTCGGGGCGGGACTCACCATCGGGCTCGGCCTCGCGGGGCTCGGCGCGGCGAGCTACGTCTGGGGCTTTGTCGCGACCAGTGTGACGACCACCGTCCTTGCCATCGCCTACCGGCCCGACATGGGCATCTACCGCCTGACCCTGAGGGGGGCCGGGCGCGTGCTCTCGTTCGGCTCGGTCTCGGCCGGCGTGACGCTGCTCAACATGCTGAACGACAACCTGCCGCGGATCGCCCTCGCCCGCCTGCTGGGCATGGATGCGGTCGGCGTCTACGGGCGCACGGTGACGATCTGCCAGCTGCCCGACAGGGCGCTTGCCTCGGCGGTGCAGCCGGTGGTGCTGCCCACCCTCGCCGCCCGGGCGCGGAGCGGCGGCGATCTCAAGACCACCTATCTGGGCGGGCACGCGCTCATGTCGGGCTTCCAGTGGCCGACGCTGATCGTGCTGGCGCTGCTCGCGGATCCGGTCGTGCGCCTGCTGCTCGGGCCGCAATGGGGCGAGAGCCCGCCGCTGGTCCGGCTGATGGCAATCGCCTACATGGCCACCGCCCCCGCCTTCATGACCTTCCCGGTGCTGGTCGCGAGCGGCCGGATCCGCGACACGCTTTACGCCAGCCTGATCTCGCTGCCGCCCTCGGCGGCGGTCGTGATCGTCGCGGCGACCGTCAGCCTCAAGGCCGTTGCCGTCAGCCTGCTGTTCCTCGCGCCGATGCAGATGCTGGTCGCGCTCTGGTTCATCCGCCGCGCCATAGGGATGAGCTGGCAGGAGCTCGCCCGGGCCTCCGCCCGCAGCCTGCTGGTGACGCTCGGCGCCGCGGCGGTGCCCGCGCTCATCGTTCTCCTTTCGCCGCGCGGCTTCGATCTCGGCCCCTGGGAGACCGTCTGCGCCATCGCCGGGGCGGCCGCCGGTTGGGGTGTTGCCGTCCGCCTCTGCAGGCACCCGATCCTCGCCGAGGCGCAGATGATCTGGCAGATGCTGCAACCCCTGACCGCCCGGTTCCGGCGCTTCGCACCCTCCCCGAAGATCGGACAGTGACGCCCTCCCGCCGGGCCGACGCACCCTTCCGCGCCGGGGTGTTCCGAAGAGCCACGCTGCCCGTCGAGCCACACCGATTAGACGAAGCGGCCGCCTGATCTTGGGTCGCGGCGGCGCAGGGCGAAGGCGCCTGCAACCACGGTTTCACCCTTTGAACGCGCCGCTGACCGTTCGGCCAGCTTACCGGGGGGCACGCCGCCCGCCACGCTGCAAGGCACCGCCCGGATCAGACCCTTCCCGCGCCTGCGCGCCCCGGAAGGCGCCGACCGCGACGGAGCCAGGCATGTCACGGTCAAGGACAGAGTGATGAATGTGCAGCCCGACCCAGACCAGCTCCAGAACGCCGAGTTCGCTCCGCTCAATGCCTCGCCGCGCGCGGGGCATCCCGGCTGGAGCACCGCGGCGCTTCTTGCCTCGGACGTCGCCGTCCTGTGCATGATCGTGGGCATCGCGCGCGCAGCCGGTGCCGAGACCGAAGTGCGGCTGCTCGAGCTGAGCGGCGCGGTGCTGATCCTCTTCCGCGCGGGCGCGGGCCTTCTGCCCGGCTTCGGGCTGCACCACGAGGCGCGGCTGCGCAAGGCATTGAGCGCCTGGGCCGGGGCGGCGCTGGTCGGACTGCTGGCGGCGCTCATCGTGAGGGATGCCCTCTGGGCCGACCTGCTGTGGTTCCTGCTCGGCTTCTCGATGGTGGGGCTCGCGCAATCGGCCGCCAGCCGTGCGGTGCGCGGCCTGCTGTCGCGGCACGGTGTCTGGGGAGAGCCCGTGCACCTCGACGGGGATGCCACCGCCTTCGCCGACCTGCGCGACTGGCTCGCGGCCCATCCCGAGATGGGAATGACCCCGGTCGCGGTCGCCAGGACCGCGCGCAAGTTGCTGTGGGTCGATCGCACCCTGCCGGGGCCCGAGACGCTTGCGGCGCTCGGCCAGCGCTATTCCGAGGTCGTGCTGGTGCACGACCTGCCGAAGCTGAACCTCTCGGGGCTGCACCCGGCGGCGCTGGACGGCGGTCTCGGCCTGCGGGTCCGCTTTCCGCACCCGGGGCGCGGCAGCGCGCTGCTCAAGCGGCTGGTCGATCTTGCCCTCACCATCCCGCTGACGCTCATCGCCCTGCCGCTGATCGGCCTCGCGGCACTCGCCATCAAGCTCGCCGATCCCGGTCCCGCCTTCTTCGTGCAGGAGCGCGAGGGGCTCGACGGCAAGCCCTTCGGCACGCTGAAGCTGCGCACCATGTATCTCAAGGCCGACGACATGCTGCAGGAGCTGCTCGCCCGCGATCCCGCGGCGCGCGCCGAGTGGGAGAGCCACTTCAAGCTGCGCGACGATCCGCGGATCCTGCGCGGGATCGGAAAGGTCCTGCGCAGCACCAGCCTCGACGAGTTGCCGCAGCTCTTCAACATCCTGCGCGGCGAGATGAGCCTCGTCGGCCCCCGCCCCTTCCCGCTCTACCACATCGAGGCGATGCCGCCCGCCTTCCGCGCAAGGCGTGCGACCGTGATGCCCGGGCTGACGGGGCTCTGGCAGATCTCCGAGCGCAGCGACGCCGACCTGCGCATGCAGCAGCAGCTCGACGAGCATTACATCGCGGGCCGGTCGTTCTGGGCCGACCTGTCGATTTTCCTGCGGACCTTCGCGGCGGTGTTCCGGCGCGGCGGGGCCTACTGACTGCCCCTGGCGAGAAAGGATCTTCCATGCCGCGCAGCAAACGCATTCTTGTCACCGGCGGCTCCGGGTTCCTCGGCTCCTTCCTCTGCGAGAGCCTCCTGCGCGACGGTCACGACGTGCTCTGCGTCGACAATTTCCAGACCGGCTCGCGCGCGAACATCCGGCATCTGCTGGGCAATCCGAATTTCGAACTGCTCCGGCACGACGTGACCGTCCCGCTCTTCGTCGAGGTCGAGGAGATCTTCAACCTCGCCTGCCCCGCCTCGCCCAAGGCCTACCAGACCAACCCGGTGAAGACGGTCAAGACCAGCGTTCTCGGCGCCATCAACCTGCTGGAACTGGCGCGCCGCACCAACGCGAAGATCCTCCAGGCCTCGACCAGCGAGGTCTACGGCGATCCGGTGGTGCATCCGCAGCCCGAGGCCTACTGGGGCAACGTGAACACCATCGGCCCGCGCTCCTGCTACGACGAGGGCAAGCGCTGCGCCGAGACGTTGTTCTTCGACTACGAGCGCCAGCTCGGGCTCGAGATCCGCGTCGCCCGCATCTTCAACACCTACGGCCCCCGGATGAGCCGGGACGACGGGCGGGTGGTCTCGAACTTCATCGTGCAGGCGCTGCGCGGCGAGCCGATCACGCTCTACGGCGCCGGCGAGCAGACCCGGTCCTTCTGCTACGTGTCGGACCTGATCGAGGGGCTGCGCCTGCTGATGGACGCGCCGGGATCGGCCCCCAAGCCGGTCAACCTCGGCAACCCGGTCGAGTTCACGATCCGGGAACTGGCCGAGCTGGTTATCGAGCTGACCGGCTCGAAGGCGCCGCTTGTGCACCGGCCGTTGCCGAAGGACGACCCGACCCAGCGCAAGCCCGACATCTCCCGCGCCGAGGAGGTGCTCGGCTGGGCTCCGCGGATCGCGCTGCGCGAGGGGCTCGGGCACACCATCGCCTATTTCGACGGCCTGCTCTCGGGCAGGAGCCCGGCGCCCGAAACCGAACAGGCGCTCGCGCCGCCCGGCTTCGTGCTGCAGGCAGGCCGCCCCGGCGCGGGGCGCGCCGGGGGAAATGGCCTCGACCGGAGCGAGTGAGCGATGGGGACGGAGGGTCGCCGAAGCTCTGTGTCTGTCGGTCGACACGCGTGGCCGACCGGGGCAGGCCCTTGGACCGCCCCGATGGGGGGATGTCATGTAATTGGAAATAACGGGGAAGATGTCCTTTCGCCGGGCGGGATCACGGGCGGACGTGTCGCGCGTGATCCCGATTGCCCTGCTTTGCAGTCCTGTCCGTGGAGCCCTTTCGCGATGCCGCGGGGCGGCGGCTCCTCAGGTTTCGGGGAACTGGTCCAGTTCCGCGGTGCCGTTGGCCAGTTCGTTGAGCCGCGAGGCGGCCTGGGTTCTGTTGGTGGCGTTCAGCTTGCGCATGATGTTGCGGATGTGGACCTTGACCGTGCTCTCGCAGAGGCCAAGCTCGAAGGCGATGGTCTTGTTCGCCGCGCCGCGCTGCAGCGCGCAGGCCACGGCCAGCTGCCGCTCGGTGAAATACCGCTCGAGCCCCGGCCGTTCGTGCCGCGCCTCGGTGAGCGCCGCGCACATGGCCAGCATGCTGCGCCGCGGCAGCACCACGCTGTTCGAGGACGAGCCCCGCAACGCAGCGATCAGTTCGCTGGCTCCCGCGCTCGGAGGAATGTAGCTGGCCGCGCCGCACTTGATCGCGGCGCAGGTCGCCATCATGTCATCGTCCCGCGCAAGAACGATGACCCGGCGCTCCCCCGCGCGGGCAATGAAGTCGCGCAATCCCTGCCGGACCTCCCCCGCATCGAGCGGCGCATCTCCGATATTGTAGAGAACCGCCTCTTCCTCGACGTTGGCCTCTTCCGCCTGCTCCCACTCCTCGACCGTGCGGAACATGCGGATATCGGCCCCCGGAAAGGAATTTTCCAGAAGCGCACCAAGAAGTTCCTGCTCCAGGGCGTGGCGCGAGATCATGCTGATCGTCATCTTGCACGCGCTGAAAACGGACGGGCTGGAAGCTACGCACTCCGAGAGCGAGTCACTCTTTCGCCCCCGTCCGGGAACATTCATTTCGCTGAGCATAAATTTCTCCCTGTTTCTCGAAAAACCAGATAACCGGAAATCACTCAACACATTTTGTGGAAATTGATTGCCCAAGCGGGCAGATTGGAAATTAGAAAACTGCCACCACTCAACCAAAATGGTCTGGCACCCCCTGCCAGCCTACTCAAAGGTTCACCCTAGACAATGACGGAATTCAAAGAGAGCCGTCAATTGGCCAAAAGGACACGTCACACCGTGGCAAAACAAGAAGTGATACCTTTAGGGTGTAGCGGCAACCTCCTCGAGATTCTGCACTCGCTGGACAAGGTCTGCCACGTTTCCGCCATCATTGACGATGCTCCGCATCTTCAGGGCCGGGAGTTTCAGGGTATACCGGTTTATCCGTTTGCGCGAACACAAGATTTTCCCGGGGCGAAGTTCCTCTGCCTGATCGGTTCCGCGCGGTCGTTCGCCGCCCGTTCCGACATCATCGCAAGGACCGGCCTGCCCGCGGAACGCTTCGCAACTTTCCTCCATCCCACTGCTTTCGTTTCGGAAATGGCGGAAGTCGGGTGCGGCTCCGTGGCCTATGACGGGGTGCTGGTCACGTCGAATGCACGGATCGGCGAACACGTGCTCATGATGCCGCGCTGCGTGATCCACCACGACGTGACGATCGGCAACTTCACGCTGATTGGCACCAATGTGATTCTCGCCGGGGGCGTCCGGGTCGGCGAGAGCTGCTACATCGGCAGCGGCAGCGCGCTGCGCGACGGAGTCGAAATCGGGGACGGCGCGCTCGTGGGAATGGGCTCGGTGGTCGTTCGAGACGTCGAGCCGGGCAGCATCGTCGCCGGGAATCCGGCACGTCCCTTGCCTCGCCGGACATGAAATGGCGCGGCCCAGGGCATGGAAACTGCGCCGCCTGATGTCCCTGCCGCGCCTGCTTGAAATGGGAGCGCTCAAGAAAGTGGCGATTTTGCAGCAACTTGGTTGTCTGACTTCTGCTGCGTAAACCCCCGACGTCCCCCGGCGGCGAGTCACCCACCGTTATGGCGAAGGCACAGGGGACGGCGAGGGGGGCAAGGTGCAAACGCCCGGCGCCCTTTCGAGGGGCATCACCCGAAAACTCCGAAGCGCGACTCGGGAAATACGAAGGAGGACGATTTTCCTCGACGGGAAAAATAGACCTTTCGGTCTATGCGGAATTGGACAGAACCTGCTTTCGAAAGCTATGGGAAGTCCAGATTGCAGTCCGTAATATAGGGCCTCAAACGGATGTTTTTCAACCTTAGCGGGTATCGCGGAGACGCTCACTTCTGTGGAAAAGAGACGTCAAGAAAATTCGCGAAGACGATTGTCCCAATCGACAGTGACACATTGCCGGCCCAAGAGAGAAATATTGGTCAGTGATCGTCACTCATCCCGCTTTCGCCTGAGGGTATTCGGCGCCAATGGCATTTTCAAGTTCACCGAGAACGATATCCTGATCCTCAGTCGTCATTTGCGCGAATAGCGGGATCAAAATTGCCTTATCCTGCGCAAATTCAGAATTATTCAGTGGAAATCTGACTGGAAGATCCATCTGGGATTCCTCCCGGTGCATATTCATAATCCCGCGCCTCGTGGCAACGCCGGCATCGAGCAATCTTTGCATCACGATCCGCTGATCCAATTCCGGGGAAAGCCTCACCGCATAGCTCTGCCAATTCGACCTGGCCCATGCAGGCTCCCTGGGCGGGGTCACGCCCGGCAGCCCCGCAAGCGCCTCGTGATAGCGCTCGGCCAGCCTGCGCCGCGCGGCGATGATCGACGGCAGGCGCGCCAGCTGCGCGATGCCGATCGCCGCCTGGATGTCGGTCATCCGGTAGTTGTAGCCGCGGACCGGATAGCTCTCGAATATGACAGAACTGCTGCCATGGCGCTCGCGGTCCGACACGGACATACCGTGCTGGCGCCAGAGCCGGAACTTCGCGTCGAGCGCCGCGTCCTGCGTGGTCAGCATGCCGCCCTCGCCCGTGGTGAGGACCTTGCGGGGGTGGAAGGAGAAGCACGCGACATCGCCGAGCGGCCGTCCGATCGGCATCCAGTTCCCGTCGATATTGATTTCCGACCCGACCGCGCAGGCGGCATCCTCGATCACCGGCAATCCGTGATCGCGCGCAATCGCGAGTATCGCGGGCATGTCGCACGGCATTCCGATCTGGTGAACCACGAGGATCGCCCGGGTGCGCGCCGTCACCGCGGCCGCGATGCCCGCGGGATCGATATTGTAGCCCTCGGCCTCGATATCCACGAATATCGGCGTTGCGCCGCACTGCAGAATGGCGTTGGCCCCGGCAATGAAGGAATGGCTGACAGTGATGACCTCGTCGCCATTTCCGACGCCGACGCCTTGCAGGGCCAGATGCAGCGCCGTGGTGCAATTCGACACGGCGCAGGCATGGGCGGCGCCGGTCATTGCCGCGAAGGCCGCCTCGAATTCCGCGACCCGCGGTCCCTGACTGACCCAGCCCGAGAGAACCGCCGCGCTCGCCGCCTCGGCCTCGGCCTCGCCGAGCAGGGGTTTCGCGATCGGGATCATTGCGCCGGCGCCATTTCTGGCAGGTGGCCGCATTCGGCCTGCCACCAGGACACGAGGTCGCTCAGCCCCTCGCGGACGCCGATCTCGGCCCGGAAGCCGAGCTCTTCCTCCGCCGCGCGGCAGAGCGCGAGCCGCCGCGGCACCGGGTTGACCGCGCGTTCCGCCTCGTGGACCGGCGTCAGGTCGCCGCGGCCCATGCATTCGGCGAGCGCCCGCGCCATGCCGAGCAGCGAGGTCTCGGTCTGCGTGCCGACGTTGTAGACCCGGTCCGTCGCCGGGGCCTGCGCGGCCAGCAGGTTCGCCCGCGCCACGTCGCGCACGTGCACGAGATCCAGCGTCTGCAGCCCGTCGCCGAAGATCACCGGCGGCAGGCCCTCCGACACGCGCTGCATCCAGCGCACCATCACCTCGGTGTACTTGCCGTGCAGGTCCATGCGCGGGCCGTAGACGTTGAAGTAGCGCAGCGCCACGTAGTCGAGCCCGTAGGCATCGTGGAAGTTGCGCAGCAGCCCTTCGCCGAAGCTCTTGGCCGCGCCGTAGAGCGTGCGGTTGTCGTAGGGCGGGTCGGTCTCGGGCGTGGGGAAATGCGGGGCAAGCCCGTAGATCGAGGCCGAGGAGGCCATGACGACCTTGCGCACCTTGTGGCGCACGCAGTCCTGCAGCAGGTCGAAGGTGGCCTGCACCATGACCTGCATCGCCTCCTCCGGCTGCTCGGCGCAATGGGTGATGCGCAGGGCCGCCTGGTGGAAGACCACGTCGCTTTCGGCGACCAGCGCCTCCATGGTGCCGCGCTCGCGGATGTCGCCCTCGACCAGCTCGACCCGGCCGCTGCCGAGCGCCCCGGCAAGGTTCTCGGGGCGGCCGCGCACCATGTTGTCGATCACGGTGATCTTGCGCACGCCCGTGGCGAGCAGCTGGTCCGCGATATGCGATCCGATGAAGCCGCTGCCGCCGGTGATGAGGACGCGGGCGTCTTCGAGAATGTCCTTGGTCATCTGGCGACCTCGCTGCGGATGTGGCGGGCTTCGGGGGGTTCGGGTTGCGCGGGGGCGGGGAACGCGTTCACCGCCGCGACCACCTGCGCGATTTCGCCGGGCATGAGCTCGGGGAAGATCGGCAGCGAGAGCGTGGTCTCGGCATAGGCCTCGGCGACGGGGAAGCTGCCGCCGGACTTGATCCGGCCCGCGTAGCCGCGCTGCAGGTGCACCGGGAGGGGATAGTGGACATTGCTGGCGATGCCCGCCTCGGCGAGCGCCTTGCGCAGGCCCTCGCGGTCCGGATGCCGCACGGCGTAGACGTGGTAGACGTGGTCCTCGCCGGCCAGCGGGCTGGCCCGGGTCACCCAAGGCGCGAGCCCCTCGTCATAGGCGCGCGCGACCTCGCGGCGGGCGCTGTTCCAGCCCTCGAGCTGGCGCAGCTTGACGTCGAGCACCGCGCCCTGGATCGCGTCCATGCGGTAGTTGTAGCCGAGCCACTCGTGCTGCGACCGCTCGCGCTGGCCCCAGTCGCGCAGGATCCGCAGCTGCTCGGCCAGCCGGTCGTCGTTCGTGGTGACCGCCCCGCCCTCGCCGGCGGCGCCGAGGTTCTTGCCGGGATAGAAGCTGAAACAGCCCATGTGGCCGAAGCCGCCCGCCCGATTGCCGTCGCGCCGTGCGCCGTGGGCCTGCGCGGCATCCTCGATCAGCCACAGGTCATGCGCCTCGGTGATCCTGCGGATCGCCGCCATCTCGGCCAGCCGCCCGTGGAAATGCACGGGGATCACCGCGCGGGTGCGCTCGGTGATCGCGGGCTCGAGCAGCGCGGGATCCATCGTCAGGGTCAGCGGATCGACGTCGATCAGCACCGGCGTCGCGCCGCAGTAGAGGATCGCCGCCACCGTCGCGACAAAGGTCGCGGGAACGGTGATCACCTCGTCGCCGGGACCGATGCCCGCCGCGAGCAGCGCAAGGTGCAGCGCCGAGGTGCCGCTGCTCACCGCGACCGCGTGGCGCGTGCCGCAATAGGCGGCGAAATTCTCCTCGAAGCGCCGCACCGGCTCACCCAGCACGTAGTTGCCGCTGCGCAGCACCTCGAGCACGGCGCTTTCGAGCTCGTCGGAGATGGAGGCGTTCTGGCGTTTCAGGTCGAGGAACGGGATCATGAGGCCACCTTGAGATCGTTGAGGTCCACGGGATGGCCGCGCAGCTGGCTCGAGCGGGACGCGGCGGTCAGCATCTTCACGATGCGCAGCCCGGCGCCGCCGCCGGTCACCGGCGTGGCGCCTTCCACGATGCAGCGCACGAATTCCTCGACCTCGGTCACCAGCGCCTCCTTGGACGAGAGCGCCGGCGCGTACATGTCGCCCAGCCGGTAGGACACCATGTGCTCGTAGGCGCCGAGCCCGTTGGTCGCGCCGCGGTCGTAGACCCGCAGCTTCTCGCTGGTCTGCATGTCGTCGTAGACCACCATCTTGCGGCTGCCGCCGATCAGCGTCTGGCGGATCTTCACCGGGGCGAGCCAGTTGACGTTGAGATGCGCAAAGGCGCCGCCGTCGTAGTGGATGGTCAGGTGCGCCATGTTCTCGGGACGGCCCGACAGGAACCCCGCCGCACAGGCCGAGATCGACACCGGCGACTGCTCCAGCAGGAAGTCGAGAATGGCGAAGTCGTGCACCGCGAGGTCCCAGATGACGTTCACGTCGCTCTGGAACAGGCCAAGGTTCACGCGGGTGGAATCGTAGTAGAAGACCTCGCCGAGTTCGTCGCTCCGGATCATCCGCTTTATCGCCTGCACCGCCGGTGTGTAGACGAAGGTGTGATCGACCATCAGCAGCAGCCGGCGCCGCGCGGCAATCTCGATCAGCTCCTCGGCCTGCGCCGGCTCGGTGGTCATCGGTTTTTCCACGAGGACATGCTTGCCCGCGAGAAGCGCCGCCCGAGCGATGGGGTAATGGGTCTGCACCGGGGTGGCGATGAACACCGCGTCGACCGCCGGATCATTGACCAGCTCGTCGATCTCCTGGCTCAGCCGCGCCCCGGGATGGCGCAGCGCCGCCCGTCCGAGCGCGTCCGCCGAGCGATCCGCGATCATCTCCACCCGTGCCACGCCGCTCTCGGCGACCGCCCGCGCAAGATTGGGGCCCCAGTAGCCGTAGCCCACGATACCGACCGAGATCATCCCTGTGCCACCCGTGCCTGCTGCGCCGCGTCCCCGGCCCCGTCGGTCCGGCCGACAACCCGCGCCGGAACCCCGGCGACCACCGCGTGCTCGGGCACATCCTCGGTGACGACGGCCCCGGCGCCGACCAGCGAGAAGGCCCCGATCCGCACGCCCGGCAGGATGGTGGCGTTCGAGCCGATCGCCGCCGCGCGCCCGACATGCACCGGCTCGGACAGCCAGTCCTCGGCGGTCTTCAGGCTGCCGTCGGCATTGACCGCGGCCGGGTGGCGATCGTTGGTGAACATGACGCCATGGCCGATGAACACGCCGTCCTCCAGCGTCACCCCCTCGCAGAGGAAGGCGTGGGACGAGATCTTGCAGTTGCGCCCGACGTGGCAGCCGCCCTGGATTTCCACGAAAGGCCCGATCCCGGTGCCCTCTCCGATGGTGCAGCCATAGAGATTGACGAGGTCGGGCTGGAAGATGCGCACGCCGGGCGCCAAGGTGCAATTGCTTATGGGCAAGGGACAACTCCTCTCGAAGCGTGACCGGAAAGCGCCGCCGGACGGCGGCCTTTTCCGAAGGATCGCCGCGAAGACGGGCTTGGACAAATGGTCCGAACGGGTGCCCTTCTTCATCAGAATTCGCGGCGCGCGGCGTGCTCTACACCCTTTGAGCGGCGCGGCATCAATTCGGCCCGGCGCGGACGAAAGGCCCCTGCGCGCGGGTCCGCGACCTGTCCACCCGGGCCGACGCGCGCAAGGGCCCGCACCCGTGCAATCGCGAAATCCGATAACTCTCATCAGAAACTATCGGTATTTCTTTGAGCTGTCCGTGGTCACGATGGGCGCAACCCGATCCGGAGACCGCGAATGAAACTCTCCTTCTTCACCATGCCCATCCACCCGCTCGGCAAGCCGATCGCCCAGAGCCTGCGCGAGGACCGCGAGGCCTTCCTGCTGGCCGACGAGCTGGGCTACGCCGAGGCCTATTGCGGCGAGCACACCACCGACCAGGCCGAGATCATCACCTCCTGCGTCGCCTTCCTCGCCAGCCTCGCCTACGAGACGAAACGGATCCGCCTCGGCACCGGCACGGTCAACCTGCCCAATTCCCACCCCGCCCGCATCGCGGCCGAGGTCGCCATGCTCGACCACATGCTCGAGGGGCGGCTCATCTTCGGGATCTCGCCGGGCGGGCTGATGTCGGATGCCGAGGTCTTCGGCTCCATCGACCAGGACCGCAACGCCATGTTTGTCGAGTGCATCGACATGGTCCTCGACATCTGGGCGGGCAAGGCGCCCTACGATCTCGGCGGGGAGTTCTGGCGTGTCTCGACCGCGCGCACGATGATGCCCGAGATCGGCCAGGGCGAGATCATGCGCCCCTTCCAGGCGCCGCATCCGCCCATCGTCGGCACCGCGGTCGCGCCCTTCTCCAAAGGGGTCACCGCCATGGCCGCCCGCGGCTGGCAGCCGATCTCGGGCAATTTCCTGCTGCCGAAATGGGTCGCGACGCATTGGCCGAACTACGTCGAGGGCTGCACCAGCGCAGGAATCCTTCCGAGCTACGACGACTGGCGCGTCGCCAAGAACATCTGCGTCGCCGACGACGCCGAGACCGCGCGGCGCTACGCCCGCGATCCCGGCAGCCCCTACGTGCTCTACTATTCGCAACTGCTGCGGAAGATGCGCGCCGGGGGCAGGCTCAACCTCTTCAAGGAAGACCTGTCCATGCCCGACGAGGCGGTGACGCTCGACTACGTGCTCGACCGGCTGGTGATCCATGGCGAGCCCGCCTCGGTCGCCGACCAGATCCTCGCGCTGCGCGAGGAGACCGGCCCGTTCAAGCACCTCGTCTACGCCGGGCACGACTGGACCGACCCGGCGCTCGGGCGGCGGTCGATGGTGCTGATGGCCGAGGAAGTGCTGCCGCAATTGCAGGACGCGACCCGCGCCGAGGCCGCCTGACGCCCGGCGCGGCCCGGCGAACTAGAGCGTGCCGCCGAGTTGGGCGAACTGTCCGCGGTGGAAGATCAGCGGATCGCCGTCGCGGGCGTCGATCCGCAGCACGCGGCCGATGTAGATCTCATGGTCGCCGCTCTCGATCCGGGTCTCGGTCTCGCATTCCAGCGTCGCCAGCGCATCGGCGAGCACCGGCACGCCATGCACCCCGGGCCGCCAGTCGACATCGCGGAACTTGTCCCCGCCCGGCCGGGCGAAGCGCAGCGTCGCCTCCTTCGAGGCGGCGCCCATGATGTTCACCGCAAAGCCGGGATGGGCGCGGAAGGCCGGGCGCGACGGCGCGTCCAGCGCAAGGCTCCAGAGGATCTGCGGCGGCTCCAGCGAGACCGAAGAGAAGGAATTGACCACCAGTCCGACCGGCGCGCCGCCTTCGCCGCGGCTGGTCACCACGGTGACGCCGGTCGCGAAACAGCCCAGCACGTCGCGCAACCGCCGCGCGTCGAAGGCGGTGGACAGAACTGCCGAGTGACGTGTCATCGAAGCCTCCTGGCCGGGGTGGATACCTGCAAGGATAGGGTTCGCCGGGCCTTCACAACAACTCATAATAAAATATGCTCTCCATCAGGAAACATGTTGGCGGGACCGGAATGAAGCTCCAGCAACTACGGTTTTTCGTGGCGGTCTACGAGGACGGGTCGTTCTCGGCCGCCGCCGAGCGCATGAACGCCACGCAGTCCGGCCTGTCCACCCATGTCAGCCATCTCGAGAAGCGTTACGGGGTCAGCCTCTTCACCCGCAGCTCTGCAGGCGTCACGCCGACCGAGGCGGGGCGGCTCTTCTACCGCGAGGCGGTGGCGGTGCTCGCCGCCTCCGCCCGCGCCGAGGACCGGCTCGTCGGCCTGTCGAAATCGCTGGTCGGCGACGTGCGGGTGGGGCTGATGCCGACCTTCACCCGCGCCGTGCTCGCCCCTGCCCTGCTGCGCTTCTCCGCCGAGCACCCCGACGTGCGCGTCTCGGTTTCCGAGGCCTATTCCGGGGCGCTCGGCACCGAGGTCGCCGAGGGCCGGCTCGACTTCGCCGTGGTCCCCGCCTTCGACACCGCCGGATCGCTGAGCGGCGTGCCGATCGGGCGCGACCACGAATGTCTCGTGCAATGCGCCGCCCCCGCCCGGCCCTACCGGCAGGACATGACCCTGCGCGAGCTTGGCCCGCTGAAGATCGTGCTGCCGGGGCGGGCGAACGCGCGGCGCCTGCGGATCGAGACCTACCTTTCGGTGAACGGGGTCGAGATCGCCGAGATGATGGAGCTCGACTCGATGCACGGCACGCTCGACATCATCGGCCGCTCGGACTGGGTCGGCATCCTGCCCGGCATCCTCTGCCTGCCCGACCTCGACGGCAGCCGCCGCCGCGTGACGCCGCTGACCGCGCCCGAGTTCGACGTGACCTACATCCGCATCACCCGCCGCGCCCGCCCGCTGACCCCAGCCGCCGAGGCCTTTGCCGCGGTGCTGCAGGCCGAGCTCGACGCGGCGCTCGAGGTCCTGCCGGAGAGCCTCCGCGCGGACGCGGCTCAGAGGTAGGTCTGCGGCAGCCAGGTGCTGAGCGGCGGCCAGAGGATCGCGAGCACCGCGACGAAGAGGATCAGCAGCCAGAACGGCACCGCGCCGCGGAAGATCTCGCCGAGCCGCACCGTCGGATCGGGCACCGCGGCCTTGACCGTGAAGACGAGGATGCCGAAGGGCGGCGTCAGCAGCCCCGCCTCGATCACCAGCACGCCGAAGATGGCAAAGGCCAGCGGGTCGAGCCCGAGCGTGTTGGCGACCGGCGCAAAGATCGGCACGGTGAGCAGGATGATCGAGGTGGAATCGATGAACATCCCCAGCACCAGCCAGATCAGGAAGATGATCAGCACGATCACCGCGGTCGAGTCGCTGATCGACAGCAGCAGCCCGTTGATCACCTGCGTCGCCCCCGCCATGGCCAGAAAGCGCGAATACATCGAGGCGGTGATCAGCAGGATCATGATCGGCGCGGTGGTGCGCCCGGCGTTGTAGACCGCCTCCAGCACCTCGCGCACCCGCATCCCGCGCAGCAGCCCCAGCACGAAGGCCCCCGCCGCGCCGAAGCCCGCCGCCTCGGTCGGGGTCAGCACGCCGCCCCAGATGCCGCCGATGACGATGCCGATCAGCACGAGGATCGTGCCGCCCCCGATGATCTCGCGCGACAGGTCTCCCGGCGCGCGCGGCGCCTCGGTCCCGCGCGGCGCGTCCTGCGGCCGCCAGATGGCCCGCAGCGCACAGTAGAGCCCGAAGAGCGTCGCCAGCAGCAGGCCCGGCAGCAGCCCCGCGATGAAGAGCGCGCCGATCGACTGCTCGGTCAGCACCGCCCAGACGATCATCAGGATGCTCGGCGGGATCAGCATGCCGAGGCAGGCGCTTCCCGCAATGGTGCCAAGCGCGTAGGGCCGGCTGTATCCCAGCGCGATCATCTCGGGATAGGCGATGCGCGAGAAGGTCGCCGCCGAGGCGATCGACACGCCGGTGATCGCGGCAAAGACCGCGTTGCCCATCACCGTCGCCACGCCAAGGCAGCCCGGCAGGCGGCGGAAGCCGCGGTTGCAAAGCCCGTAGAGGTCGCGCGCCGCGCCCGAGCGGCTGACGAAATCCCCCATCAGCACGAAGAGCGGGATGATGATGAAGATGTCCTTGCGCAACGCCTCGTAGGCGGTGGTGCCGAGGATCGACAGCGCCACGTCCGCGCTGCCGATCATCCAGTAGACCCCCAGCGCGCTGACGACGGCCAGCGCCACGGCGACGTGCACGCCAAGGAGGACGAGCACCATGAGGAGCGCGAGGATGCCGAAGATGATCGTGGTCACGTCGCGCTCCTCAGCGGGGGTCCGGCGCGGCAAGCCCGCCCTTGGTCTCGTCGATGCGGCCGCGCCAGTCGGCGACGAGCAGAGACAGGTAGGCCAGTGCCGCGAGCAGGCTCGTCGCCACGATCAGGAAGCGCACCGGCCAGGTGTAGATGCGCAGCGCGCCCTCGCCCTCGTATTCCCCGAGCCGCACCGCGCTCATCGCCGAGGGGAAGGAGGCATGGGCCAGCGCCGCGAAGAGACCGAGGCCGAGCAGGCAGGCGAAGCTGCGCAGCAGGCACCGCCCGAGCGGCGGCAGCGCATCGGCCAGCATCGTCGTGCGCAGCATCGAGCCCGAGTAGATCGCCAGCGGCAGCTGCAGGAAACTCACCGCGATCACCGAGTTCTGCAGGATCTCCTTGGTCCCCTCGACCGGGTGAAGGAACAGCGTCCGGCCCAGCACGTCGGCGATGATGAGCCCGGCCAGCAGGAAGACCCAGATCGACGAGACGACGTGGATGGCCCGTGCCAGGGCGATCTGTATCGACATGCTCCCTCCTCGCGACAGGCCGACCTGCCGGAAGCCTAGGGACGGATCCGCCGCCGCACAATCAAATTATTTATCGACTGATAATTTATCGTATCCTGCATGCGTCGAAACGATTCCCGCCGCGGGGGAGGCCGCGCGGGAAGGCAGCACCCGGACCCGGTCCGGCAGGGAGGAGAACCATGATTTCCAGAACTCTACTGGCCGCGCTTCTGGCGGTGGCGGCGGGCAGCGCCCTGTCCACCCGGGCCGAGGCCGACAGCTTCACCTTCAGGATCGGCTCGGGCCATCCGAAGGGCCCCGCGCCCTACGTGACCACAATGTCGGACTTCTTCGTCACCGAGGTCACCCGGCGCGCGCAGGAGAAGGGCCATGCCGTCACCTTCATCGAATCCTACGGCGGCGGCATCGCGGGGGTTTCGGAAACGCTCGAGGCGGTGCAGCAGGGTCTGCTCGACTTCGGCGGCTACTGCGTCTGCTTCGAGCCCTCGAACCTCTTCCTGCACAACTTCCCCTATTTCGAGCCCTTCGGCCCGCAGAGCTCGTCCAAGGCGATCGAGGCGGTGCGCATGGTCTATGACCAGAACCCCTGGCTCAGCAGCGTCTTCGAGGACCAGTTCGGGCAGGAGCTGCTGGGGCTCGGCGCCTGGGACAACTACCACCTCGGCACCAAGATGGCCTGGGCCGAGGTCGCGGACCTCAAGGGCGTGAAGATCGGCGGCGCCGGGCCCAACCTGCCCTGGCTCGAATACGCCGGGGCGATCCCGGTGCAGTCGAGCCTGCCCGAGGGCTACATGGCGATGAAGACCGGCGTCTACGACGGCTGGCTGATGACCCCGGCGGGCTACAACGGCTTCAAGTACTACGAGCCCTCGCCCTACTACACGCTGATCGGCTTCGGCGCGATGCCGGTGGTGGTGCTGACCGCCAACAAGGCGACGCTGGCACGCCTGCCCGAGGATCTGCGCGCGATCGTCGAGGAGGTCGGGCGCGAGTGGGAGGCGGGCAACGGCGCGGCGATGGACGAGAGCCAGGCCAAGGGGCTCGCGGCACTCAAGGAGAACGGCGCGATCATCACCGAGCTGCCCGAGGCGACCCGCGCGCAATGGGCCCAGAGCCTCGCCGAGTTCCCGCGCACCAACGCGAAGGACGCGGACTCGCGCGGGATGCCCGGCACCAAGGTGATGACCGACTACATCGCCGCGGCGAAGGCGGTCGGCCATGTCTGGCCGGTGGAATACACGCTGGACTGAGGCCCGGGGCCATATGAAAACCTGATAGGGACCCCGAATTTATATAGCTTCATCTGCACCCCCCCTTCTCGCTAGCCTCGGGAAGGGGGTTGTTGCCCCCGCAGGACGGGAGGAACGGCAGATGAACCTCGGATACCTTGCCAGCGCGATCCCCGGCCCCGGAGGCACCGCCGACCGGGCCAGTTATGCGAGGGCCGTCGGCTTCTCCGAAGTCCTGACCGAACTGCCGCACGCGCCGCGCGGGCCCGCGTTGTCGGGGGCGATGGCGGTTCACAGGCTCGACACCCTGCCCGGACGCGAGGCACGGCCCGCGCTGCAGCTGGTCGGCGAGGCGCCCGCCCCCTGCCCCCGGATCGTCGCGGCGGGGGCCGATCCCGCCGCGGTCCGGGCGCTGTCGCGGGCCGGTTACCAGCCGCTGTCGGACTGCCTGCTCGACCCCGAGGCGGTGGCGGCGCACTGGCCCGCCCACGTGACGGGCTGCACGCATGGATCCATCCGCGCCTGCCCGCGGCAATGGCGCGTCGCGCGCATCCTGCTCGTTGCCACCAACCCCGCCCGCGCCGAGACCGCGGTCCGCGATCCCGGCGATGCCTGCCGCGCCTACCTCGGCCAGAGGCTCGGGCGCGATCCGGGCTCGGAGGAGGTGGCCGAGCTTGCCGACCGCGTGGTGCTCCGCGGCACCCCCGAGACGGTGGCGGGTGGGCTGATCGACTTCCGCACCGCCTGCGGGCCCTTCGGGGCGCTGGTGCTCGTGGACCTCGGCTGGCACGACCGGACGCTGGCGCGGGACTCGCTGCTGCTGCTCTCGCAGGTCGTCGCGCCGCTCGTCGATGCCGAGACCCGCTCCGCCGACCGCTGGCTGGAGCTCGCATGACCGACCTTTATTCCGAAGTCTCGGGCCGCGACGGCGCGCCGTTCCTGCTGCTGCTGAACAGCCTCGGGGCCACCCATGCCATGTGGGACGGTCAGCTCGGTCACCTGAACAGCTTCTACAGGGTCATTCGCTGCGACGCGCGCGGCCATAGTCGCAGCCCCGCGCCGGACGGCCCCTACTGTTTCGACGATCTTGTCGCCGACGCCTTCGGCGTGCTCGACCGCCACGGCGCCGCGACGGCCTCGGTCATGGGCCTGTCGCTCGGCGGCATGACGGCGCTTGGCATGGGGCTCGCGCAGCCCGCGCGGATCGAGCGGATTCTCTGCTGCGCCGCCCGCGCCGACGCGCCGCCGCCCTTCGTGCAGAGCTGGCAGGACCGGCTGCACCTGCTCGACACGGGCGGGCTCGAGGCGGTCTGGCAGGTGACCGAGGACAAGTGGCTCTCGGCGGAGAGCCGCGCCGCGCATCCCGAACGCACCGAGGCGCTGCGCGCGGGCTTTCTCGGCACCAGCGAGGCGGGTTATCGCGGCTGCGCCGCGGCGCTCCTGCAGCTCGACTACCTGCGCCAGTTGCCGGGGCTGCTGCCGCCGACGCTCTATGTCGCCGGCGAGAAGGACGCGGCCGCCCCCGCCGGTGCCATGCAGGCGATGGCGGCGGCGACCCCGGGCGCGCGCTGCGTGGTGATCCCCGGCGCCGCCCACGTGGTCAACGTCGACAACCCCGCCGATTTCCAGCACGCCATCGGAGGCTTCCTCGGGCTGGACGTGGAGTAGTTGCCCTCAGTCTCTGCCCTCAGTCGCCGGGCATCCGCAGGCTGTCGTAGGAGACCATCACGTGCTCGCGGTAGGCGGGCCGTTCGCAGAGCCGCGCGTAGTACTCCGCGAGTGCCGGAAGCTCGGGGCGCTCGATCTCCATGGTATAGTAGCGGAAGAGCGCCGAGCCCGCCGGGATGTCGCCCATGGTGAGCCGGTCGCCCGCGAGGAAATCGCCCTCGGAGAGCCGCGCCTCAAGCAGCCGGAACGCCTCGGTCACAACGCCGAGCCCCGCCGCGCGGGCCGCCGGGTCGCGCTGCGACGGCGGCAGGCGGACGGTGTTGTGAAAGACGCTGGTGAAGGCGGCGTAGACGTTGTTCTGGAACCATTCCATCCAGATGTCCGCCCGCGTCCGCCCGGCGATGTCCTGCCCGCCGAACCCGCCCTCGCCGTAGGCCCCGGCAAGGTAGCGCACGATGGCGTTCGACTCCCAGACGCAGAGACCCCCGTCGATCAGCGTCGGCACCTTGCCGATCGGGTTGAGCGCGCGGTACTCGGGCGTGTCGAGCCCGCCGAAGACGCCGCCCATCTCCACCGTCTCGTGGTCGACACCCAGCTCCGCCAGGGTCCATGCCACCTTCTGCACGTTCACGGACGTGCGCCGACCAAGCAATTTCATGCGGGCCTCCTCTGCTGCCGGGCTATTTATCACACGATAAATTTCCGGGCTGCAAGTCTCCCCGGGCTCGACTATGGTTGCTGCGAAGAATCCGCCCGAAGGAAGCCGTTCGTGACGAAAGGCCGCGCGACGCCCGCGTCTGACAGCACCGCCCCGCGCAAGCGCCTCTCTCCCGAGGCCCGGAGGGGCCAGATCGTCACGGCCGCGACCGAGCTTTTCGCCGAGAAGGGCTTCGACGCCTCGACGCGCGACCTCGCCAAGCTTGCCGGGATCACCCAGCCGCTGCTCTACCGCTACTTTCCCGACAAGGACGGCCTGATCGAGGCGGTCTACGCGCGGGTCTTCCTCGACCGCTGGAACCCCGAGTGGGACGCCACGCTCGAGGACCGCGGCCAGCCGGTCCGGGCGCGTTTCGCGGCGTTCTACGACGCCTATACCGACAGCATCTTCGACCCGGTCTGGCTGCGCATCTCGAGCTTTGCCGCGCTGCGCGAGGCGCGCATCAACCGCTGGTACAACCACGTGGTCGAGGAGCTCATCCTCAAGCGGCTGGTGCGCGAGACCCGGGTCGAGCGCGGCGGCGAGGACCGGATCCGGGTCACCCGCGCCGAGCTGGAACCGGCCTGGCTGCTGCATGGCGGGCTGCTGAACTACGGCATGCGCCGCCATATCCTCGGCCTGCCGGTGCTGGACGACAAGCCGCGGGTGATCCGCGGGGCGATCGACCAGTTCCTCGCGGGCTTCGGGGCGGAGGGCGGCGGCTCCTGACGGCCCGGGGCGCCCGCCTCTTCCCGGCAGGGCCGCGACCGGGATTTGCACTTCGGCCCGAAATCGCTTTCGATGCGCGCGAGGCAAATCACGCATCCCGCGGATGCGGACGAGGAGGAGACATGGCTTTCATCGGTATCGACGTGGGCACCGGCAGTGCGCGCGCCGGGGTGTTCGACGAGCGCGGAACGCTGCTTGCCGCCAGCGGCCGCGAGATCACCATGTGGCGCCCCCGTCCCGGCTGGGCGCAGCAGAGCAGCGCCGACATCTGGCAGGCGATCTGCGCCGCGGTGCGCGAGGCGGTCGCGGCCTCGGGCATCCGGCCGGAGGAGGTCGCAGGACTCGGCTTCGACGCCACCTGCTCGCTGGTGCTGGCGGATGCGGACGACCGGCCCGTGTCGGTCGACCCGGAGGGCGCGGCCGCGCAGGACATCATCGTCTGGATGGACCACCGGGCGCTGATGGATGCCGAGGAGATCAACGCCACCGGCGGCGCGCCGCTGCGCCACGTCGGCGAGGTGATCAACCCCGAGATGCAGATGCCGAAGCTGCGCTGGCTTCAACGCGAGATGCCGGACCGTTTCGCCCGTGCCGCGCAGCTGTGGGATCTGCCCGACTGGCTGGTCTGGCGCGCCTGCGGCAGCCGGGCGCGCTCGCTCTGCTCGCTGGTCTGCAAGTGGACCTATCTCGGCCATCTCGGGCTTGAAGGCGAGGGCTGGGACGACGGCTTCCTTTCGGCGATCGGCCTCGACGCGCTGACCGGCCCCGGGGGCCACGCGCGCATCGGCACCGAGATCGCCGCCCCCGGCACCCGGCTCGGCGGGCTGACGGCACAGGCCGCTGCCGAGCTTGGCCTGCCCGAGGGCATCGCGGTCGGCGCGAGCCTGATCGACGCCTATGCCGGGGCGCTCGGCACGCTGGGTGCAGGGGGCGGGGAGAGCCTCGCGATGATCGCCGGGACCTCGACCTGCCACATCGCGGTGACCGCCGAGCCCGCCTATGTGCCCGGCGTCTGGGGGCCCTATTTCGGCGCGCTGCTGCCGGGGCTCTGGGTCAACGAGGGCGGCCAGTCGGCGGCGGGGGCGCTGATCGACGCCGTGCTCGCCCGCCACGGCGCCTACCCCGCGCTGAAGGCCGAGGCCGCGGCGGCGGGCCGTCACCCCGCCACCCTGCTGGACGCGCGGCTCGCGGAGATGGCGGAGGAGACGGCCACGCTCACCCGTTCGCGCCACGTCCAGCCCGACGCGCATGGCAACCGCTCGCCGCTGGCCGCGCCCTGGCGCAAGGGCGGTATCGACGGGATCACGCTCGACACCGGGCGCGACGATCTGGCGCTCGACTACCTCGCGACGCTGCAGGCGCTCGCCTACGGCACGCGGCACATATTGGAGGAGATGCGCGCCGCCGGGGCCGGGATCGGCAGCATCGTCGTCTCGGGCGGGCTGGCGAAGAACGCGCTCTACCTGCGCGAGACGGCGGATGCCTGCGGCGTGCCGGTGATTGTCCCGGAGGCCCCCGAGCCAGTGCTGCTCGGCTCGGCCATGCTGGGCGCGGTGGCGGCGGGGGCGCAGCCGTCGCTTGGCGAGGCGATGCGCGCCATGGCCCCCGCGGTGCAGCAGATCGCGCCACGTGGCGGCCGGATCGCCGCCTACCACGACGCCAAGTACCGCGTGTTCCGCCGGATGCAGGCGGACCACGCGGCCTATCGCGAGATCATGGCGGCGCCCTAACGTTCCCGCGCCCTGCCGGGTCAGCCGTGCAGGGCGCGCTCGGGTCCGCCGAAGCGGGCGCTGGCGAACTGCGCCTGGTGCCAGTGCGGGTAGATCAGCGGCGGGCGGCTCACCGCGTCGATGCGGGCGAGGTCCTCGTCGCTGAGGGTCACGTCGAGCGCGCGCAGGTTGCGCTGCATCTGCTCGGGCGCGCTGGCGCCGACCACCAGCGAGGCCACCGCGGGGCGGCCCAGCGTCCAGGCCAGCGCCACCTGCGCCGCCTCGACGCCATGCGCGGCGCCGATCTCGGCCAGCACGTCGACGATGTCCCAGAGCCGGTCCCAGTCGCGGATCGGCGGCTCGGTCCAGCCCTTGGCCTGACGGCTGCCCTCGGCGAAGCCGTCGCGCCGGTGCTTGCCGCTGAGCAGCCCGGCGGCGAGCGGGCTCCAGACCGTCACCCCCAGCCCCTGGTCGAGCGAGATCGGCAGAAGCTCGTATTCCGCCTCGCGCGCCTCGACCGTGTAGTGGATCTGCTGGGTGACGAAGCGCGCCAGGTCGTGCCGCTCCGAGGCCATCAGCGCCTTCATCAGCTGCCAGCCTGTGTAGTTCGAGCAGCCGGCGTAGCGGATCTTGCCCTGCCGGGTCAGCGTGTCGAGCGCCTCCATGGTCTCTTCGACCGGGGTGAGTCCGTCCCATTCGTGGATGTGGTAGATGTCGATGTGATCGGTGCGCAGCCGCTTGAGGCTGCGCTCGCATTCGCGGATCAGGTGCCAGCGGCTGGCGCCCTCGTCGTTCGGCCCCTCGCCGATGCGCATCCGCGCCTTGGACGAGATCAGCACCCGCTCGCGCCTGCCGTCCAGTGCCTCGCCGAGGATCTCCTCTGCCAGCCCGGTCGAGTACATGTTGGCGGTGTCGAGCAGGTTGATGCCGTGATCGAGGCAGGTGTCGATGAGCCTTTGCGCCTCGGGCACGCCCTGCGCCCCCACCATGCCGAAATCGCCCCTGCCGCCAAAGGTGAAGCTGCCCATGGCGAGCACCGAGACCTTGAGCCCGCTGCGGCCGAGTTGCCTGTAGTGCATGATCCGTCCTCCTTCCGGTCCGGCTCTGCCGGTGTCAACCCTGCTCCGCCGCGCGGGCGACGTCGCGCATCACCTCGACGAGGATCAGCGCCACGGTGCCGCCCGCGTCGGGCAGGCCCCGCGATTTCTCCTGGAAGGCCGCCGCCTTGCCGTGCTGCGCGACCATGTCCTTCGTCGCCTCGAGCGCTTTGGCGGCGGCCTCGACCGCCGCGTCGAGCGCCCCGGCAAGACCCGCGTCGCTGCCCTCGAGCGCACCGGCGATCGGGTCCAGCACGTCGAGCACCGTCTTGTCGCCGAGTTGCGCCTTGCCGCGCTGCGCGACGCCCTCGGCGAAGGCGCGCCAGAAGGTCGCCGCCTCGGCCGTGCCGAAGCGCTCGGCGCTCTCCAGCGCCTTGAAGCCGCGCAGGAAGCCGGTCGCCATCAGCGTGCCCATGGTCGAGGGCGCGGCCTTGGCCAGCGCCGCCCCCGCCGCCTTCATCTGGCCCGAGACCGACGCGCCCTCGAGCGCCGCGACCGCCTCGTTCGCGGCGGCGAAGCCCTTGGACATGGTGATCCCGAGATCGCTGTCGCCGACCTTGCCGTCGAGGGCGATCAGCGCCTCGCGCTCGGCGGCGAAGCGGGCGGCCCAGGCGGCGTAGAAGCCCCGGGTCTCTTCAGCCGAAAGCGCCATCGCCTTACCCCTTGATCTGCGTGAAGAAGGGCGTGTGCGCGGGCCGGGCGATCAGCGGCTCGAGCTCGTCGTCGAGATGCAGCACCGAGATCGAGGCCCCGGCCATCTCCATCGAGGTGGCGAACTCGCCCAGCCAGCAATGGCGGATGGTCACGCCCCGCTCCTCCATCAGGATCGAGACGCGGCGGAAGAGGATGTAGAGCTCCTCGAGCGGCGTGCCGCCCAGCCCGTTGACCAGCACCGCGACCTCGTCGCCGGACCTGTAGTCGGTCTCGGCGAAGATGCGCGCCATCATCGTGTCGACCACCTCGTCGGCGGGCTTGATCGTCTCGCGCGAGATGCCGGGCTCGCCATGGATGCCCATGCCGATCTCCATCTCGTTCTCGCCGATCTCGAAGCCGGGCTTGCCGACCTCGGGCACGATGCAGGGCGAGAGGGCGACACCCATGGTGCGGGTGCGGGCGCGGGCCTTGTCGGCGATGCGCGCCACCTCGTCGAGCGGCAGCATCTCGGCCGCCGCCGCCCCCGCGGCCTTGTAGAGGAAGAAGATCCCCGCCACGCCGCGCCGCTTGTGCTCTTCGCCGACCACCGAGGAGGCGACGTCGTCGTTGCCCATGACGGTTCGGGTGGCGATGTCCTCGAGCTCGGCCAGCTCGCCGGCCATGTCGAAGTTCATGATGTCGCCGGTGTAGTTGCCGTAGAGGTAGAGTACGCCGGCGCCCTGGTCGACATGCTTGGTGACCTCGAGGATCTGGTCCGAGCTCGGCGACTGGAACACCCCGCCCACGGCGCAGCCGTCGAGCATGGATGCGCCGACGAAGCCGAGGAAGGTCGGCAGGTGGCCCGAGCCGCCGCCGGTGACGATACCGACCTTGCCCGGCACCGGATTGGCGGTGACGTAGCAGCGCAGGTCGCCCGCGGCATAGGTCACCTGCGGATGGGCGCGGTAGATGCCGTCCAGCATCTCGTCCACGAAGTTCTCGGGATCGTTGAGGAATTTCTTCATAGCGGTCACTTCCGGGTGAGGGATTGCAATTTGCGGCGGCGGGTCACGAAGAAGGCCGCAGCGAGAAGGATGAAGGCGCCGACCACCACGCGCTGCCAGGTCGAGGGGATGCCCACCAGCACCAGCACGTTGTTGACGACGGTGATCAGCAGCACGCCGGTCACCGTGCCGAAGACCGAGCCGGTGCCGCCGGTGATCCGCGCCCCGCCCAGCACCACGGCGGCGATGACGCCGATCTCGGTGCCGACGAGGTCGAAGGGGTTGGCCATGCGGTTGGCGCAGACATGCACGATCCCCGCAAGCCCGGCGAGCGCGCCGGCGAAGGCGAAGACGAAGAGATGCACGCGGCGCTGGTCGTAGCCGAGCCGAGCCGCCACCTCGGCATTGCCGCCGGTGGCAAAGATCGCCCGGCCCATCAGCGTGCGGTTGAAGATCACCCAGGTCAGCAGCGCGGCGGCCGGGAAGACGAGGAAGTACCAGGGCAGCGTCACCGTCGCGCCGTTCGCGGTGGTGACGTCGAGCATCGAAGCCTTGCCGAAGGCGACCATCTGCGGCGGCAGCTCCATCAGCCAGACCGTGCCGATGAACGCGAGGAGGATGCCGCGGAAGAGGTACTGCGTGCCGATGGTGACGATCAGCGCCGCCACCTGCAGCTTGTGCACCAGCCAGCCGTTGACCGCGCCGAGGAGCGTGCCGCCCGCGACGGCGATCAGCAGGATCGCCGCCATTGGCAGGCCCGGTGCCAGCTTCAGCACGAAGAGCGTCAGCGAGTACATGGAAAGCGCCGCGATGGCGGTGAAGCTCACGTCGATGCCGCCCGCCGCGAGGACGGCGAAGACCCCCAGCGCGAAGAGCCCGGTCACCACCGAGGCGCGGCCCATGTCGATCAGCGAGGTCGGCGACAGGAAGGCCGGGTTGATCACCGCCACCACGACGCAGATCGCGATCAGCAGGCAGAGGCTGACGAGTTCGGGGCGGCGGGCGAAGGTCTCGGCGATCCCGGCGCGGCGGTGCGCGGCGGGTTGGGAGGGCTTCGCGGTATCGAGGGAAGAATGTGTCATGGTCATTCCGCGGCCTCCGCGTGGGAGGCGAGCATTGCCAGGTAGATGTCGTCCTCGCTGGCGCTGGCGCCCGGGACTTCGAGGGCGATCCGCCCGGCGTTCATCACCAGGATGCGGTCGCAGTTCTGCAAGAGCTCGGGCAGGTCGTCCGAGACGATGACGAGCCCGATGCCGCGCTCGGCCATGGCCTGGATGGCGCGGTAGATCGTGTCCTTCGAGCCCACGTCCACCCCCACGGTCGGCCCGTGCAGCACGAGGATGCGCGGCTCGATGCTGAGCCAGCGCCCGATCAGCACGCGCTGCTGGTTGCCGCCCGAGAGCGCGCCGACCGGCAGGTCGATGTCGGAGGTGTTGAGCTTCATCTCGTCCGAGATGCGCCGCGCGGCGCCGCGCGCCTTGCCGCGGTCGACGGTGCCGAGCGGGCCGAGGATGCGGTCGAGGATCAGCGGCACCTCGTTCTCGAGGATGGATTTCTCGATGAAGAGCCCCTCGCCCAGCCGGTCCTCGGGCACGTAGCCGATGCCAAGCGCGATGGACTGGGCAGGGCTGTCGATGCGGGCGTGCGTGCCGCCGATGCTGACCGTGCCGTCGGTGATCTGCCGGTGCCCGGCGAGGGCCAGCGCCAGCTCGTTGCGGCCCGAGTCCGACAGGCCGGTGACGCCGAGGATCTCGCCCTTGCGCAGCACCGTGCCGACGCCCTGGAAGGCCTCGCCCGAGCCGAGATTCTCGAGTCGCAGCAATTCCTCCGCGCCGGGAGCGCCGGTGCGGTAGCGGCGGGATTCGATCGCGCGCCCGGTCATCAGCTCGCTGAGCTGGCCGCGGCTGTAGCCGGCGATCGGTCCCTGCGCCACGCAGCGGCCGTCGCGGAAGACGATGGCCTGCCCGCCGATGCGGTAGCATTCCTCGAGCTTGTGGGTGACGAAGAGCACCGCGACGTTCTGCGCGCGCAGCCGGCCCACCACCTCGATCAGCGTCTCGACCTCGTGGCGGGTGAGCGAGGTGGTCGGCTCGTCCATGATCACCAGCCGCGCCTCCTGCGCGATGGCGCGGGCGATGGCGACGCGCTGGCGGATGGCGAGCGGCAGCTCCGAGACGCGGGTGCCGAGCAGCGCCCGCGTCGGCTCGAGCCCGACCTCGCGCAGCGCCCTCGCGGCGGTCTCGCCCATGCGGCCCCGGTCGAGCCAGCGCAGCATCCGGCCGCGCCCGCCGACCAGCTGCTCGCCGAGCGCGACGTTCTCGGCGACGCTCAGGTTGGGCAGCAGCGACAGGTCCTGGTAGACGGTCTCGATCCCCGCCTCGAGCGCCATGATCGGGCTCAGCGCGTCATGGCGGACCCCGTCGAGCAGGATCTCGCCCTCGCTCGGGGCATGGGCGCCGGACATGATCTTGATGACCGTGCTCTTGCCGCACCCGTTCTCGCCCAGCAGGTGATAGGCCTCGCCGGCGCGTAGCGTCAGGTCGACGCCGCGCAGCGCGTGCACGCCGCCGAAGCGCTTGTGGATGCCGCGCAGCTCGAGAAACGGCTGATCCGGATGATCGCTCTGGGTCACGGGAAATGCGCCTCTTGATCGGGGAAGTCCGGGGGCGCGGCGTCGCGCGCCCCCGCTCGAAGGGGCTGCCTCAGAAGAGGTAGTCCTTGTAGGTGTCCTTGTCGGCCAGCACCATGCCGTTGCCGACCAGCAGCTTGCCGGTGCCCGGACCGTCCTTGAGCGTGACGCTCTCGTAGCCCTCGACGCCGAGGTCCATGCCGTCCGACAGCTCGCCGCCCTCGAGCAGCAGCTTGGCGACGGCATTCATCGCCATGCCGGCCTTCTGCGGATCCCAGAAGCCGATCGCGGTGATCGCGCCGCTGTCGAGATAGGCCGCCGAGGGGTTGGGCAGGCCGGTGCCGACGAGGCAGACCTTGCCGGTCAGCCCGGCCTCCTCGATGGCGCGGCCGACGCCCAGCACATCGTTGCCCGCCGAGGTCTGGAAGCCCTTGATGTCGGGGTGCTTGCGCAGCACTTCCTTGGCCTTCTCGTAGGTGCCGTTGGCGTCGTCGAAGCTTTCGTTGTTGGGATCGACGAGTTCCATGCCCGGGTATTGCTTGGCGTTCTCCTCGCCCGCGCCGACCCATTGCATGTGGGTGCGGCTGCCCAGCGAGCCGACGAAGGTCGTCCACTTGCCCTCGCCGCCCATGCACTCGGCCAGGCGCTCGTTCAGCGCCGCGCCGTACTCGGCGTTGTCGAAGGCCTCGACGTCCACCATCGTGTTCATCTGGTTGTCGGCCTCGTGGGTGACGATGATCGTGCCCCGGTCCATGGCGCGCTTGAAGACGCCCTCGAGGATCGCCGGGTCCATCGGCACCACGGCCAGCGCGTCGGTGCCCTTGGCGATGAGGTCCTGCACGATCTGCAGCTGCTGCGCGCTGTCCGCCTGCGCCGGGCCGACCTGGCTGATGTTCATGTCGGGGTTCGCCTCGGCGAACTTCTCGACGCCGGTCTCCATCCGGTCGAACCACGGGATGCCGCTGATCTTGACCACCGTGGTGATCGTGCCCTCGGCCAGTGCGGCGCTTGCAGCCGAGACCATCAGGGCCGCGACGCAGCCCAGTTTCAACGTCTTCTTCATGGTGTACTCCTCCCTAGAGTTCCCTCGTGGTCAGCCCTTCGACGCGCGAGGGACCCGCGCCGAAGTGATCCCGGCGGCCAGCCGCTCGATGAGCTGGAACCGTCCCACCGCGAGGAAGGCGAGCAGCAGCGCGCCCCAGGCGAAATCGCGGACGAAGTTCGACAGGCCGATGAAATTCAGAAGGCTCGACAAAAGCTGCAGCACGATGGCCGAGAGCACGACGCAGAGCACGCGCCCGTAGCCGCCCTCGGGCCGCACCCCCGCCATGACCGCGATCAGGATCGCGATGAGCAGGTAGCTGGTGCCGTAGTCCCATTTCACGTTCACGTTGCGCGCGGCGATGATGACGCCCGAAAGCCCCGCCAGCGCGCCCGAGATCGTGTAGGTCACGGTGAAGATCGCCGCCTTCGGAAAGCCGCTGTAGTCGGCGGCGCGGGCATTGGCGCCGGTCAGCATGAGCCGCATGCCGAAGGGGGTGAAGCGCAGCACCGCCCCCAGCACCAGCGCGACGCCGAGGAAGATCAGGAAGCTGTAGGGCACGCCGAGGATCACCCCGTTGCCGAGCTCGTAGAGCGGGTCGGGCGAGCCGATGGTCACCGAGCGCCCGTCGGAAAGCACCACGGCGAGCCCGGTGAACAGCATCTGCGTGCCGAGCGTGCAGAGGATCGGCGTGATCCCGAGCCGCGAGATGATGAGCCCGTTCAGCAGCCCGCCGAGCGCGCCCACCGCCACCGCGACCGCCGCGAAAGCCAGGGTGAAGGCCCAGGGCGCAGCGTTGACGTCGAAGACCTGCGCGACGAGCAGGCCCGAGGCCACGCCCGACAGGTTCGCCAGCGCGATGCCAGACAGGTCGATCCCGCCATTGCCCGAGCACATGGCCAGCATGACGCCGATCGCCAGCAGGCCGATCTCGGGCACCTGCGTCGCCATGGACTGCAGGTTGAACAGGGACAGGTAGGTGCCGCCCGAAACGATGCCTCCGACCGCCAGCAGGGCCAGCACGAGCACCGACAGAATGGCCAGCCGGCCATCGAGCTTACGCATCCTCTCCTCCTAGGATTTAGTAAACTTCTGCTTGATTTAGTAAATCGCTAACAAATAATTCAGGAGCGTTCAATAGGCTTTCCGTCGCTGTCACGAAGGCGTTCCCGCTTGCGAAACGGCGCGTTCGGAAAGATGTTTACTAAACAGATCGGCCGCACGGGACCCGCAGCAAGCCATGACAAAAACAGACAAAAAGCCGGTCACCCTGCGCCAGGTCGCCGAACATGCCGGGGTCTCCGCGGCCACCGCCTCGCTGGTCCTGAACGGCAAGGGAGAGATCTCGGAGGCGACTCGCCAGCGGGTGCTCAGCGCCGTGCGCGAGATGAAGTACCGGCCCCGCGCCGGCCGGGCGCGCCCCGATTCCGTCCACACGCTGCGCTTTCTCAAGATCGCGCGGCACGGCCACACGGTGAACCGCGACCACAACCACTTCATCTCGGACTACATCGACGGCATGTCCTACGAGGCGACGCGGCGGGACTATTCGCTGCAGGTCGAGAGCTTCGAGGGCACCGACGTCGACAAGATCGCCGAGTCGCTGCGCTCGGGCGACCTGCGCGGCGCGGTGATCCTCGGCACCGAGCTGACCGAGGAGGAGGTGCAGTTCCTCGCCCGCGCGCCCCTGCCCGTCGTCTTCATCGACACCTACCACCCGCTGCTCGACCTCAGCTTCGTCGACATGGACAACGACCAGGCGGTCTTCGCGGTGCTGCGCCACCTTGCCGGGCGCGGCTTCCGCCGCATCGGAATGGTCGCCAGCCACACCGCGGTGACCAACTTCGCGCTGCGCCGCGACGCCTTCCTGCGCGGCATGGCGGCGCTGGGGCTCGAGGCGGACGAGGCGCTGATCCTGTCGGTGGATTCGACGCTCGAGGGCGCCTATGGCGACGGGCTCGCCCAGCTTGCCGCCGCACCGCGCGTGGCCGAGGCCTACTTCTGCGCCAATGACATGATCGCCTTCGGCTTCATGAAGGCGCTGCGCGAGCACGGGCTGCGCATCCCCGAGGATGTCTCGGTCGTGGGGTTCGACAACCTGCCGATGAGCGCGATGAGCGAGCCCGCGCTCAGCACCATCGAGGTGCCCAAGCGCCGCATCGGCGCCATGGCGGTGCGCCTGCTCGACGACATGCTGATCGCCACCGCGCCCGAGCCCGCCACCAAGGTGCTGATCAGCGGCGCGCTCGTCAGCCGCGAGAGCGTCGGCTCGACCGGCGGGGACTGAGGATCAGCGCGACGCGGGCCCGACCGTGCCGCGGCGGATCAGTCGCGGGGGCAGTACCGAGACCTGTGCCGGTGCCTCGCCGAGCAGGCAGCGCGCCGCGGCGCGGCCGATCTCGGACTTGTCCACCGCCACCGTCGTCAGCCCGGGCCAGGTGAACGCCGCCTCGTCCATGTCGTCGCAGCCGACCAGCGACACGTCCCGCCCCGGCTCGAGCCCGCGCTCGCGGATCGCCGACAGCACGCCGAAGGCCAGCAGGTCGCTGAAGCAGACGATCCCGGTCGGGGCGTCGCTTCCCTGCAGCAGGTCGAGCGCCGCCGATCGCCCGAAGGCCCGGCTGGTCGGTCCATGGCGGACCAGCGGCGGCGGCAGCCCGGCATCCTCGAGCGCGGCGCGGAAGCCGCCGAACCGCCCGCGCGCCGTGGAGGTGTCCTGACCGCCGCCGATCCAGCCGATGCGGCGATGTCCCGCCTCGATCAGGCACTCCGCCGCCAGCCTCCCGGCCAGCGGGTCGTCGTTGAGGAACTGCGGCAGCGCCACGCCCTCGACCTGCCGCGAGAAGATCGCCGTGGGCACGATCGGTGCCGCCCCGGGACCACGCGGCAGCAGCATGTCGAGATCGGCCGGACGGGTGCCGTGCACCGGGCAGAGCACGATCCCGCCCACCCCATGTTCGAGCGCGGTCTGCAGGAAGCGCCGCTGCTGATCGAGGCTCTCGCGCGCGACGCCGAGAAAGACCTTGCGGTCGCGGGTGCAGAGCTCGTCCTCGATCTGCACGAGGAACTCGTTGAACACCGGGTTGGACAGGTCGCTGAGGCAGACCGCGACAAGGTGGCTCTCGGCCCGGCGCAGGTCGGCGGCGGCGCGGTTGTAGATGTAACCGAGCCGCGCCGCAGCCTGTCGCACCGACTCGGCCGTGGCGGCGGGAATCCGGGGATGCGCGCGCAGCGCAAGCGAGACGGAGGAGACCGAGAGCCCCAGCTCCTCGGCAATGTCGCGCAGCGTCGTTCTCTTTGTCATGCCGTCCCCGCCTTTCTTTCCTCACTATCCGCGCGCTTTCGCCGAACCAATCGAAAAATGCTTAGTCAAACGATTGACTAGAGATGGTATACCATGGTCCAACTATCCCCGGGCACTGCCGGAGGATGAATTGGGGCAGTGCATCAATGGGAGGATTACATGAACGGATTTGCTCGGGCGGCCCTCTGCGCCGCCGCCATTGCCACGACCGGAACCGTGCTGCACGCACAGGACAGCTGCGACTGGAAACCCGACCGTGCGGTCACCTACATCGTGCCCTGGGGCGCGGGCGGCGGCACGGATGCCAACTCGCGGATGCTGGCGAGCCTTCTCGAGAAGTCCTGGGGCGTGCCGTTCAACGTGGTGAACCGCACCGGCGGGAACGGCGTCACCGGCCACTCGGCGATTTCGCGCGCCGAGCCCGACGGGTACACGGTGGGCGCGGTGACGGTCGAGATCAACACCATGCATTGGGTCGGCCTGACCGACATGAGCTACAAGGACGTCACCCCGATCGCGCTGGTGGACATCGTTCCCGCCTCGGTTCTGGTGGGCAAGGACAGCCCCTTCAACACGGTGGCCGAACTGCTCGACCACGCCCGCGCCAACCCCGGCGAGCTGACCGGCTCGGGCACCGCGCTCGGCGGCATCTGGCACCTTGCGCTGGCGGGGATGCTGAACGCCGAGGGCATGGCCCCCGACGCGATCCGCTGGATCCCGTCGCAGGGCGCGGCCCCTGCCCTGCAGGAACTGGTCGCGGGCGGCGTCGACGTGGCGACCCCGGCGCTGTCCGAGGGCAAGACGCTGGTCGAGTCGGGCGAGGTCAAGGCGCTGGCCTACATGCACGGCAGCCCGATGGCGGCCCTGCCCGACGTGCCGCTGACCTCCGAGGCGCTGCAAAGCGGCTGGACGCTGGCGGCCTACATCACCATCTCGGGGCCGAAGGACCTGCCGCAGAACATCGTCTGCTCCTACGAGAAGGCGGTCGCCGATGTCGTCGCCTCGCCCGAGTGGGCCGAGTTCAAGGCCAGCCGCGGCGCCGACGTGGTCAGCATGGGGGCCGCCGATCTTGCCGCCTACATGGAGCAGCAGGACGCCGCGCTCGGCGAGGTGATCCAGGCCGTCGGCCTCGCCAAGTAAGCGGGCCGGGACAGATGACTGCAACACGGGACATCGTGACGGGGGCGGCGCTGGTCGCCCTCGGCATCCTGATGATCTGGATCGCCTCGGGCTTTCCGCAAATCGGCGCCATGAGCTACGGGCCCGACCTCTTTCCGCGCATCATCGCCTCGGGGCTGATCCTGTCGGGCCTGGGCATCCTTCTCGAAGCCGCCCGCGGCATCGCCCCCGAAAGCGAGGGGCCGCGGCTTGCGGCGCTGCCGATCCTGATCCTGCTGGCGCTGGTGGCCGCCTTCGCGGTGCTGCTGCCGCTGCTCGGCTTCCACGTCGCGGCGGCGCTGGCGCTGCTGGTCGCGGTGCGCATCTTCGGCGGCGGCTGGACGGTCGCGGGCGCGGTGGCGATCCTCGGGCCGCTCGCGCTGCATTACATCTTCTACAGCGTGCTGCGCGTGCCGCTGCCCTGGGGGCTGCTGACCCCGGTGGCCTGGTAGGGAGGCGGCGATGGACGTTCTCGCGATCTTCGCCGCCGTGCTCGAGCCGCACCTTCTGATGACGGTGCTGCTCTGCACGCTCTACGGCGCCTTCGTCGGCTCGATGCCCGGGCTCACCGCCACCATGGCCGTCGCGCTGCTGGTGCCCTTCACCTATTTCATGGCCCCCGCGCAGGCGGTGGCCGCCATCGTCGCCACCACCACCACGGCGATCTTCGCCGGCGACATCTCGGGCGCGCTGCTGAAGATGCCCGGCACCCCCGCCTCGGCCGCCTATGTCGAGGACAGCTACGCGCTCGCCCAGTCCGGCAAGCCGCGCACGACGCTGTTCGTCTCGCTCTTCGCCGGGGTGCTCGGCGGCATCATCGGGGTGATCCTGCTGACCGTGGCGACGCCGCAGCTCGCCCGACTCTCGGCCAGCTTCTCGAGCGACGAGGCCTTCTGGCTGGCGACGCTCGGCCTCAGCTGCGCGGTCTTCGTCGGCGGCGCCTCGGTGGCGCGCAACTTCGCCTCGCTGTTCATCGGGCTGGCCATCGCCACGGTCGGCATCGACGTCGCGGTCGGGCATCCGCGCTACACCTTCGGGCTCGAGGATCTCTACGACGGGGTCAGCTTCATCCCGGCGATGATCGGACTCTTCGCGCTGTCCGAGCTCTTGCGCAACGCGGGCTCCGGCGAGGAGACGCACCTGCAGCGGATCCGCATCGAGCCGCTCCTACCCAGCCTCGGCGCCGCGCTCCGCGAGATCCGCGCGCGCTGGGTCTCGGTGCTGCGCTCGGGCGTCGGCGGCACGGTGGTCGGCGCCCTGCCCGGCGCGGGGGCGGATGTCGCGGCGTGGATCGCCTATGCCCTCTCGCGGCGGTTCTCCCGCACGCCCGAGAAGTTCGGCAAGGGCCACCTTGAAGGCATCGTCGACGGCGGCGCGGCGAACAACGCGGCAGTCGCGGGGGCCTGGACCCCGGCGCTGGTCTTCGGCATCCCCGGCGACAGCGTCACGGCGATCGCCATCGGCGTGCTGCTGATGAAGGGGCTGACCCCGGGGCCCGACATCTTCACCACCGACGCGACGCTGGTCTACACGATCTTCGGCGCCTTCTTCATGGCCAACCTGCTGATGCTGCTGACCGGCGGGCTGGCGGTGGCGGTGGCGACGCACCTTCTGCGCATCCCGCGCGCAGTGCTGATGCCGCTGGTGCTGATGCTCTCGATGATCGGCGCCTACGCGATCATGGGCAGCACCATGGCGATCTGGATCATGCTGGTGCTCGGCCTGCTCGGCTTTGCCATGGCCTGGGCGCAGATCCCTCTCGCCCCCGCCATCCTCGGCATCGTGCTCGGCAAGGTCGTCGAGGGCAATTTCATGGTCTCGATGATGAAGGCGCAGGGCGACCTCACCGGCTTCTTCGAGCGCGGCACCGCCGCGGTGCTCGGCGTCGTCACCCTGATCGTCTGGGGGCTGCTGCTGCTGCGCGCGGCGCTCGAAATCATTTCCAAACGCACTTCACACTCCGCAAAGGAAGCAAAGACATGACTGGCAAGAACCACCTCAAGGCACGGCTCAAGGCCGGCGAAACCGTCACCGCCGCGTGGCTCGAGCTTGGCACGCCCGAGGCGGCCGAGATCCTCGTGCACACCGGCTGGGACGTGGTGGTGATCGATTGCGAGCACGGCACCGCCGGGCTCGAGGCGGGGCTGGGCCTCATCCGCGCCGTCGAGGGCGCCGGGGGGCAGGCCGTTGTGCGCGTGCCCGATGCCTCGGAGGCGACGCTGAAGCGCGCGCTCGACCGGGGTGCCCGTTCGCTGATGGTGCCGATGGTGAGCTCCGCCGCCATGGCCCGCGACATCGCCTCCTTCTGCCTCTACGCGCCGCGCGGCCGCCGCGGCTATGCCGCGCCGATCGTGCGCGCCTCGGACTACGGCAAGCGCACCGACTACGCCAAGACCGCGCATGAGGAGCTGCTGATCATGGCGCAGGTCGAGCATGTGGACACCGTGGCCGAGGTCGCCGAGATCGCCGGGATCGAGGGCATCGACATGGCCTTCGTCGGGCCCAACGACTTTGCCGCCTCGATGAACCATCTCGAGGATATGACCCATCCCGACGTGCAGGGGCAGATCGCCGAGGTCGAGAGTACCGCGCAGGCAGGCGGGCTGATGCTGGGCACCATCGTCGGCGCCGGGCGCAGCTACGCCGACCTGCGCGCCTCGGGCTATACCTTCATCGTCGGGCCGAACGACATCAGCCTGCTCGCCGGTGCCTCGCGCGCCGCCCGGGCCGAGGCCGAAGCCAACCTCGGCGCCTGACGCAAGCCTTCGAAGCGCGGCCCCCCGGCGGCTTGTCCGGGGGGCCGCGCCTTCATTTTCCGCTCAGCTTTCGGCGCGCAGCTCGACGATTGCCTCGACCTCCACCGAGATGCCGCCCGGCAGCGCCGCGACGCCGACCGAGGTGCGCGCGTGCACCCCGTCCTCGCCGAAGGCCTCGATGAACACGTCCGAGCAGCCGTCGATCACCTGCGGGATCTGCGCAAATCCCGGCGCGGCAAGCACGTAGCCATTGACCTTGACCACGTGCGAGATGCGGTTCAGGTCGCCGATCTCGGCTTGCAGATTGGCGAGCAGCGCCAGCCCGACGCGGCGCGCGCGGGCGCGGGCCTCGGCGAGGTCGATGTGCGTCCCGACCTGCCCGGTCATCGGCGTGCCCGCGTCGTCGAGCGGCGCGAGCCCCGACAGGTAGACCGCGGATCCGAGCCGCCGCGCGCCGCGGAACAGCCCCACCGGGGCCGGCGCGGCGGGCAGCTGCGCCAGAAGCGCCGCGGGGACGGGTGCCCGGCTCATTGCAGGTCCGACACGGCGGTGGCGACGGCAAGTTCGGACTGCAGCGAGGTCAGCTGCGCCGAGCCGCCGGGCGGCGGCCAGATGCCTTCGCTGCTGGCCTGCTTGCGCGCCTTCACCCGGTCCTCGAGGCTGCGATAGGGCCAGATGTGGATCATCTTTGTCGGCGCGCCCTCGATGCTGCCCATGATGGTCAGCAGCGGCGACATCTCCTCGCGGCGCGGGATCACCTTCGCCCAGGCCTCCTCGGTCTCGGGCAGGCCGCCCGGCGCGACGGTGTAGGTGCGGAACTCGTAGAACGGGCCATAGCTGCCCGGCACGATGGGTCGCGCGAAGGAGAGCGGCTTGCAGGCCACGCGCGAGACCCCGCCGAGATGCTCGCCGATGCCGTAGGGGTCGGCGGCTTCCATCACCCGGGCGCGCTCGGCCTGCAGCGCCTCGAGCGACTCGTAGGCGGCGAGGAAGTGGAAGCGGTTGAGCTGGCCGAACTCGATCGAGAAGCAGCCGAGCATCGTGCCGGTACTGCTGAAGTTTCCGTAGACATCGCCAAGCGCGGGCATCACCGCCCCCAGCCTGTTCGGCAGAAGGGCCAGCGTCGTGAGGTCGTAGATCATGGGCATTCTTTCCGGCATTACCATTGTGTGCAGTTGGTATGCCAAAGGAAGACCATCGAGACGCCAACATTGCAAGCCCCGGCGCGACGAATGCTGCGCGGGTGCGGGCCGGGCATGAAAAATGCCCGGTGAATCATCACCGGGCATTCGCGGGATCGTGGGAATGGGGGCTTCCTAAGCGGAAATCCCGAGCGATGTCAGCGCGTGACGCCGGTGAGCCGGTTGATGATGGCGATCTTCACCGTGGCGATGTGATCGGCCATGGCCTTCTGCGCCGCCTCGGGCGGGCCGTCGACCACGGCGTCGAGCAGCTGGCTGTTCTCCTTGTGGTCGTAGCGCGAGTCATGCGGGCTGCGATAGGCGTTGAGCACATGGGTGCGGCGACGCAGGTCGCGGATCATCCCGGCCAGCAGCTCGTTGCCCGCCGCATCGGCGATGCTTCCGTGCAGCATGTCGTCGACCCGCCAGATGTCGGCCAGCGTCGGGTCGGTCTGCTCCGCCAGCGCGGCCATCTCGGCGCGGATCCCGGCCACCCGCTCGGGCGCGAGCCGCCCCGCGGCAAGCCGCGCCGCCTCGGCCTCGAGCACCTGGCGCACGTTGAGGATCTCCATCAGCGCCTCGGTGCTGAACGGGCTGACGGTGACGCCGCGGTTGGCCTGCTTGTAGACCAGCCGCTCCGCCTCGAGCCGCCCCAGAGCCTCGCGGATCGGCGTGCGCGAGGCGTTGAGCCGCTCGGCCAGCCGCCGCTCGACGATGATGTCGCCGGGCCGCAACTCGCCGCTGATCAGGATCTGGATGAGCTGCTCGTAGATCTGGTCGGTGAGATTCGGCTTGCTGTCCGCCGATGCCGACTCCGGGCGCTGTTTGGTGGCAATCGTCATGCAGGGTCTCCTTGGCCTTGCTCCTGTCTACCGGCTGTTCGGCGAGGGCGAAAGACCATTGCGCGCCCATTGTAGACCACCTGTGTTCCTGCTGCCGACAATTCTGCCGCTTTTCCGCGCGCTCTGCCGCGCAGGGCACAAAAATTTTCACCGCGACCACAGAGAGAGGTTGAAACGGGCGAAGTTTGCGGGAAACTGATGGTATACCACTGGCGTACAAACGTGACGCCAACCGAGTCAGGAAAGGACTGCCATGACCCGCTGGAGAGCGACCTGCATCCAGATGCCCAGCGAGAGGGCCTGCGAAGCGCCCGACCTCGCCTCGGCCCGCGCGGTGATCGGGCGCAACCGCGACCGGCTCGTCCGGCTGATCGAGCAGGCCTGCGCCTCGGAGCAGCGGCCCGACCTCGTGGTCTCGCCCGAGTTCGCGATGATGGGCCCGCCGCTCGGCATGCCGGTGCGCGACTGGATCGCGCGCGGCTGCATCACCCTGCCCGGTGACGAGACCGCACCGCTGCAGGCACTGGCGAGGCGCGAGGGCATCTACATCTGCGGCAATGCCTTCGAGGCGCCGCCCGAGTTCCCGGGCCGCTATTTCAACACCTCCTTCATCATCGGCCCCGACGGCGAGATCATCCTGCGCTACCGCCGGGTGAACACCGCCGCCTTCCCCTCGGTGCACGACTTCCGCAGCGACTACCTGAAGGTGACGCCCGAGGATGAGGTCTTCCCGGTGGTCGACACGCCGCTCGGCCGGCTCTGCGTCATCGCCTGCGGCGAGATCAACGTGCCCGAGGTGGCGCGGGTGATGATGATGCAGGGCGCCGAGATCCTGCTGCACCCGACCAACTCGCGCGCCTCCGCCGCGCAGGAGGCCGCGAAGCTCTGCCGCGTGTCGGAGAACATGGTGGCGCTGGTCTCGGCCAATGTCGCGGGACCGATCGGCTTCTCGCCGGACGGCACCTTCACCGGCGGGCGCTCGCATATCCTCGACCACCTCGGCAACACGCTCGGCTGGCGCGAGAGCGACGACGAGAGCACCGCGGTCAGCGCGGTGATCGACCTCGAGCAGCTGCGCCACGACCGCCGCGCCGACACCGGCCTTGCCAACCCGCACCTGCGCGCCCGCTACGAGATGTACGTGCCCTACTACCAGAAGGCGCGCTTCTACCCCGCCGATTTCTTCCTCGACGCGCCGATGACCGAGGTCTCCGAGACCGCCGCAGCCATCGCCCTCGCGCGCCGGAACCTCGAGCGCGCCCGCGTGCTCACCCCGCTTGCCGCCGGTGCGAAAGAGCCGGCCTCCACCGTCGAACACTAGGAGACGACCATGATTACCGCCGAAGAGAACATCGACCTGTGCAGCGTCGGACGGGGGACCCTGATGGGGGACTTCTTCCGCCAGTTCTGGATCCCGGTCTGCCTCTCCTCCGAGCTTGTCGCCGATGGCGACCCCGTGCGCCTGATGATCCTCGGCGAGAAGCTGATCGGCTTCCGCGACACCGAGGGCCGGGTCGGCGTGATGGACCACCGCTGCCCGCACCGCTGCGCCTCGCTGTTCTTCGGGCGCAACGAGCATGGCGGCATCCGCTGCGCCTACCACGGCTGGAAGTTCGACGTGAACGGCAAGTGCCTCGACCAGCCGAACCTCGAGGACAAGTCCAAGTACCCCGCCGGCACCCCGGCCTATGCCTACAAGACCCGCGAGAGCGGCGGCCTCGTCTTCGCCTATTTCGGCGAGCGTCAGGACAACCCGCCGCCGCTGCCCGAGATCGAGGCGATCATGGGCGAGGGCGACGACCGCAACATCGCGCTGACCCACCGCGACTGCAACTACATGCAGGCGCTCGAAGGCGACATCGACACCTCGCACCTCGGCTTCCTGCACATGGGCGGCATCGACGGCGACAACCTCGACATGTCCGACCCCGAGACCTACACGATCACCGAGAAGGCCCCGAAGATCAACGTCTCGGTCATGCCCTTCGGCACCATGTACTCGGCGCAGCGCGACGCGATGGACGGGCACGAACACCAGCGCTACGCCTCCTACCTCTTCCCGTTCTGGGTGACCTATCCGGGCGGCGGCGAGCTCGGCAACGCCAAGACCGCCAACGCCTGGGTGCCGATCGACGACGACAGCTGCATGATCTTCAACATCGACCTGTCGCGCGCGTCGGGCGGCGGCCACAAGAAGCTGAAGTACAAGGACGGCACCCCGGTCTCGGGCCTCGCGCGGCCGCTCGAGTACCTGCCGACGACGACCGACTGGAAGGGCCGCTGGCGCCCGGTCAAGGATGCCAGCAACGATTACGGCATCGACCGCGAATGGCAGCGCTCGGGCGACAGCTACACCGGCATCGTCGGCGTGCCGCTGCAGGACCAGGCGATCCAGGAGAGCATGGGCCACGTGGTCGACCGCACCATGGAGCACCTCGCCGCCTCGGACCGCATGGTGATCCTCACCCGGCGGGTGATGCTCGACGCGGCGCTCGCCTGGCGCGACAGCAAGGAGCTGCCGGAGTTCGTCGATCACCCCGAATTCGCCCGGCAAGCGCATGGCGGCGACATCGTGGTTCCCAAGGGCACCGACTGGCTGGAAGGCTACGAGGACCACATGGCCAAGGTGAAGGGCTACGTCCCGCCCAAGGACGCGGCGGAATGACGGCGCATTTCTGCGCCAAGGACGAGGCCGCGCCGCAGGGCGTGGCCTCGTCCACCCCGCTCCTGCTGCGGGTCGAGGCGATCCGTTTCGAGGCGCGCACGATCCGGTCGATCGAGCTGCGCGACCCCTCGGGCCGGCCGCTGCCGCCGGTCGAGCCGGGCATGCACCTCGACCTCGCGCTGCCGGGGGAACTGATGCGCAGCTACTCGCTGACCAACGGCCCCGGGATGACCGACGCCTGGGTGATCGGCGTCAACCGCGACCCCCGGAGCACCGGCGGTTCGGCCTATCTCTGCGAGACGCTGCGGGTCGGCGACCTGCTCGAGGTCACCCTGCCCCGCAACACCTTTCCGCTGACCGCCGCCCCGGCGCTGTTCTTCGCCGGCGGCATCGGCGTCACGCCGATCCTGTCGATGATCCGGCACCTTGCCGCGAAGGGCATCGACTGGCGGCTGGTCTATGCCGCGCGCAGCCGCAGCGACGCCGCCTTCCTGCCCGCGCTCGCCGCGCTCGACCCCGAGGGCACCCGCGTCCACCTGCATTTCGACGACGCCGAGGGCACGGTGCTCGACCTTGCCGCCCATGTCGCCGAGGCGCCCGCCGGAACGCATCTCTACTGCTGCGGCCCCGCGCCCATGCTCGACGCCTTCGAGGCCGCCACCGCCGACCGCCCCGCCGGGCAGGTGCATCTCGAGCGCTTCCAGGGCGGCGAGGTCGCCGGCGCCGAGACCGGCTTTACCGTCGTGCTGAAACGCTCGGGCCGCGAGTTCACCGTCGCCCCCGGATCGACCATCATCGAGACGCTTCAGGAGGCGGGCGTGCGCGTCTCCTACTCCTGCCGCTCGGGCGTCTGCGGCACCTGCGAGACGCGGGTCATCGAGGGCACCCCGGACCACCGCGACAACCTGCTCTCCGAGCGCGAGCGCGAGAGCGGCAAGGTGATGCTGATCTGCTGCTCCCTCGCCAAGAGCGAACGGCTGGTGCTCGACCTCTGATAACTCCCCGACTGGCATGGCCCCGCGGAGCAATCCGCGGGGATTTTTTGTCCCGCGCGGAGATCTAGGGTCAGGATTCATAACCAGTAGATGACGAGGGCGGCTAGGGCGACGGCCGAAAGGAAGACCTTCGGGCACCGGTCATATCGGGTGGCCACACGCCTCCAGTCCTTGAGCCTTCCGAACATGATCTCGATGCGATTGCGCCGCTTGTATCGGCGTTTGTCGTATTTGACCGGCTTCTTGCGTTTCTTTCGGCCTGGGATACAGGCGCGTATCCCTTTGTTCTGCAGCGCTTCTCTGAACCAATCAGCGTCATAGCCACGATCCCCGAGCAGCCATTTGACGTTTGGTAGGCCGCTGAGCAATACGCGTGCGCCGATGTAATCGCTGACCTGTCCGGCGGTGACGAACAGGTCGATCGGTCGTCCCAGACTGTCGCAGATGGCGTGCAGCTTGGTGTTCATGCCGCCTTTGGTTCGACCGATCAGGCGACCGCGCCCCCCTTTTTTGCGGCCATGCTGGTCGCCGTTCGATGGGCCTTGAGATATGTCGCGTCGATCATCACGGTCTTCTCTTCGCCGTGCTCAGCGGCCAGACCTGCCATCATCCGAGCGAAGATGCCTTTCTCGCTCCACCGCTTCCACCGGCTGTAGAGCGTCTTGTGCGGACCGTACTCCTTCGGCGCATCCCGCCAACGCAAGCCATTGCGATTGATGAAGATAATCCCACTCAAAACCCGTCTATCATCGACCCGAGGCTTACCATGAGGCTTGGGGAAGAAAGGGGCCAGGCGTGCCATCTGCGCGTCGGTCAGCCAGAAGAGATCGCTCATGTCACCGCTCCGTTTTCGAAGCCGTGAATCATGCTGTTCGAGCGAAATCAATGCATCCTGACCCTAGTAGATATCCATCGAGGTCGGCCCCTGGCTTATTTCCGCGAGGGGGCCGGCCTCGATCTCCTGCTCGATGCGGATTCGCAGCCGTCGCGCCGCGCGCCAGGTCAGGACCATCTCCTGGCTCACCGCCTTGCCCTCAATGTGGTCCGCGCTCAGGACCAGCGCCGACCAGTAGTTCTCGTGCTGCGTCAGCGCGTGGAGAAGGCTGGCGACTTCCCGCCCTTCGAAGCTGGTTTCCAATTTCCGTACCCGTACCATCCGAGACCTCAACAGTAACAATTCCAGTGCAAACGGGCAAAGGCCCGCCGGAGCATTGGGGCAGCGTGATGGTCTGTCCTCGATGGAAACCCATATGTCGCCGAATTCCGCGGCTTTCAATTCCTCACCTGCCCGGAATCATGGTTCCACATAAATCGAGCGATTCCAAGAAAATGAGTGATCCCTGCAATTGCATATATACCAAAGATATAAATATCGCTCAGGATATATACTTATTGGACGGTAGCGGCCATCATATCGGATATGCATATCAAAACCCCGGCACTTGAGGATTACCCGGATCGTCGTGCCTTCGACTCATATGGCGCGCGGGCTGGATATGACTTTCGTCCCGTCAATCCAGCCCCATATCGGCGGCATCCGGAAGCGTTCCACCCGGAAAGCAGGAGCCTGCCGCGACTGGGGCGCGGCAGGCTCGGGGTTTACGGAGGCTCAGCCCTTGCCCGACAGCTCGACGCTCTCGCGCCAGGGGATCGCCACGCGCTCGAGCCAGGTCAGCAGCCCGAAGAAGCTCATCCCCATCACCGAGATCAGGATGATCGAGGCGAATTGCCGGGCAATGTCGAAGTTGGCCCCGGCGATCAGGATGAGGTAGCCGAGCCCCTTGTCGGCCCCGATGAACTCGGCGACGATCGCGCCGATGACCGAGAGCGCGGTGGCCAGCTTCAACCCGCCGAAGACGAAGGGCAGCGCCTTGGGCAGGCGGAACTTCCAGAAGATCTGCCAGCCGTTCGCCCCCATCGAGCGCGCAAGGTGCAGCATCTCGGGGGTCGTGGCGCGCAGCCCCATGACCGTGTTGATCACGATGGGGAAGAAGCTCAGCATGATGACGATGACGATCTTCGGCGTGATGCCGTAGCCGAACCAGCTCAGCAGCAGCGGCGCCACCGCGACCTTGGGAATGGTCTGGCTCATCACGATGATCGGGAAGACCGCCCGCGCCATGAAGCGCGAGTAGACCACCGAGACCGCCAGCGGCACGGCGATGGCGACCGCGCAGGCAAAGCCGAAGAGGATCTCGCCCATGGTCACCAGCGCGTTGGGCCAGAGCCGGTGCCAGTAGCTGACGATCTCGGCCATGATCACCGAGGGCGCGGGCAGGATGTATTCCGGGATCTCGCGCCAGCGCACCATCAGCTCCCAGAAGAGCAGCAGCGCGATCAGCGTCCAGACCGCCGGGGGGATGCGCTCTCCCAGCTGTTTCAAGGGGTTGCGGCGGGCGATGTAGGTGGTGTCGGGAACCGAGGCCATGGGTTCATTCCTCCTTGAAGACGCCGAGGGACTTGAAGATCTCGGTCAGTTCGCGGACGTAGCCGATGAACTTGGGATCCTCGCGCATGGCGAGGCGGCGGGGGCGCGGCAGGTCGATCTCGAGCACCCGCTCGATCCGCCCCGGGCGCGGCGTCATCACCACCACCCGGTCCGACAGGAAGACCGCCTCGGAGATCGAGTGGGTGATGAAGAACACCGTCATGTCGCGCGCCGAACAGAGCTTCAGCAGGTCGATCTGCAGCTGGTCGCGGGTCATCGCGTCGAGCGCGCCGAAGGGCTCGTCCATCAGCAGCAGCGGCGGCTGGTGCAGCAGCGAGCGGCAGATCGAGACCCGCTGGCGCATCCCGCCCGAAAGCTCGCGCGGATAGGCGTCCTCGAAGTCCTGCAGCGAGACCATGCGCAGGAGCTCGCGGGCGCGGGTGCGGGCCTCGGTCATGTCGCTCTTGCGGATCTCGGCCTGCAGCAGCACGTTGTCGAGTGCCGAGCGCCACTCGAGCAGCACGTCCTGCTGGAAGACGATGCCGAGGTCCGAGTTCGGCCCGGCGATGCTGGTGCCATCCACGGTGATCTCTCCGGCGCTGCGCCCGAGAAGCCCCGAGAGCAGCATGAGCAGCGTCGACTTCCCGCAGCCGGACGGGCCGACCACCGAGACGAACTCGCCGCGGCGGATGTCGAGGTCGATGGTGCGCAGCGCCTCGACCTCGCCCTTGCGGCCGGAGAAGACCTTGGTCACCCCCGAGATGCTGACATGAGGGGGCGCGAGGTCCCCGTTGCTTGGCATGACGTTCATTCTGTGCGGCCGGTGACCCGGCCCCCCTGTTGTGTGTGGTGAACGCGGCCCCCTGAAGGGGCCGGGCTGGTGTCTGCGTCAGATCGCACGGATCGCGCCGCCGTCGATGCGGATGGTGCTGCCGGTGACGTATCCGGCGGCCGCGCTGGCGAGGAAGGCGGCGACGGCGCCGAACTCGGCCGGGGTGCCGTAGCGCCCGGCGGGAATGCTCGCGGCCGAGGCGCGGGCCACCTCCTCGACGGTCTTGCCGGTCTTGGCGGCGGCGGAAGCGTCAAGCTCGGCGGTGCGGGCGGTGGCGATGCGCCCCGGCGCCAGCACGTTGACCGTGACGCCGTCGGCCGCGACCTCGCCGGCGAGCGATTTCATGAAGCCGACGAGCGAGGCGCGCAGCGCGTTCGACATCGGCAGGTGCGGGATCGGCTGGATCACCCCCGAGGAGGCGACGGTGAGCACCCTTCCCCAGCCGCGCGCCCGCATCCCCGGCACCAGCGCCAGCGTCAGGCGCAGCACCGGGTCGATCATCCTGCCGTACTGCGCTGCCATCTCCTCGGGGTCGATGGCGCTCGGCAGGCCCGGGGGCGGGCCGCCGGTATTGGCGACGAGAATGTCCACCCGGCCGGTCTGCCGCGTCGCGGCCGCGAGCATCGCCTCGACCGCGCCGGATACCCCGAATTCCGCCGCGACCATGTCGCAGCGGGCGCGCTGGTCCCCGGGCAGCGCGGCGATCGCCGCCTGCAGCTTCTCGGCCGAGCGGGCGGCGAGGGTGACGCTGGCGCCTTCGGCCAGCAGGCTCTGCGCGATGGCCAGCCCCAGCCCCGAGCTTGCGCCGGTGACGAGGGCATGCCTGCCCGAGAGTTCGAAATCCATGGGCCTGTCTTTCCGCCGGCGCGCGCCGGCACGTCCTGCCGGTTGCCCGGCTGTCATGGGAAACGGGGGCCGGGCGGCCCCCGCCTGGGATCAGGGCGCTGCGCTTACTGCGTCAGGACCGGCAGGTAGGCATCCGAGTAGATGTCAGCCGGGGTGAGGCCGGGCGTCATGCCCGAGTATTTCTCGAGCAGCGAGATGGTCAGCTCGACGTCCGACGGCGCGACCCAGCCATAGGGTTTGCCCTCGGAGGCGGCCGTGTGCTCGTATTTCTGCATCACCTTGATCTCCTGCAGGATCGCGTCGGCATCGGCGTCCGGGCGGTACTCCATGAAGATGTCGCGCGCGGCCTCGGGATCGGCGGCGACGTCGGCCTTGCCCTTCTGCAGCGCCGCGATGAAGCCCTTCACCGCGTCACCGTGCTCGGCCAGCCAGTCCTTCTTCACGATCACCGACGAGCCGATGAGGTTCACGCCGTAATCGGCAAAGAGCAGCGGCTCCTCGATCGGGCGCTGCGCGGCAACCTTGTCGCCATCGGGGTTGGCCCAGCCGTTGATGAAGTCGACGTCGCCCTTGAGCAGCGCCACGCGGTCGGCGCCGCCGTTGATGACGATGAGTTCGACCTTGTCGAAATCGACGCCGTTGGCCTCGGCGAAGGCGCGGATCATGCCGTCCTCGAGGTTGCCCGCGTCGGTGCCGAGGCGCTTGCCCTCGATGTCCTTGGGCTCCTTGATGCCCGAGCCCTCGAGCGAGATGATCGAGGTCGGGTCCTTCTGCAGGAGCCCCGCGACCGAGATGATGTCGCGCGCGCCAGCCGCCTGCTGCGCCTGCGCCAGCGCGCCCATGCCGGCGATGCCGATGTCGAAGTCGCCGCTGCCGATCGCCTGGATCGTGCCGGTCGAGCCGTTGCCGTCGACGATCTCGACCTCGAGACCGGCCTCGGCGAAATAGCCCTTCTCGGCGGCCATGAAGACCGGGGCATCAACGCCGCCGGCAATCCAGGCAAGGCGCAGGCGGACGTCCTGCAGGTCCGCGGCCGAGGCCAGGCCCGGCAGCGCGAGGCTGGCAAAGGCACCGACAGCGAGCGCCCTGAAGTCTATGCGAAGTTGCTTTGTCATTGTGGTTCCCTGCTGTTTTGCGTGCCGGGTCTTTTATGGCACATTGGTGGTATACCATCGGAATTCCCAAAACCGATTCAGATCCAGAGTTTTTGCGGGCGCGGGGGGAAAATCCGGGTCTTCGCGGCGCGGCTGCCTGAAAAGGTGGCGCTTGCCCGGCCTGCTGCCGGAAAAAGATAGCCGCCCCGAAGGGCGGCTTGCGCGTGGTCTCTTGTCCGGTCGCCGGAAGGTGGCCGATCACTCGCTGCGCAGCACGCCTGCGCGGGCAAGTTGCGCGATGGCCTTTTCCTGGACCGGGGCGAAGTCCTCGTTCTGCGCGACCGGCGTCTGCGCCAGCGCGTTCGCCGGGTAGAACTCGGCGGTCGAGTAGTAGCTGCGGTACATGTCGAAGCGGCTGCGCAGCAGGCTGTTGCCCATGCCGCGGTCCTGCCGGGCTGCCTGCAGCGCCTCGATGTCGATCATCGCCGAGCAATCCACGGTCTCTTCGGCGCTGTCCTCGTAGGCGATGCGGTTGCCGCGGAAATCGACGATCATCGAATGCCCGCCGGTCGCCGTGTCGGAGAAGCCCGCAACCCCGGCGATGTTGGCCGAGATGAGATAGGTCATGTTCTCGAAGGCGCGGCACTGCTTGGCCATGTCGGCGATCGGGGTCAGCGGCTCGTTGTTGGGGTGCAGGATCACCTCGGCGCCGCGCAACATGAAGACGCGGGTGATCTCGGGCACGTTGACCTCGCCGCAGGGGTAGATCGCCAGCCGGCCAAGCTCGGTGTCGGCCACCGGGAAGATGCCGTCCTCGCCATAGGCCTCGCGGTATTCGTCGAGGATGTCATGCGGCGAAGTCCAGCTGCCGGTGTTGATCCGGCGGTAGCGCAGGATCACCTCGCCCTTGGGGTCGAGCAGGAAGGACGAGTTGAAGTAGCGGTCGGGCCATTTCGGATCGACCTCGAAATGGTTGCCCGCGATGTAGATGCCGAACTCGCGGCAGAGGTCCGCCAGCGTCTCGGTGATCGCGCCGGGAATGGTGGTGCAGGCGCGCTCGATCCAGTCGGCCACGGCGGTGGCGCGCTGCGGGCCGGTGAAGACGAACTCCGGCAGCACCACCAGCTTCGGCGGCGTCGGCCCCTCGCAGGCCGCGCGGATCTTGCTCAGCGCGTTGGCGATATTGCCGTTGATGATCTCCCATGCCGCCTCTTTCGAGGATGCGTTGCTGGCGATGCGGCTTTCCATCTGGATGCAGGTCGCGCGCCAAGGTGCGATGGCCATATGGGGTCTCCCTTTCAGGTCTGGCGTGATTGGTACGCACTTGGCATACCAATGGGACACAAATTTGGTCAATCACGCAGCGCGGCGGGACTGCCATGTTTCTCGACGCTTCACAGGCTCTGCCCAATAAGGTATCACATTGGTCGACCACTGGGATGCAATGCCGCCGCCTGCGCCCTCATCACGCATCAAACCACGGGGAAAGCGCATGGACGGAATCGACGACAGGAGCCTTCCGGCGAGTCCGCCGCAGCTCGCGCCGGTGGAGCAGAGCCTGTCCGACCAGGCCTACACGCGCATCCTCGAGATGTTGCTGGCCGGGCAGCTGGTGCCGGGCGAATCGCTGCAGGAGCGGCGGCTGGCACAGATGATGCAGATCTCGCGCACCCCGGTCCGCGAGGCGCTGTTCCGGCTCGAGGCCGAGGCGCTGATCCTGCGCGGCCCGGGCCGCAAGCTGGTGGTCAACGACATCAGCATCGAGAGCTACGTGCGGCTGCTGGATCTTCGGAAAATCCTCGAGATGGAGGCCGCTGCCCGCGCCACCGGCCGGATCACCCCCGGGAAGCTGGCCGAGGTCGAAGCCGGGCTGGACGAGATGCTGCGGCTCGAGACGGTGAGCGCGGCGCAGCACTGGGCGGTGGACGACCTCGTGCACCACACCATCGCCGAGGCGGCGGGCAACCCGATGCTGACCCGCAGCATCCTCGACCTGCGGCGGCGCACCCACATCTTCAACACCAATCGCATCTCGCACCGCCGCCGGCCCGGCACCGAGGAGCACCTCGCCCTCATCCGCGCCGCCGCCGGGAGCGATCCCGAGCTGACGCGGCGGCTGATGGGCACCCACCTCGACCACGTGCGCAATGCCATCGTCGATTTCATCCTCGGGATCCGGCACTGACCCCATGACCGACATGTCCACCGAAACCCCCGAGCCGACCTGCGGGCCGGGCCTGCTCGGCTTCCTCGCGCCGGGCACGCCCCGGCTGCTCTCCGCAGCGCTGCTGGCGCTCTTCGTCGCCGCGCTCGAACAGACCATCGTCGGCCCCGTTCTGCCGGACATCCTGAACCGGCTCGGCGGCGGCGCGCTGCTGGGCTGGATCGCCACCGGCTACCTCGTCGCCGCCACCGTCGCCGCCCCGCTCTACGGCGCCATCGCCGACCTGCGCGGGCGGCGGCAGGCGCTGCTCATCGCCAACGGGCTCTTCCTCGCGGGCTCGGTGCTCTGCGCGCTGGCGCCAACGCTGCCGATGCTGGTGCTGGCGCGGCTGGTGCAGGGCGCGGGGGCGGGCGGCATGGTCGCCCTGCCCTTCATCATCATCGCCGACCGCGTGCCCATGTCGAAGCGCGCGGGCTACAGCGCCTATATCTCGACCATCTACGCAGTCGCCGGGCTGATCGGCCCGCTGCTCGGCGGGCTGGTGGCCGAGCGGCTGAGCTACACCGTGGTGTTCTGGCTCAACCTGCCCGCCTGCGCCGCCGTGTGCTGGGGCGTGATGACTGCGCTCGCCCCGCGCGCCGCCACCAAGGGGCGCCGCATCGACTGGCCGGGGGCGGGTTTCCTGCTGCTGGCCACGGTGCCGACGCTGGTGCTGATCGACGGCATCGCCGGGGCGCAGCTGCTGCCCGGCTGGGCACCGGTGCTGGCGGCGGCGGGCCTCTTCGGCTGGATCGCCTTTGGCCTGCGCATGGCGCGCGCCGGGGATCCGCTGATCCCGCTGACGGTGTTTCGCAGCCGCACGATCCTGCTCGCCGCACTGTCGCTCTCGACCTGCCAGGCGGTGAACATCGGCCTCGCGGTCTACCTGCCGCTCTACTACCACGCGGCCTTCGGCTTCTCGCCGGCGATGGCAGGCGCGGCGCTGCTGGCGCTGGTCGGAGGCATCATGATCGGCGCCTACGCGCCGCCGGTGCTGCTGCGCCGCAACCCCGCCTACAAGCCGCTGCTGGTGAGCGCGGCGCTGGCGGGCACGGCGCTGGCGGCGGGGTTCACCGCGCTCGTCGCGCTGGCCCCGACACCGGGGCCGGTGATCGCCAGCACCTTCGGGCTCGGGCTCGCCATCGGCATGCTCTACCCGGTGTTCACGCTGGCGGTGCAGAACGACGCCGAGCCCGGACAGATGGGCGCGGCGATCGGCGTGCTGGCCTTCATGCGCTCGATCGGCGGCACGCTCGGGGTCTCGCTGATGGGGCTCGCGGCGCTGAACGCGGGCCTCGCCGGAGAGCCCGCGACCCTGCCGCTCTGGTCGCTGCCCGCCGCCGCCTGCGCGCTGATGGCCCTGGGCCTCGCGGCGAACATCCTGATGCCCGCCCGCAGGCTGAAGGGGTTCCGCTGAGCGGAACCCCCTTGGTCTCAGGCGGGCTCGGTCAGCGCCGCCAGCTTCGCCGCCTGCCGGGCCAGCATCCGCTCGACCTCGGCCACGGCGGCGGGCGGTAGGGCCGCGCCGGGTCGCCGCTGTGCCGCCGAGGCAATGGCGCCGCGCTTTTCCAGCACGTACTTGCGCACCGCGAGGCCGACGCCCGGCTGCTGCTCGTAGCGCACCAGCGGCATGTAGGCCTCGAAGACATCCGACGCGCGCTCCCACGCGCCCGCCTGTGACAGGCGCACGATGTCGCGCATCATCTCGGGGAAGCCGAAGCCGGTCATCGCGCCATCCGCGCCGCGCCGCATCTCCTCGGGCAGGAAGAGCCCGCCGTTGCCGCAGAGGATCGACACGCGCCGACGCCCCGCTGCCTCGGCCTCGCGCAGGGCGGTGATCTTGGCCAGACCCGGCCAGTCCTCGTGCTTGACCATGACGATGCTGTCATGTGCCTCGAGGATGCGGCCGAGCGAGCCCGTCGAGATCGGCACCTTGGTCGAGAGCGGGAAGTCCTGCAGCACCAGCGGCACGTCGGGGCCGAGCACCTCGACCACCTGCGCGAAATAGGCCTCGACCTGCTCGTTGGTCGCAAGCCCCATGGGCGGCGCCACCATCACACCGGCGGCGCCGAGATCCATCACCGCCTTGGACAGCTCGCCGATCGCCGCCAGCCCCGGCGCCGAGACGCCGACCACCACCGGCCTTCCCCCGGCGCGGCGGATGGTGGCGGCGGCGACCTCGCGGCTTTCGACCTGGGTCAGCTTGGGAGCTTCACCCATCATGCCGAGGATGGTCAGCCCGTCGGCGCCCTTCTCGAAGTAGAAGTCGGTCACCCGGTCGATACTCTCGCGGTCGAGCGATCCGTCCGGGGTGAAGGGGGTGACGGCGATGACGAAGACACCCTTCGTCCGGGTCGTGATGAGGCTCATGTCGGCGCTCTCCTGGAAATTCCGGCCCGGAAGCGGGCCCTTGAAACCGCACCGCCCGGCGCGGGCACCGGGCGGAAGGACGTGGCAGGGGCAGCAGGCCCGGCTTACTCGGCGACCTGGTAGACGACGTCCTCGGCAGTCAGCGGCTTCGACAGCGGGGTGACCTTGTCGACCACCTCGATGTTGTGCGCGACGCGGGCCATGTCGAAGTCGTAGCCGTTCTTCTCGAACACCGCGTTGTCGAAGGCGAAGGCGAGCGAGTTCGGCACCATCCGCGCCTGGCTCTCGCGCAGCGTGCCGTCCACATGGGCAACGATGGCGTCGATCGCCGCCTCGGGGTCGTCGCGGGCGGCATCGTAGGTGCATTGCACCGCCGCCTTGAAGCGCTTCACGAGGTCCGGGTTCTCGGCGATCAGCTTGTCGGAGGTGAAGATCGAGGCGTTGTAGATGTCGAGCCCGTCGCCGTAGTAGATCGCCCGCACCTTCTTGCCGGCGTTCTCGGCCAGCGCCTGGATGCCGACGACCGAGGTCACGTAGCTGGCCAGCGCGTCGATCCGGCCCTGCAGCAGCAGCCCGTTCAGGGCCGAGCCGTCCGCCGTCTCGACCTTCACCGCGTCCATGTCAGCCCCGGCCATCTCCATCCCGAGCGGCAGGAAGGAGAAGGCGGCGTTGCCCACCGAGGTGCCGATGGTGCGGCCCTGAAGGTCGGCCAGCGTCTGGATCGGGCTGTCCTCGAGCACGGCGATCGAGGCCGGGTTCTGCGACACGATGGGCACGATGGCCTTCACCGGGGCACCGCTCTCGGCGATGGTGCCGATGATGGTGCCAAGGTCGGTCACCGAGAAATCCGCGACGCCCGTCGCCACCTTGGTCACCGCGTCCGCCGCGCCGTAGCCGCGCGAGATGGTCACGTCGATGTCCTGATCGCTGAAGCAGCCCTGGTCGAGCCCGAGGTAATAGGCGGCCGAGATGCCCCCGGGGGTCCAGTCGAGCTGGAAGTCGACCTGGTCGGCGGCTTGCGCCGGTCCGGCGGCGGCGGTGAGGCCCGCAACTGCCCCCGCAACAAGCATCGCGCTCGGGAACTTCGTCGGCATCATGGAATCTCCTGTCGGTGTGGTTGGTTTGTCGTTGGCATACCATTAGGATACCGATACGGTCCGACAAAGCGAATAACGCAGGATCGGGCTGCTTCAGCCCCAGGGACCCAACCGGAGAGGAAAAATCATGCAGATGGAAAAGGTCTTTGCCGCCTTCGAGGCGCGGCAGGATGAAATGGTGGCGCTGCGGCGCGACATCCACATGCATCCCGAGACCTCCTACGAGGAGGTCCGCACCTCGGCGCTGGTCAGTCAGAAGCTGGACGCGTGGGGAATCGAGAACCACGCCGGCCTTGCCGGCACCGGCGTCGTGGCGGTGATCCGTGGCCGCCTGCCCGGCAACCGCGCCGTCGGCCTGCGTGCGGACATGGACGCGCTCAACATGGACGAGACCAACACCTTCGGTCACCGCTCGACCATCCCCGGCAAGTTCCACGGCTGCGGCCATGACGGGCACACCACCATGCTGCTCAATGCCGCGCGCTACCTGTCCGAGAACCCCGATTTCGGCGGCACTGTTCATTGCATCTTCCAGCCCGCCGAGGAGGGCGGCGCGGGCGGGCTGCGGATGATCGAGGAAGGGCTCTTCGAGAAGTTCCCCTGCGACGCGGTCTATTCGCTGCACAACAAGCCCGGCATCCCGGTCGGCAAGTTCATCACCCGGGTCGGCGGCCAGCTTGCCTGCGCCGACCAGTGGACCGTCACCTTCAACGGCACCGGCGGCCACGCCGGCGCGCCGGAGAAGGGCATCGACCTGATGACCGCGCTGGCGCATTTCATCCTCGGCATCCAGGGCATTGTCGCGCGCAACGTGGTGGCGCAGGACTCCGCCGTGCTCACCATCGGCATGATCGAGGCGGGCACCTCGCACAACGTCATGCCGGCGCAGATCGTGGTCACCGGCACCGCCCGCTGCCACAACCCCGAGGTGCGCGACCTGCTCGAGAAGCGGCTGGCCGAGGTGGCGGACAGCGCCGCCGCCATGTGCCTTGCCAGCGCCGTGACCGACTACCAGCGCGGCTACCCGCCGCTGGTCAACGCCCGGGCCGAGACCGACAAGGCCGTGGCCGCTGCCGCCGCGGTGAACGGGATCGAGAATGTCGACCCGAACTCGCCGCCGATCAACGCCGCCGACGATTTCGCCTACATGGCCATCGCGCGGCCGGGCTGCAACGTGATGATGGGCAATGGCGACGGGCCGGAGTGGAAGAACAACCACCGGCCGGACTACGATTTCAACGACGCGGCGATCCCCTACGGCTCGGCCTACTGGGTCTCGGTGGTGAACCAGGAGCTCGGGCAAGGTGTTGAGGCGCAGCAGGCGGTGGCCTGAGCGCCCACTGCGCGACATGACAAAGGCCGGCGGGGACGCCGGCCTTTTCGCTTTTCCCGGAAGTCTTGCGGCAGGTGCCGCTCACTCGCCGGCCTTGGTCTTGATCGACCAGCCGAAGAACGCCCGGTGCGCCCAGTTCACCGCCTCGTAGAGCGCCACCGAGATCACCGCGAGGATCACCACGCAGGCGGTCGCGGTGGGGATGGCGAATTGCGCCGTCGACGAGGTGACGAGGAAGCCCAGCCCCTTGTTGGCATTGACGAATTCCGCCACCACCGCGCCCACCACGGCGACGGTCACGCCGATCCGCAGCCCGCTGAAGATGAAGGGGATGGCGCTCGGCAGGCGCACGCTCAGGATCTCGCCCATGCGCGAGGCGCCGGCGACGCGCGCCAGATCCAGCATCTCCTTCGGCGTGTCCATCATCCCGGCGGCGGTGTTGACCATGATCGGGAAGAAGCAGGTGAGCGTCACGATGATCAGCCGCGTCGTCATGTCGGTGCCGAAGATCACCACGAGGATCGGCGCGATGGCGATGATCGGGATGGCGTTGAGGAAGACGATCAGCGGGTAGATCATCTCGGACACGGTGCGGTTGACCGAGACCACAACCCCGAGCGGGATGCCCACCACGCAGGCGCAGAGGAACCCGAGCAGGATGGTCTTCATCGTCTCGACCGTGTTGCTGAGGATCGCCGGGCCGAGCTTGCCGCCGCCCTCGACGATGTCGAGCGGCGAGGGCAGCAGGTAGACCGGGATGTCGAGCGCGTCGCTCAGCAGCTGCCAGCCGAGCAGGAAGGCCAGGAAGGTGCCGACGGGCAGGACGATCTTTCTCAGGGCGGGGCTCATGCGCGGCGTCCTTTGCGGCCGGTGCGGGGTCCGAAGATGTCGTCGCGGATGCGCTGCGACAGGGCGAGGAAATCGGGACGCGCGGCGCTGTCCGCCCCGCGCGGCTTGGGCACGTCGATCTCGACCAGATCCTGCATCCGTCCGGGCCGCGCCGACATCACCGCCACGCGGTCCGACAGCAGCACCGCCTCGCCTATCGAATGGGTGACCAGCAGGATCGTCTTGCGGGTTTCGGCGTGGATATCGAGCAGGTCGAGTTGCAGGTCCTCGCGGGTCAGCGCGTCGAGCGCGCCGAAGGGTTCGTCCATCAGCAGGATCTTCGGGTCGAGGATCAGGCTGCGGGCAATCGACGCCCGCTGCTGCATCCCGCCCGAGAGCTCGTGCGGCATCCGCTCGGCCATGTCCTGCAGACCCACCAGCGCCAGCAGTTCCATCGCTCTCGCGCGGTGGGCCTTGGTCGGGCGCTGCAGCACCTTCACCGGGTAGAGCACGTTGTCCATCACGTTCAGCCAGGGCAGCAGGGTCGGCCGCTGGAAGACGATGGCCACCTCGGAAAAGCCCCGGCGCGCCTTGCCGCCGCCGATCCAGATGTCGCCGGTGCTGGGCTGCTGCAACCCGGCCAGCATGCGCAGCACCGTGGACTTGCCGCAGCCCGAGGGACCGACCAGCGAAACGATCTCCTCGCGGTAGATGGTCAGGTTCATGTCCTCGACCGCCACCAGCGGATCGCCCTTGGCCGTCGCGAAGGTCACGCCGGCATGGGCCAGCTCGATGATCGGCTCGCGGCGCTCCGGTTCCGGGGCCCCGGGCGTCTGCGCCGCGCTCTGCGCCGCCTGCACCGGCGTTGCGTGGATCATGTCGTCGTCTCCTTTTGCACCGCGCGCCACCACCGCGGCCTGCGTTTGCAGCGATGGCATACCAAAGGAACACCAAGCGCCAGAGCTGGCGCGCCACAGCCCTGCCGCTTCGTCATCCGGCGCTGAAATCTTGTGCATTCAGGCGCTCGAAGCTGGCTCCCTGCCTCCGAAACCGCCCCGAATTTCCGTATCCGCACGCCGCGACTTGCCGAATATCCCGAATCTGGCATTCCAATTGTCGACCATTGGAACTCCAAGGAGAACGACATGCCCAGATTGCTTGTGTCAGGGGCGAATCGCGGGATCGGGCTGGAGCTTGCCCGGCAGTTCGCCGCCGCGGGCTGGGAGGTGATCGGCACCGCCCGCCAACCGCAGACCGCCGCCGCGCTGGCCGAGACCGGCGCGCGGGTGCTGCCGCTCGAAGCGGATGACGAGCGCTCGATCACCGCGCTGAAGGAGATGCTGGACGGCACGCCGATCGATGTGCTGATCGCCAACGCCGGCATCGCCATCAACCTCGAGGCCGGTCCCGCCGAGGTGACCCGCGCTGACTTCACGCGGACCATCCGCACCAACACCTGGGGCCCGCTGGCACTGGCGCGCGCGCTGAAACCGAACATCGCCGCCTCGGAGCGCAGGACCTGCTGCGCCATGTCGAGCCTCATGTCGTCGATCTCGGCCAATGACTGGGGCACGCAATACGGCTACCGGGCCTCGAAGGCGGCGCTGAACGCGGCCTGGGTCGGGCTTGCCGACGAATGGCGCCCCGAGGGGATCACCTGCCTGCTGCTGCGCCCCGGCATGGTCGCCACCGACATGACCGAGGGGCGCGGCATTCCCGTGCAGGAGAGCGTCGCCGGGATGCGGCAGGTGGTCGAAGGGATCACCGCCGCCGATGCCGGGCGGATCATCGGCTACGACGGCCTCGACGTGCCGTGGTGAGCCCGGTTGCCGAAAGATAAGGAGACAGACATGCCCACCGTCCTGATCACCGGCGCCCATGCCGGACCCGGCCTTGCCCTCGCCCATGCCTTCGCCCGCCGGGGCTGGGCCGTGCTGGCGGCCAACCCCCGCCCCTTCGCCGCCGCTGATTTCGCCACGCTCGGGCCCGACGTGTCGGAGCTGCGCTACGATCCCGCTTCGGATGCCAGCGCTCGCGACATCGCGCTGCGCCTCAGCGGGCGGGTGATCGACGTCGCGATCTTCACCCACGTGCTGCGCGAGGAGACCGCCCTGCCGATCGAGCGTGTCACCGCCGCCGGCTTCGAGCGCATGATGCTCGAGAACACCTTCGCGCCGCTGAGCCTTGCCGCGCTGCTGGCGCCCAATCTCGCCGCCGCCGCGGAGCCGCTGGCCGTGGCGCTGGTCGATCCCGCCGGGCGCACCGGGCGCTTCCACGGCCCGGCGCAATACGGGCTGCGCGCCTCGCAGGCGGCACTGGTGCAGATGTGGCGCAATCTCGCGGTGGAGTGGCAGGAGCCCGGCATCCGCTGCCTCGCCCTGCAAGGCGCGGGCGATCCTCGGGCGCTGGCCGAGGCGGTGCTGCGGGTCGTCGACACGGACGGCGACGCACCCTCCGGCGCGATCATCGACCTCGCGCCCGAGCCGGCCACCGCCTGACACGGCTCACCTCTCACCGCTCCCGGCCCGCTCTACCCCCAAGCGCAAACGGAAAGGCCCGGTCCTCGGACCGGGCCTGACCTCATCGAGTGACGGGCGCGGTCACTGGCGGAGCACGGACAGGCTCGCGCTGTCCCAGCCCAGCCAGACCGGCGCGTCGCCGAGCTTCGCGGTGGTGTCGGTGTCGGCATAGGCCCGCAGCCGCGCCGCGCCCGCCTCCTCCACCACGATGTCGACCGCCACGCGGCTGCCGAGGAAGGTCTTCTCGACGATCCGCCCCTGCACCGCATTGCCGGTGAGCGGCTTCTCCGCCGCCAGCGCGATCTTCTCGAGCCGCAGCGAGGCGCTGACCTCCTGCCCGGTGGCGGGCACGCCGGCCGGGGCGCGGCCGCGCAGCTCGATGCCGCGCCAGTCGACGACCACCTCCTCGGACGCGCGGTCCACGCCGCGCACCGTTCCGTCGAGCAGGTTGGTGGCGCCGATGAACTCGGCCACGAAGCGCGTCTCGGGACGGAAGTAGAGGTCCTCGGGCGTGCCGTCCTGCTCGATCCGGCCGCCGTTCATCACCACGATCCGGTCGGACATGGTGAGCGCCTCGTCCTGGTCGTGGGTCACGAAGAGGAACGTCTTGTCGGTGCGGCGCTGGATCGACTTCAGCTCCATCTGCACCTGCGCGCGCAGCTTGGCGTCGAGCGCACCGAGCGGCTCGTCGAGCAGCAGCAGCGCGGGATCGGGCGCGAGCGCCCGGGCCAGCGCCACCCGCTGACGCTGGCCGCCCGAGAGCTGCGAGGCGTAGCGGTCGGCAAAGGGCATCAGCTCGAGGAAGCTCATCACCTCGTCGAGACGGCGCTTGATCTCGGCCTTGCCGAGCCCCTTCAGCTCCAGCCCGAAGGAGATGTTCTGCGCCACGGTCATGTGCGGGAACAGCGCGTAGTCCTGGAAGACCATGTTGACCTTGCGCTTCTCCGGCGGCTGCGCGGTGACGTCCTGGCCCTCGAGGATGATGCGCCCGGTGTCGGTCTTCTCGAAACCGCCGAGGATGCGCAGCGTCGTCGACTTGCCGCAGCCCGACGGGCCGAGGAAGGTGACGAACTCGCCCGGGGCGATCGAGAGATCCAGCGGGTGCAGCGCCTGCGACTTGCCGTAGGCCTTGGACACGCCCTCGAGGCGGACGATGGGTTCCTTGTCGGACAGCATGTCAGTGCTCCCTGTTCATGCGGCGGCTGGAGCGTTCGGCCCAGACCCCCAGCACCGCGGTCAGGATCAGCACCACGGTGGAGATTGCGTTGATTTCCGGCGACATGCCCGAGCGCAGCTTGGCGAAGATCAGCACCGGCAGCGTCGGGTCGTAGGAGCCGAGGAAGAACGAGCGGACGAAGTCGTCGAAGCTCAGCAGCAGGCAGAAGATCGAGGCGCCGATGATCGCGGGCATGAGGTAAGGCAGCGTCACGCGGGTGAAGGTGACGAAGGGATCCGCCCCGAGGTCGCGCGCCGCCTCGCCAAGGCTCCTTGGCAGGGTCGAGAGCCGCGCCATCACCACCAGCGCAACGAAGGGCACGTTGTGCACCGCGTGCGACCACATGATGGCGAAGCCGCCCGGCTCGATGCCGAGCTGGCGCGCGTAGACGCGGAAGGCGATGGCCGAGATGATCCCCGGCACCAGCGCCGGCAGGATGGTCAGCGCGTAGACCGCGAAGCGCCCGGCGAACTTGCGCCCGCTCAGCAGCACCGCGAGCCAGGTGCCCATGACCACCGAGACCACGGTCGAGCAGACCGCGATGATCAGCGAGTAGACGAAGCTCGACAGCACCGTTCCGTCGTCGAAGACGCCGAGATACCAGTCGAGCGTCCAGCTCTTGATCGGGAAGCCGATGAACTTGCTGTCCTTGAACCCCATGAGGATCATCAGCAGCAGCGGCACGAAGAGGTAGACCACGAAGGCCCAGAAGAAGACGGAAAGCCAGACACGGCCGGAGCGGGTCATTTGCTGTCTCCCTTGCGGAGCGCCGAGATGAAGCGGGCGAACACCCCGGTCAGCACCAGCGCGGCGAAGAACATGATGACGGCAAAGGCCGCGCCCGTGGGCCACTGGTCCCCCGCGACGTGGAAGAAGCCCGCGATGGTCTCGGCAAAGACCGTGGTGTTGGGCCCGCCGAGCAGCACCGGGGTGCCGTAGTAACCGGTGGAGATGAGGAAGACGAGCGTGCAGCCCGAGCCGATCCCCTCGAGCGTCAGCGGCAGGGTGATGCGGCGGAACCGCGTCCAGGCCCCCGCGCCGAGGTCGGCCCCCGCCTCGGAGAGGTTCCTCGGCAGCTTCTCGAGCGCCGAGTAGAGCGGCAGCAGCATGTAGAGCGCGGTGAGGTAGATCAGGCCCACGCTCACCGAGAAGCCGGTGTACATGAAGGGGATCGGCCGGTCGATCAGCCCCAGCGTTTTCAGCGCGAGGTTGATGGCGCCGTTGTTGCCGAGCAGGATCATGATCGCGTAGGTCCGCACGATCTCGCCGGTCCAGAACGGGATCAGCAGCAGCAGGAGCAGCGCCAGCTGGTGGTCGCGCTTGACGTGCCGCGCGAGATAGTAGGCGACCGGGTAGGTGATGAGCATCGTCACCACCGTCAGCACCGCCGAGTAGGTGATCGTCCGCAGGAACGGCATCATGAACACGCTCTCGCTGAAGAAGCGCGCGTAATTGGCCAGCGTGTAATGGTTTTCCTGCCCCGGAGCGATGGGATAGGCGTCCAGCAGGCTGACCTGCAGCATCTGCAGCATGGGTCCGAGGTGCTGCGTGACGATCCAGATCACCGGCAGCACCGCCAGCAGCACGAACTGCCTGCGGGGGGAAGCGAAGAGCAGCGCGACGAGCGCCTGGTAGGGCGCCCAGTTGACCAGCCTGCCCCAGAACGGGCGGCGGTCGGCTGCGTCTCCCGCCGCGGCGGAGCGGCGCGCCCCTGCGTCGACGGCGTTGTTGGTCATGGCGTTTCCTCTCTGCACGAAAGCGCGTGCGTCGGGCTGCGGCGGCCCTGTCCTGCCCCCGCAGCCCCTGTGCTTGTGCTCAGGCGGCCTTGATGGCTTCGACGGCCGGATCGACGAGGCCGTACTTCATCTCGTTCGCCTCGGAGCGGAAGAACTTCATGCCCGCCAGCTCTTCCTCGGAGAAGGAGGTCGCGGCCTTCTCGGCGTCGCTCAGGTATTCATCGGCGCCCTTGAAGGTCGAGATGAAGCCCGACGCCTTGGTCATCGCGGCACCGACCTCGGGCGAGGCCAGCACGGCGTTGAGGAAGGTGTAGGCATTGTCCATGTTCGGCGCGTTGTTGGCGATGTTGTAGGTGTAGACGAAGCCGTAGCTGCCTTCCTTGGGGATGGTCATCGCCACCGGGAAGCCTTCGGCCATCAGCGCGGCGATCGGGCCGTTCCAGGCGCAGGCCATGGTGATGTCCTGGTTGACGAACATCTGCTGCACCTCGGCGCCGCCGTCGTAGTACTTGCGCGCCAGCGGCTTCTTCTCGATCAGGAAGTCCCGCGCCTCGGCGACGATGGCGGCGGCCTTCTCGGGATCGTTGAGATACTCGACCATGTTGCCGTCGTAGCCCTTCATCAGCATGACGATCGACATCATGTCCTGCAGCACGTAGGCGGTCTGGCCGGCGAACTTGTCCGAGAAGAACGGCTCCCAGGACTTGGTGTCCTCTTCCGAGACCATCTCGGTGTTGTAGGCCAGCACTTCCATGCCCGACAGGATCGGCGCGCCCCACTTGTTGCCGTTGATCGTCGACCAGTCGCTCTCCGAGTAGATCGGGTTGATCGTGCCCCAGTTGGTCAGGCGGTCGGTGTCGAGCGGCGACAGCAGGTCCGAGGAGATGAACTGCAGGAAGCGGTGGCCGGCGACGGTGAGGATGTCCACGGTCGGGTTCGGCGCCTCGGCGGCCAGCAGGTTGAACTGCTTGCCCTGGTCATCGACGAGGCGGATGTTCACCTTGATGCCGGTCTCGTCCTGGAACTGGGTCTTGAAGTCCTCGGGGATGAAGTCGGTGTAGGTCCAGATGTTGACCTCGCCGCCCTGCGCATAGGCGCGGCGCAGGTAGACGGGGCTGGCGAGGGTGCCGGCGGTGACGGCCGCGGTGCCCATGAAGCGGCGGCGGTTCAGGATGAGTTTCGACATGTCGTTCGCTCCTAGTTGGGAGAATGCGGGTCTTTGAGGCCCGTCTGGTTGCGGTAGGCGCCGGCCCGTCGGCCGGCGTCTCGAGCGATGCGCCGGCTCGTCAGCCGGCGCTGGCCCGGAGCGTCTCCGGGCCGGGAAGCCGCCCCGACAGGGCAACCTCCCGCATCTGGTCGAGGCTCAGCTCGGCCAGCGGCAGCGCGGCGAGCAGCTCGTTTTCCTCTTCGAAATCGCGGCCGTACATGGCCGAGAACAGCTTGACCCCCGAGCGGTGCAGCTCGGCCGGCAGGCCGATGAGATCGCCCAGCACCACCGTCGGCACGAGGCCGTAGGGCACGTCCTCGGTCACGTAGCGGCTGTCGGCGGTCGCGGGGCCCTGCCCGCCGGTGCCCGCCTCGACCAGCGCCGCGTTCATCTCGTGGATCGAGGCGACGGGCACGTGGTAGCTCTGGTGGTAATGCTCGAAGATGGTCTTCACGCTGAGCCCCAGCGCCCGCGCGATGTTCAGCCGTTCCTCGTCCAGCGCCTCCATCAGGCGGCCGACGTTGGGCGTGACGTTGCCGGCCTGCGACCATGTCTCGCCGTGTTCCATGCGGGTCATGTTGCCGAGCGCGATGCCCATGTGGTTCTGCGGGTTGAGGTTCGAGAGCGCGATGGCCAGCAGCCCGTCGCGCGCCACGAAGACATCGCCGAAGAGCGTCCGGCAGGTCTCGAGCGCGCCGTCCTGCGCTGAGGCGGGCACGGTGCACATGTCGATCTTGGCGCGGATGGTGTTGACGTTGCACGCCGCGGGCCCGGTGCGGCGCCCGGTGAGCGCCGTGGTGCCCCAGGCGGTGACCGGCAGCGTGAGGCCGCGCGCGGCCAGCAGCTCCGACAGGTACACCGCGCCGAAGGAGGCATGGGACGAGACGATCACCTGCTGGCCCGCGCTAAGATGCGGCGCGATGGCGTCCATCACCGCCTTGTGCCCGTAGCCCGGTACGGCGATCAGCACCACGTCGCGGCCCGTGACCAGTGCCTCGGCGCTGCCCGCCACCTCGGGGTGGAAGACACCCGAGAGCGCGCCGGAGGCGGTCAGCCCCTGCCCCAGCCCGTCGGTGCCGGTGCCCGAGGGCGACCAGAGCGCGGTCCTGTGGCCGCGGCTTTCCAGCACGGCGGCGGTGCCAAAGGCGATGCTCCCCGCCCCGGCGATTCCGACCGAAAGGCTCATGCGTCCACCTCCTTGCGCACCGGATCGCCGAGGATGTGCATCAGCCGGTTGGCCCAGCCGAAGAGCGCGGTCGACAGGATGAGGTCGAGGATCTCGGCCTCGTCGAGCCCGGCTGCCTTCAGCGCCGCCATGTCCTCGGCCGTGGCCTCGGAGGGCGCCGCCGAGAGCTTGCGGGCGAAATCGAAGATGGCACGGTCGCGCGGGCCGAGATCGGCCTTCTCGCCCTTCAGGAAGAGCTCGTCGGTGACCGTGGTGTCCTTGAGGATCTGTGCGTGGCGCGAGGCGTGCACGGCGGCGCAGTAGATGCAGCGGTTGACCATCGAAGCGGCCAGCGCACCGACCTCGCGCTCGGCGCGGCTGAGCCCGTCCTTGTCGTACATGATCGCGTTGAAGAGCGGCGAGCGCACCTTCAGGCTCTCGACGTCATGCGCCAGCGTCAGCACGTAGTCCGAGACCTTGGTGTTCGACGGCGTGACCTGCAGCGCCTCGAGCTGATCCGGCGTCGCCTCGTCGAGCCGGACCGGGGTCACGCGCGGCTGCCAGTGCGGCACGTTGCGGGTGAACTTGTGGATGACCTTGCTCATGCGCCCGCTCCCGTCATAAGCCTGAGTCCCGCGATCAGCCGCAGCTGGTAGGCCAGGAAGGCGTTGAGCTCGCAGAGCCGCACGATGTCGGCATCGGAGACGCCCGCGCCGAGCAGGGCCGAGATCTCCTCGGCCGTCACGTCGCGCGGCAGCATGGCGACGGAATCCATGAAGGCGACGACGCGCGCCAGACCCAGCGCGGCCCCGTCCTCCGAGGGATCGGCCAACGCGGCATAGTCCGCGCCCGCCATGCGCGCGGCGTAGCGCAGCCCGGTCGCCTCCTCGCCGTTCAGTCGCGCGATACGGGCGGCCAGCGCCGCGCGCAGGTCGGCGGGCCAGGCGCCGCAATCGGCGGGGGCGAGCACCGCCTCCTCGGCGGTCTGGGTCATTTCCATGATGTTGCCGCGCAGCGCTGCCGCGGCGGCGGCGGGGCCTCCTTCCGTCACACCGCCCATGGCGATGCTGGTCAGGGTCGAGAGGTCACTCATGCCACAAGTCCTTTGGTCGTCTTGTCTTCGCCCGGCAGTTCGCTGGGCGTCCATTCCTCGCCGGTCAGCTCCGGCGTCCGGTAATCCTGCAGGATCTGCCAGTGCGTGGCCACATCCTCGGCGTAGAGCTTCGCGCAGAGCTCGCGCGCCAGCCACGCCGCCCCTTCCGAGACGCCGGGGATGTCGCCGCTGACCTTGCCGAGGCTGGCGGTGGCGCCGTAGTTGAAGCAGTAGACGTTGCCGAGCCAGGGCGCGGTGCCGGGCACCTTCTCGCGGAAGGTGAAATCGGGGTTGAGATAGGGGAAGCGGCCGAGATCGGCGCTCTTCTCGCCCTCGGGCGGCGTGTAGACGTCGTGCCAGAGCTGGATCGCGTTGGCCGCCTCGCCGAATTCGCGGCGCATCTCGGGATCGGTGACGAAGCCGGTGCCGAGGATCAGGAAATCGGCGGTGTAGCTGCTGCCGTCGGCGAAGCTGATCTTCACCTGATCGCCGACATCCTCGACCGAGACCGTGGCCTTGCCGAAGTGGAAATGCGCGTTGGGATGACGGCTCACCCGCAGGGTCGAGCCATGCGGCGGCGGGGTCTGGGTGGCGAAGCTGTACTGCATGAAGCGCCAACGCCATGCGTCCGGCAGCTCGGCATAGCCGCAGGTGAAGCCGTAGGAGCCGATGCCCATCATCTTGTTGATCGTCGGCATCTCCTTGCGGCGGATCAGGTGGCGGACCTCGGCGGCGCCGTGTTCCAGCGCCTCGGCGGAGTTGTCGACGGCGGACGCTCCCACCCCGATCACCGCGACCTTGCGGCCCTTCAGCGCGCCGAAGTCGATGTCGTCGGCGCTGTGCGCCCAGAGCTTGCGCGGCAGTGCGGCCATGAAGCCGGGGATGTTGGGCTTGCCGGTGCCGTCGCGGCCGGTGGCCGAGATCAGCTTGCGGGTCAGGATCGAGGCCTCGGGCGCGCCGCTGAGGTGCAGCCGCAGCAGCTCGCCCTCGGGCTCGACGCGGTCGACGCTCACCCCGTTCTCGACCGGCACGTCCAGCGCCTTGCGGTACCAGCGCAGGTAGTCCATCCACTGCGGACGCGGGATCTTGTCGAGCCTGTCCCACGCCTCGGCGCCGAACTGCGCGCGGAACCACGCCTGGAAGGTGAGCGCGCCAAGGCCGAAGGCGGGGCCGGTCAGCGTCTTCGGCGAGCGCAGCGTGACCATGCGCGCGTAGTTGAGCCAGGGCCCCTCGAGCCCCGCCGGGCTGCGGTCGAGCACCCGGACGTTGTCGATGCCGCCGGTGCGCAGCGCCAGCCACGAAACCAGCCCGCACATGCCCGCGCCGATGATCACCACGTCATGGACCTTTTCGCCGTTCACCTCGCGGGCCGGGACCCAGGACTTTCCCGGGTAGCAGAGGAACGCGAGGTCCTCCTGCAGCCGCGCCTCGAGGGCGGCGAGGCCCTGTCCGTCGATGGCCGGGGTGGCGAGTTCGGTCATGGTTCTGTCCCTGTGGTCTGAAATGCGTGGATCAGGCGCGCTGCGGCCAGTGCCGGTGCAGCTCGTCGATGTGGAAATCGTGCTCGTGCCGGTGCCCGTCGCCGAGCGCCGGGTGGTCCCGAAGGTGCGGGTGGTCCGCCGGCAGCTCGGGATGGCTGTGCGGCTTCGCGAGCGGGTCCTCGGCGGGCCAGATGCGCAGCGCCAGCAGCGTCGCGCCGATCGTCGCCAGCGCCAGCACGCCCATGGCATGCTCCGGGGCGATCGCCGCACCGAGCCAGCCCGCCAGCGGATAGGCCAGCAGCCAGCCGGCGTGGCTGAGCGAGAACTGCGCCGCAAAGACCGCCGGGCGGTCGTCGCGCCGGGCCGAGCGCGCCAGCACCAGCCCGCCCGGGGTCAGCACCAGCGACGAGGCCAGCCCGAAGGCCCCCCAGAGCGGCATCAGCCCCGGCACCGGCAGGCCCGGCACAAGGCTGAGCACGAGGCCGAGTCCGGCGAAGAGGAACGCGCCCGCGGCCATGCAGCGGCGCTCGCCGAGGTGCCGGACGAGGCGCGGCACGGTCGTCGCGCCAAGCGCGGCCCCCGCCCCGTAGCAGGTCATCAGCAGCGTGTAGTAATGCTCGGCATCGCCGAGGCGGCCGCCGGCGAAGACCACCGTGTTGACCAGCACCCAGGCCATCGACAGCGACAGCGCAAAGTTCAGCATGAAGAGCCCGCGCAGCCGCGGCGTCAGCGCGTAGATGCGCATCCCCTTCGAGACCCGCTCGAGGAAGGGCGCCTTGCGCGGCGCGTAGCCCGCCGGGAAGCGCGTGGTGAAGAGGAAGACCGCCGAGCCGAGGAAGCAGCTCGACGCGAGGAAGAAGAGCCCGTCCGCCGTGATCACCTTCAGCGCCGTCGCCGCGATGATCGGGCTGAGGATCGATTCCAGCGTGTAGGCGATGCGCGACAGCGCCAGCGCCCGGGAATAGCTGTCCTCGTCCTCGAGCAGGTCCGGCAGCACCGACTGGAAGAGCGGCGTGAAGCCCGAGGAGATGGCGAAGAAGACGAAGGCCAGCGCCGCGATCTGCCAGCTCGAGAAGGCAAAGCCCATGAGCGCGACCATGCCGAGGCGCAGGATGTCGATGGTCACCAGCGTGGCCCGGCGCGGGCGGCGCGACAGCACCGTCTCGGCCAGCGGCGCGATCAGCACGTAGGCGATCATCTTGAGCGCGAGGATGCCCCCGAGGATGGTGCCCCCCGCCTCGGTGCCGCCGGCCTCGAAGGCGGTCAGCGAAAGCGACACGGTCATCACCCCCACCCCGACCAGCGACAGGATCTGCGCGGCGAAGAGGTGGCGGAAGTCGCGGTGCCTAAGAGGAGAGTTCCGAGCGATCATGTCATGTGGCCCCAATGCGATTGGCAGAGGTAGATCCGGGATGGAGGGGCCGTGCAAGCGAGGGATGATCCCCCGGCGATATCATGCGACATTCCGGCAACGACCCCGTTCGGTGATTTCCCCGATTGCATCAGACATGCCGGAAAATTTCCAGCCTGCCGCGCCATAGGCCGGTGTTGCAGCGCGAACGCCTGTTCTTTGGGCAAAGGCGACGGGACCGCGTGCGGCCGGGAATTTCCGCGTCCTGCAAGGCACTTCCGGCCTTTTCCTGATCCGGCATCCGGGTCATTCACCCTCTGCAACCTCGGTAAAACTCGTTGGTTGATACTTGACCAACAGATTTGGAAATTCACCACATATTTTAACCTTTGTGAGCGCCGAATTCGTTCATATGATCGAACTATGACCCACAAGCTCGATCAGATCGATTGTCGCATCCTCGAGGAACTCCAGCGCGACGCGTCGCAGTCGCAGCGGGCGCTTTCCGATCGGGTGGGCCTGTCGCAGAACGCCTGCTGGCGCCGCCTCAAGGCGCTCGAGGCGGCCGGGGTGATCCGCAACTACACGGTGCTGCTCGACCGCGAGCGGCTGGGGGCCGGGCTGGTCGTCTTCGTGATGATCCGCACGCGCCATCACTCGGTCAGCTGGCTCGACCAGTTCCGCAAGCATGTCTCGACGATCAAGGACGTGGTCGACTTCTTCCGCATCGGCGGCGAGTACGACTACCTGCTGAAGATCGTCACCCGCGACATGGCCAGCTACGACGAGTGCTACAAGCAGCTCATCGCGAAGGTCGAGCTCGAGACGGTGACCTCCTATTTCGCCATGGAGGCGATCGAGGAGCAGCGGCCGATCCCGCTCTCCTCGCTGTAGCGGCGGCGCGGCCTTCCGCGCTCAGAGGAAGGGGATGGCCAGCTGCGCCGTCTTGCAGGCCTCGGTCTTCGGCGGGGCGATGCCCCACTGGTCGCTGCGCCCGGGAGCCCATGTCCAGTCCTCCGGCCCGCCGACGCGGTAGGTCTCGTCCACCTGCAGCACCTCGGCGGTGTGCTCGATCACCATGCCGAAGGGATCGACGAAATAGAGGAACACGTTGTCCCCCGGCCCGTGCCGCCCCGGCCCCCAGCCGATGCCGAAGCCCGCGTCGCACATCCGGCCCGAGGCCTTCATCACCGCCTCCCAGTCCGGGTGGTTGAAGGCGACGTGGTTCAGCGTGTCCACCTCGGCAATGGCCAGCACCACGGCGTGGTGGTCCGAGTTGGTGCGCAGGAAGCCCATCATCTTCGAGCGGTCGGTCAGGGTGAAGCCGAGCCCCTCCTCGAAGAAGCGGATGTCGGCATCGAGGTCACGGGTGTTGATGTTCACATGCGCCAGCCGGTCCGGCATCTGGCGCCCCGCGGCCTCGAGCGGCACGGAAAGCGCATCGCCCTGCACGACGCGGTAGAGCCGCCCCGAGGGATCGCGCACCGCAAAGCCCGTGCCGCCGCCATGGTCCGCGAGCCGGGCGATGCCGCCCTCCGCCGTGCCCCCCGCCGCGACCAGCCGGTCGCGCAGGGCGGACAGGTCGGTTTCCTCCGCGGCGCGAAAGGTGACCGAGATCACGCACGTCGCCGCGCCCTGTGTCAGGCGCAGCACGTAGGGATCGCCGCCGCTGGCCCGCAGCCAGACATTCCCCGCGTCGCGCGCAGCCTCGTCGAGCCCCCAGACGCGGGTGTAGAACTCGGTGGCGGCGGCGAGGTCGGGCGTCGCGACCTCGACGCTGCGCAGGCCGGTGAGGGGAAATTCCGCGCCCATCTCAGGCCTCCGCCACGATCTTGCTGACCAGCGAGCCGACGCCGTCGATGCGCACCTCGATCTCGTCGCCGGGCTTCATCCACACCGGGGGGGTGCGCTTCGATCCGACCCCGCCCGGCGTGCCCGTGGCGATCACGTCGCCCGGCGCCAGCGGGGTGAACTGCGAGACATAGGCGATAATCACCGGGATCGGGAAGATCATGTGCGCGACCGGCGCCTCCTGCATCACCTCGCCGTTGAGCACCGAGCGGACCACCACGGCGCGCAGGTCGGCGATCTCGTCCGGGGTCACCAGCTCGGGGCCGAAGGGCGCGGTGCCGGGGAAGTTCTTGCCCGGGATGAACTGCCGGGTGTGCCACTGCCAGTCGCGCACCGAGGCGTCGTTGAAGCAGGCGAAGCCCGCGACATGCTCCATGGCCTCGGCCTCGGGGATGTTGCGACCGCCGCGGCCGATGACGATCGCCAGCTCCGCCTCGTAGTCGAGATCGCCCGAGACGGCGGGGCGGATCACCGGGTCACCGGCGGCGACCAGCGTGTCGGCGAAGCGGGTGAAGATCGACGGGTGCGCCACCTCGGCGCGGCCGGTTTCCTTGCGGTGGCTCTCGTAATTGTGCCCGACGCAGAGAATTTTTCCCGGGTTCGGGATCACCGGCAGCAGCCTGACTGCAGCGCGCGGCAGCCGCGGGGCCGGGCCGTCGAGCGCCAGTGCCCCCGCGGCGATCGCCGCGCGCAGATCGGCGGGCGCACCGGGTAGCGCGCCGAGATTGGTGACCTCGGATCCCTCGACGCGGCCCCAACTGGCGCGACCGTCGTGTTCAAAGCTGATGAAACGCATGATGGATGTCCTTCCCTGTCCCTGCCGTCACGAGGTGGCGGCCTGCGCCGCCGCGGGCTGCGCCAGCCTCAGCGCCCGCCCGAGGCGGGTGATCTCGGCGCTCATCTGCGGCGCGCCTGCCGCCAGCGCCGCGGTGTAGAAATCGGGGCGCAGCAGCACGTGGGCCGCCTCCCGCGCGTCCAACCACGCAGCGAGATGCCCCTCGGGGTCGGCCACGTCGCGGTCCATTACGAGCTGCCTTGCGCCGAGCCGCGCCAGCACCGCGGCGGCCTCGGCGCTCAGCGCCGCCTCGCCGTGCGACAGCAACACCCAGCCTCCGCCGGTCACCGCGTCGAGCAGAGCGCCATCCTCGCGCGCCACCGGGTTGATGAAGCGCTCGCCCGCCCCGGCGCCGACAAGGTCGGACGCGATCGGCGCGATGAGCTCGGCGGCGGTGCGGATGTCCTGTTGCGCGCGGACCCGCGCGTCGCGCGCCGTCGCCTCCTCGGGGTCGAGCACGCAGATGTACTTGCCCGCCTCGATCGCCTTGCCGATCACGTGGCGCACCTGCGCGTCGCGTTCGGTCTGGTAACTGTCGAGCAGGGAGCTGTCCGCCTTCCCCGCCAGCACCAGCTCGAGCTTCCAGACGAGGTTGGCGACGTCGCGCAGCCCGTGGCACATGCCCTGGCCGAAGAAGGGCGGCGTCTGGTGCGCGGCATCCCCGGCCAGCAGCACCGGCCCGACGCGCCAGTCGGTGGCAACGAGCCCGTGGAAGCGGTAGGTGGCGGCGCGGATGATCCGGTGCTCTGCCCCCTGCACCCAGGGCGCCACCAGCGCGGCGACGGTCTCGGGCCGCGACATTTGCGCGTCGTCCTCGCCGGGCAGCAGCATGAATTCCCAGCGGCGGTGGTTGCCCCGTCCCGGCACGATGGTCGCCGGGCGCGCGGGGTCGCACATCATCACCGACAGGCGCTGCAGGTTCGCTCCCTCGGCGACGCCCGACAGCGCGGGGAAGGAGATCGGCCCGTCCACCTCGGCATCGACCACCAGCCAGGGCTCCTCGAAATCGAGGTCGTCGAGCGTCACGCCAAGCGCCTTGCGCACCGTGCTGCGCGCGCCGTCGGTGCCGAGCACCCAGCGCGTGTTGATGCTCTCGCCCCCGGCCAGCGCCAGCCGGGCCTGATCGCCCAGCACCTCGAGCCCGGTCACCTCGCAGCGGAGGCGCAGCGTCACGTTCGGATAGCGCGCGAGCCCGGCGCGCAGCACTGCTTCGAGCTCGGGCTGGTAGAAGAAGTAGTCGTTGGCATAGCCGAAGGGCCGCGGCTTGCCCGCCGCGCTGAGGTAGCGGATCACGCCATGATCGGCGCCGATGTGCAGGTGCCCGTCGGCGGGCAGCAGCAGGTCCTCGAGCGGCGCCAGCAGGTCCGCGTCCGCCAGCAGGCGCAGCATCTCGTGGTCGACATGCACCGCGCGCGGCAGCGCGTAGGGCGCGGCGTCGCGGTCGAGCACCAGCACGCGCAGCCCGGCCCGGCCCAGCAGGTTCGCGGCAAAGGCGCCGACGGGGCCGCAGCCGACGATGGTCACATCCCACTCGGGCGTCATGTCTTTTCCTCCAGGTCTTTCGGGCAGGTCTTTCGGCAGGTCTATCGGGGATCGGCGGGGGCGAGCCGCCATCAGTAGAGCACCCCGGGCAGCCAGAGCGCGAGCTGCGGCACCGCGAAGAGCAGCACCACCAGCACGACGGGCGCGATCAGGAAGGGCAGGATGCCCCGGTAGAGTGTCCCCATCGACAGGGCCGCGCTCTGCGCCTTGATGATGAAGAGGTTCATCCCCACCGGCGGGGTGATCAGCCCCAGCTCGACCAGCACCGCCACCAGCACGCCGAACCAGATCGGGTCGAAGCCGAAGCCGGTCACCACCGGCAGGAAGACCGGGACGGTGATCAGCACCATGCCGATGCCCTCGAGGAAGCAGCCCATGACGATGTAGAGCAGGATGATCAGCGCCATCACCAGCGCCGGCGACAGCTCGGCCGCCTGCGCCAGCGCCAGCAGCTTCTCGGGCAGGCGCGTCTGCACGACGAAATTGGCGAACATCGTGGCGCCGATGATGATCATGAAGAGCGCGCAGGAGATGATCACCGTCGCCTGCACGGCGCGGATGAAGCCCTCGACGCCCAGCGTGCGACGCAGGAAGCCGATCACCACCGCGCCGAAGGCACCGACCGAGGCGGCCTCGTTGGGGCTGAAGACCCCTGCGTAGATGCCGCCGATCGAGACGAGGAAGAGCAGCATGAACTGCCAGGGCCGCAGCAGCGCACGGAAGCGCTCGGCCATGGTCACCGTCTCGGCCCCCGCCGCGGGGCCCGAGCGGCCCGCCAGCAGCACCGAGACCACGACGTAGAGCAGCATCAGCACGATGCCGGGGATGAGCGACGCGGCGAAGAGCCGGGCCACCGAGGCCTCGGCGATCGAGCCGTAGATCACCAGGATGATCGAGGGCGGGATGAGGATACCGAGCGAGCCGCCGGCGGCGACCGAGGCGGCGGCATAGCCGTCCTCGTAGCCCGCCTTCTGCATCTCGGGCAGGGCGATGCGGGTCATGCTGGCGGCGGTCGCCACCGATGAGCCGCAGATCGCCCCGAAGGCGCCCGAGGCGGCGATCGAGGCGATCGAAAGCCCGCCGCGCACCCCGGTGGTGAAGACGCGCGCCGCGGCAAAGAGCTCGGCCGACATGCGCGAGCCCGAGGCGACCTCGCCCATCAGCACGAAAAGCGGGATGACCGAGAGCCCGTAGCTCGAGGCAGTGTCGAAGGTGCCGGTCCCGGCAAGCAGCGCCGCGACGGAAAGATCGTTGAGCAGCAGGTTCCCGACGATGCCGACCAGCGCCAGCGCCAGCCACACGGGTTGCCGCAGGAAGAGCAGCAGGAACATCGAACCGATGCCGGTGAGGCCGAGGGCAAAGGCGCTCATGACTCCACCTCTGCGGCATGGGCCGCGTCCGCCACCTGCCCGAACCCGAGCACCCGGCGCAGCGCCGCCCAGCAGGTGCCGGCGAGCCCGGCGAAGGCCAGGGCCCAGAGCGTCCAGAGCGGCACGCCCAGCTCCAGCGAGCGGTCGCCGTAGACATAGGCATCATGCGCCGGGCCGAACATCGACCAGCCGAGGAAGACGAGGAAGCCGAGCGTGCCCACCGAGGCCAGCAACTTCAGCAGGCCCAGCACCGCCGCGGGCAGCATGCCGTCGACGATGTCGATCAGGATCTCGCCCTGCCGTGCCACCACCGGCGCCATGCCGAAGAACACCATGACCAGCAGCCCGAAACCGACCACGTCATAGGCGCCCCGCACGGGGATGTTGAAGACGAAGCGCAGCACCACGTCGGCCACCACGGTCAGCATCATCACGACGACGGCCAGCGAGGCGATGACATGGAAAAAGCGCGTCAGGCGGTCCGGGGGCATCATGCTCGGTCCAGTTCCAGTAAAGTGAGGGGGTCGTTGCGCCCGGCCCCGCGCGGGGACCGGGCGCGCCGGATCATTGCGTGTAGGCCGAGAGGAACTCCGAGCCCGGCTTGCCCGCGTCGTCGACCGCCTTGACCGTGGCCGCGACGATCGGGGCGACATCGGCGCGCAGCGTGGCAAGCTGGTCGTCCGACAGATTGACGATCTGCACGCCGCCCTCCGCCATGTAGGCGCGGCCCTCGGCCTCGCCCTCGTCGAGCATCTTGCCGAAGGCCTCGGCGCGGTCGGGGCCGGTGGTCTCGTCCACCAGCTTGCGCAGCTCGGGGCTCAGCCGGTCATAGGCCTTGTCGCCCATGACCACGGCGAAGGCGGCCGAGGCGAAGCCGGGCTCGATCGAGTAGCCGAGCACCGGGGCAAGGTCGAAGGACTTGGTCGCCTCGAAGGGGAAGGCGGTGCCGTCCACCACGCCCTTGGCCAGCGCGTCACCGGTCTCGGCGGGCTGCACCGGCACCGGCGCGGCGCCGAGCGCCTCGATCAGCTGCTGCCAGATCGCCCCGGCGTAGCGGATGCGCAGGCCCTTGAAGACCGACAGGTTCGACGGATCGGCGTCCTTGAGGTGCAGCTTCAGCGGCGGGGTGACCGCCATCCACAGGATATGCGTGCCGGCGTGCTCCTCGGCGAGGTATTCCGGCGCCAGTTCGGTCAGCCGGCGCGAGGTGATCGCGCTGTCATTGCCCGCGGCCGGGTAGGTCAGCGGCAGGCCGGCAAGCTCGGCCATCGGGAAGCGCCCCGGGGTCGCGCCGCTCAGCACCACCGCCACGTCCGCGGCGCCGGTGCGTGCGAGGTCGAACTGCCGCGGCGCCGGGCCGAGCTGGCCCGAGGGGAAGAGCTCGACGGTCAGCTCGCCGTTGCTCTTCGCCGCCAGTTCCTCGCCCCATTGCGTGAGCATCCGGTTGAACGCGTGGTTGGGCGGCAAGAAGGTCGAGACCTTCAGCGTTTCCGCGAATGCGGCGGGGGCGAGCCCCAGTGCCAGCGCCGCGGCGCACAGCGATCCTTTGATCTTCATGTTCCTCACTCCCTGTTTTGATCTCGTGTCCTGCCGGTCCCCTCCCGGTCCGGTCAGCGCAGGTCCTCCCACTTGCGCGCGAGCCCGGGCCAATGTGCCGAGCCGCCCTGCCGCATCTTCTCGCTGCCCGCCGCATCGGCAAAGGCAGCGATCCCCGCGGCATAGCTGGGCCGCGCCTGCATCGCGGCCAGCCATTTCCCGATGGCCGGAAATTCCTCCAGCCAGAGCCCGGCGAAGCCGAGCCGCTCGATCCGGTCGACATAGGCGACCAGCGCGACGTCCACCTTCGAGAAGGCCTCGCCCATCATCCAGGGCCCCTGCCCCAGCGCCGCCTGCATGTCGCCGAAGGCGCGGCGCAACTGGCGCAGCGCCTGCTCGACGAAGATGGCATCCAGCCCCTCGTCCAACAGCATCCGACGCTTCATCCGGGCCACCGGGTCCGGCATCCGCGCCAGCATCTGCGCGATCTCCCCGGGCGTGCGGCTGGCGCGGATCGCGCCGCGCATCGCGGTCGAGAAGGAGAGCGTGTTGATCGCCGCGTGGATATCCAGCGTCCGCAGCAGCCAGTGCGCCGCGGCCACCTCGGCGGCGCGGCCCTTCGGCGAGAGCCGCCCGCCGCCCTTCTCGCGGTCGAGGTAGTCGAGGATCAGGCTCGACTCGACCACCACCAGCCCGTCGTCGACCAGCGTCGGCACCACGGCGGCAGGGTTGAGCTGCAGGTAATCGGACGCGAATTGGTCGCCCTTCTGCAGGTCGAGCAGCACGCCCTCGTAAGGCAGGTCCAGCTCGGCGAGGCCCACGCGGACCTTCTGCGAGCAGACGCTGGTTGGGCCGTGGTAGAGCGTGAGCATGGGTCCTCCTCCCCGCCTGCGGTCAGGCCTCTGCGGCGACCGGGTTGCGCAGCGTGCCGAGACCCTCGATCTCGACCTCAACCACATCGCCCGCGCGCATCCAGAGCGGCGGCGTGCGCTTGGCCCCGACCCCGCCGGGCGTGCCGGTGGCGATGACGTCGCCGACCTCGAGCTCGGTGAACTCCGAGCAGTATTCGACGATCCGCGCGAGATCGAAGATCATGTCCGAGAAATGCGCCTCCTGGACGATCTCGCCGTTGAGCCGGGTGCGGATCGCCTGCGGACCGATCTCGCCCATCTCGTCCGGGGTCATCATCCAGGGACCGAAGGCGCCGGTGCCGGGGAAGTTCTTGCCCGGGGTGAACTGGTGGGTGTGGCGCTGGTAGTCGCGGATGCTGCCGTCGTTGTAGCAGGCGTAGCCGGCGATGTGGCTCAGTGCCTCGGCGCGCGGGATGTAGCGGCCGGGCTTGCCGATGACGATGGCCAGCTCACCCTCGAAGTCGAGGTTGTCCGACACTCTCGGCACCGGGATCGTGGCAAGGTGGCCGGTCTGGCTGTTGGCGTAGCGGGCGAAGATCGTCGGATGCGCGACCTCGCTGCGCCCGGTCTCCTTGCGGTGGGTTTCGTAGTTGAGCCCGACGCAGAGGATCTTCGGCGGGTTCGGCAGCACCGGCAGCCACTCGACCTCGGCCAGCGGATAGGCCTGCGCCCCGGCCTCAGCCTCGGCCACGCCGGCGAGCCCGCCCGCGATCGCCTCCCGGAGGTCCGCATAGCGCGCCGTCAGCGCCGCGCCGACATCGACGAAGGCCTCCTCCGTCACGATCCCCCAGCTCTGCCGTCCGGCAATCTTCACCGTCGCAAGTTTCACACCGTGTCTCCCGTCACGCCGCGCATCGCGGTCCCTCCTCCGGCGCATCCCGGAGGCCGCCGCTGATCCTTGGGTAATATACAAACTCAGACTCATCAACATAATTTATATTTTTTCTTTTCGAGATGCGTAATGTATAGAGAGGCCAAGGAAGAGAGACGGGGACCGGATGGACCACAGACCGCCAGACAGCGCCAAGACGACGAGCCTTGCCGGATCGATTCACGACCGGCTGCGCACGGACATCCTGACCGGGCGACTCGAGCCGGGGCTGAAGCTGCAGATGAAGCTGCTCACCGAGCGCTACGACGCCGGGCAGACGCCCCTGCGCGAGGCGCTGAACCGGCTGTCCTCCGAGGGGCTGGTGGAAAGCCGGGTGCAGCGGGGCTTCTACGTGAAGCCGGTGCACCTCGACGAGCTGCGCGAGCTGACCAAGACCCGCTGCTGGCTCGAGGCGCTGGCCCTGCGCGAGTCGATTGCCCATGCCACGCCCGAGTGGGACGAGGAGCTGATCATCGCCCACCACCGCCTGACCCGCACGCCGCGCTCGCTCGACCCCGAGCGCTTCGAGGACAACCCCGAGTGGGAGCGCCTGCACCGCGACTTCCACAAGGTGCTGATCTCGCGCTGCGGCTCGACGCCGCTGCTGGAGTTCTGCGAGCAGCTTGCCGACCGGCTCTACCGCTACCGGATGCTGTCGATCCGCAAGGTCTTCACCACCCGGCACGTCAAGGACGAGCACGCCACGATCCTGCAGCTGGTGCTCGACCGCGACAGCGAGAAGGCGACCGAGGCGCTGACCCGCCATTACGAGCGCACCGCCGACGCGGTGCTTAAGGATCTCGGCACGCCGGCCCCGCGGGAAGACGGCTGAGCGCCTTCCCGCGCCCGTCATGTGTCAGCCCTCCTGACCGGCGAGCAGCGCCTGCAGGGTGACAAAACCCAGCAGGTCGCGGCCGAAAGTGTCGTCGGCGGTGCCGAAATGGCTGACGATCGAGATGTGGTTGTGCCCCGGCGCCGAGACGATCAGCGGCAGGCGGCCGTCGCGCTCGGCCAGCGCCTCGATCATCCGCCGGGTCTGGTCGATGATCACGTCGGGCTCGTTCTGGGCATAGGCGATCATCACCGGGATCTCGCGCCCCGCGACCGCGCCCACGACCGATTGCGCCGCACGGTCCCCCTTGGCGCCGTAGTAGAGCAGGTCGCGCTCGGGATCGAGGGCGCGCGCCCGCAGGTCCGCCACCGGGGGCGAGATCAGCACCGCCCCGATCACGCCATCTCCCGCGTGCTGCAGCTCCTCGCGGAAGACGTAGTCGGCGACATGCATCGCCCCGGCGGAATCGCCGATCACCACGATCTTCGACGGATCGCCGCCGTGTTCGGCCACGTGCGCCGAGAGCCAGCCGAGCGCCGCGCCCACGTCCTCGGCCCCGGCGGGCCAGTGCGCGGCGGGCGCGAGCCGGTAGTTCATCGTCACCGCGACCACGCCCTGCCGCGCGAACCAGCGCGCCATGTTGACGATATCGCCCTTGTCGCCGCGCACGAAGCCGCCGCCATGGACCAGCAGCACCACCGGCAGCGCCGCGGCGCCCTCGGGCGCGCGCAGGTCGAGCAGGTTGCGCGCGTCCGGCCCGTAGGGCTGGTCGGCGGCGACGGCAAGCCCGGCATCGTCCGCCCCGGCCAGCATCTGGCCGTAGAGCTTCATCGTGCCGCCAACCATCTCGCGCGACATCTCGCGGCCGAGCCCCTGCAGCGCGGCCAGCGCCTCGGGCGTGTCGGTGATCTGCGCCGACACGGGCAGCGCCAGCACCGCGGCCAGCATCAGTGCGGGCAGCGAAAGTCGTGTCGTCATCTCGGGTCCTCCTCCCCTCGTGGCGCCCTCCTCAGGCGCCGATCGTCCTGTCCAGGAATGCGCGGATCGTCGGCCAGACCGGGGCCTGGACCGGCACTTCCGACTCGCCGCCCGCCGCCGCGCTGCGCCAGCGCAGCATCCCGCGCGGGCCCGAGGCGTCCAGATCCGTGCGGTTGAGAAAGCCGTGACCCAGCCCCTCGATCCTCAGCAGCTCGGCCCGCGCCCCCGCCGCGTCGAGCGCATCGAAGAGGCCGCGGCTCTGCGCGAACGGGATCGCGCTGTCGTAGCTGCCGTGCAGGATGAGGAAGGGCGGCGCAACGGCCCGCGCCCGCCGCGAGGGATCGGCGGCGGCGGCGCGCTCGGGCAGCGTGGCGACCGTGCCGCCGAGGAAGAGGCACTCCAAAGCCTCGGGATCGGTCATCGGGCGCGCGGGCGGCAGGTGCGCGGATTCGGGATCGGTGCCGGGCAGCGCCGCGGGATCGCGCTGCGCGTCGAGCAGGGCAAAGTTGACCGGCCCGTAGCCGTCGACCACCGCGGCCACCTCGGACGTCACGCCCGGCCACTCGTCCGAGGTGAACTCCGCCGGGGCCAGCGCCGCGAGGCTCGCGAGGTGGCCACCCGCCGACGAGCCGAGCAGGGCGATGCGCTTCGGGTCGATGCCGAAATGCGCGGCCTGCGTCTTCAACCAGCGCACCGCGGTGGCGGTGTCGATCACCGGCGCGGGGAACAGCGCCTCGGTGCTCAGCCGGTAGTCGATCGAGACCATGGCATAGCCGCTTTCGGCGAAGTGCCTCGACAGGTCCGGCGCCAGCCGCCGGTCGCCGAAGCGCCAGCCGCCGCCGTGCAGGAAGATCACTGCCGGGTGCGGCCCGGCGCAATCGGGCAGGTAGACATCCGCCAGCCGCGGGACGCCGCCCGCGCGCGAGAAGACCTGGTCGGCCAGCAGGCGCACGCCGGGGCGCAGCGCGGGCAGTTCGGCGCGGCTCATGCCTCGACCCCGGGTTTTGCCCCCTCGGGCCGTCCCAGCGGCACGATGTCGAGCGTGTCGAGCTTTGCCAGCACCCGGTCGAAGCGGAAGGGCGGCGGGACCTGCGGATAGACGGTGCGGTCGGTGGGATCTCCGAGCGTGTAGAAGAACTCCTCGAAGACGCCGGGCACCAGCCAGCCGATGATCTTGGTGTAGGGCTCGAGGAACTGGAAGGCATGCGGCGTGCCGCGCGGCACGAATAGGAAGTCGCCGGGCGCCAGCTCGAGCTCCTCCTCCCCCGCCCGCATGCGGATGCGCCCGGCGGCGCAGAAGAATGTCTCGTCGTGCCTGAGGTGCATGTGCGGCGGGATCATCGGCCCCTGCGGCCCCTCGGTCAGCAGGGTGAGGAAGCGCCCGTCGCTCTGCGCATTGCCCCCGGCAAAGGTGAAGAGCTGGTCCGCCACCACCAGATGCGCGCCGCAGCCCGCCTCGAGCGCGTAGGGAACCGCCCCCTCCGGCACCTCGCGCAGCGGCGCGCAGAGCGGCAGATCCCCGGGCAGCGCGCCGAGGATCTCGGTGTCGCAGCCTGTGGCGCTGGCCCCGGTCAGGTCCGCCCATGTCCCCGCGTCCCGGTCGGGTTGCACGTAACCCTCGTAAGGCGTGCCCAGCCCGGAGAGCAGCCCGCCCGCCTCGGCCCCGGTGTGGAAGATCATCGCGCGGTTGCGCAGCCGCGTCATGCGCAGGCCGTACTCGGTGCCCGGCGGGATCGAGGCGTAGTCGCCCCCGACCAGCCGCCAGCAGGCGCCCTGCATGGAAAGCTCGATCTCGCCCTCGAGCACCTGCAGCGCGACGTGGCAGCCCGCATGGCGCAGCATCGGCAGGCCCGCGTCGCGCCCGCCGGTCAGCATCGACAGCGCGAAGGCTCCAGCGGTCTCGGCCGCACCCGCGTAAGCCGAGGCGACCATGCCGCCGACAAGCCGCCGCGGCCCCATGCCCGCGCGGATGCCATAGGGCGCAACCTCTCCGGGCAATTCGTTGAAACGCATGTGCTGTCCTTCCGCTTCGGTCTTCGGGCCTTGTCGGTCCGAGTTATCCGGCAGAACCGACCCAAGCGGAAATTGATTGTTTGGACCGCGACCTATCGGTCCGGTGAATATATTGCCGTGCCCTGGCCCGCGTCCCCGGCAAGGCGCTGCATCAGCTCGCGCAGCCAGCGCAGGCCGGTGTCACCCTCGGCATGGCGGCCCCATTGCAGCACCAGCCGGTTGACCGGGATCGCGATGGGCAGCGCGCGCACCGCCAGCGGCAGCACCTCGGCGAACTGCCGCGCGGTGCGCTCGGGCAGCGTGCCGAGCCGCTCGGTGCCGAGCACGTGCCAGGGCACCGCCGCGTGGCCCGAGACGGTGACGCTGCCCGAAAGCTGGCCGTGCAGCTGCTCGACGAGGATGCGGTCGATCGGCGTCTTGCGGTCGGGGCCAAGCTCCAGCAGCACGTGGTCGGCGCCGACATAGGCCTCGGCGGTCAGCGGGCGCGCGGCGATCCTGGCGTCGCGCCAGCAGATCACCGAGAAGGGCTCGTCGTAGAGTGGCGCCTGCGGGTGCCCCGCGGCAGCGTATTGCAGCGGGATCGCCAGCAGGTCGATCTCGCCTCGGTCGAGCTGCGCCTGCGGGTTGCCGCCGAGCGGGCGCACCACCAGCCGCACGCGCGGCGCAAGGCGCCGCACCTCGCGGCCGACCCGGGCGAGAAAGCCCAGCGAGACCGCCTCGGCGGCCATGACGGTCACCTGCCGGTCCTGCGCCGCGGGGTCGAAATCGCCCGGCACCAGCACCCGCGCCTCGATCTGCCGCAGCACCGCCGCGACCTCGCGGTGCAGCACCCGCCCGCGGTCGGTCTGCACCATCTGCCGCCCGACCCGGACCAGCAGCTCGTCGCCGAAGTGATCGCGCAGCCGGGCCAGCGCGTTGCTGGTCGCCGCCTGGCTGAGGTTGAGCCGCGCCGCCGCCGCGCTGACGCTGCTCTCGTCGAGCAGCGCCTCGAGCGCGACCAGCAGGTTCAGATCCAATCCGCGAAACCGCATGGTCTTGTTGCCTTTCCCTGCCCACCGCCTTGTCTGCGGGATCGAGGCTATACCCCGGCCCTGCAAGAGAAAAGCCGCCCTTCAGCCCGCCTTGCGCGCAGCACCGGGCCGGCCGGCGCATTCAAGGAAGATGCGCTTGTCGCAGGTGGCGCAGATGCTGCCGTCGAGCCTCGGCACGATCTCGGCGATGGCGTCGCCCTTCGACAGGTGCAGCCGCTCGCGGGTCAGCGCGCGCAGCACCTTGAAGCGCGCGAGCTTGGTCAGCGTGCGCGGCGTCTTCACCTGCAGGTGCAGCGCGCCTCCGAGGTGCTCGCGCCGGCGCGCCTCGTCGAGGATCAGGTCCGCGCCCGCAAGGTCGATGTCACCGCCGCCCTTGACGATGAAGAGCATGGTCTTCTGCAGCGGGCGCTCGCGCTCGAGCCGGCGGAACTCGCGCCGCAGGAACTCGACCGAGCCGAAGAAGAGCGGCCCGTCGAGCCGGCAGACCATCAGCTGCGGGCATTCCTCGAGCCCGTTCGGCGCGGCGTGCCTGAACACCCGGCCCGGGGTTGACGGATCCGGCGCACCCTGCCCGAGGAAGGGCCGCGCCGCGCCGCGCAGGAAGAAGCCGAGCGAGAGCAGCACGCCGACGTAGATCGCCGTCTCGAGATCGACCAGCAGCACGGTGACGAAGGTGACCCCGGCGATGATCGTCTCGGTCGAGGAGGAGGTGACGAGGTGGCGGATCTCGCGGAAGTCTATCAGCCGCCAGGCCACCAGCATGATCACCCCGGCGATGCCCGGGATCGGCACCACGGCGAAGGCCGGGGCGACCAGCAGCAGGATCCCGAAGAGGAAGGCCGAGGAGAGGATCGCCGAAAGCGGCGAGCGCGCGCCCGCGTCGTAGTTGATCCCCGAGCGGGTGAACGAGGCCGAGCTCGGGTAGCAGCGGAAGAGGCTGCCGATGACGTTCGACAGGCCCTGGGCAAGGAACTCGCGGTTGCCGTCGATCATCTGCCCCGAGCGCAGCGCCAGCGCGCGCGAGACCGACAGCGCCTCGAGCAGCCCGACGATGGCGATGGCCATGGCGCCGCCGCCGAACTCGCGCAGGTCGCCGAGCGAGAGCGCGGGGACGGCCATGCCGGGCACGATCTCTCCCAGCGGGCCGATGGTGGCGATGCCCGCCTGCGCCCCGCCAAGCGCGAGGCTGAGGCCGGTGGCGAGGGTCAGCGCGACGAGGTAGTTCGGCCAGAGCGGCCGCCAGAGCCGGATCGCCAGACCGATGCCGAAGGCCGTGCCCGAGACCGCCAGCGCCCGCCAATCCGGTCCAAGCGCCGCCCTCGGGAGGGCCGAGAGAAAGGCGCCTAGGTCGCTGGTCGAGGGAAGTGGCACCCCCAGCACGTGCTGCATCTGGCTCAGCGCGATGAGGATCGCGGCGCCGGTGACGAAGCCGGTCATCACCGAGTGCGAGACGAAATCCACCAGCGCCCCGAGCCGCGCCACGGCAAAGGCAAGCTGGATGATCCCGACCATCAGGCACAGGGTGATCGCGGCCGCGATGTACTCGGGCGAGCCCGGCACGTAGCGCCCCGAGAGCGTGGCGAAGAGCATGATCGACAGCGCCGTGGTCGGCCCCGAGACCGCGTGCCAGCTTGACCCCAGCAGCGCCGCGACCAGGGTCGAGACCATGGCGGTGTAGAAGCCGTATTCCGCCGGCAGCCCGGCGATGGCGGCAAAGGCCACGCCCTGCGGCAGCACCAGCGTCGCGCCGGTGAGCCCCGCCATGAGGTCGTCGCGCAGGCTCTGGCGGGTGGTCAGCGGGATCCAGTCGGGAAGCAAGGCGCTGACGCGCGCCCGGAGGGCGCGCGGCGATGTGCTCTCGTGGCTCATCGGATCAGGCGCGGGCGACGGGCGCCGGGGCGGTCTCGGTATGCACCAGCTCGGCCTGCATCAGCTGCTCGAGCAGCCGCGCCTTGACCGGCGCCGCCTCGGGCGCGTCCCAGAGGTTGTGTAGCTCGTCCGGGTCGGCCTCGAGGTCGTAGAGCTCGCCCCAGCCCAGCCCCTGGAAGACCGAGAGCCGGTGGCGCGTGTCGCGGAAGCTGTGCACGTTGGGGCAGACGCCGAGCCCGTCCATCCGTGCCTGGTGCGCGTACTGGATGAGCACGCCGTCGGGGGCGGTGGCCGCCGACATCAGGTCGCGCCCCTGCATGCCCCAGGCCTGCTCGATCCGCGCCCGTTCGAGGATGGTGGCGCCGATGTCCAGCGTCTGGCCGAGCCGGTCGCTGCGGGTGCCCTGGGCTCCCTGCGGGTCGGCCCAGACGAAGGGCACGCGGGTGATCTGCTCGTATTGCTCGGAGCCTTTGAAGAGCAGCCGGTGGTCGCCGAGGTGGTCGCCGTGGTCCGAGGTGAAGATGGTCACGGTCTCGCCGCCGCGCCCGGTGTCCGCGAGCGCGCCCTGCACCCGGCCGACCGCGTCGTCGATCATCGTGACCATGCCGCAGGTCAGCGCCTGCGCCTCCTGCGCCTCGCGCGCCGAGCAGCCGATGGCGTTCATGCCCCTGAGGTTGGCCTTGCCGTCTTCGCGCGCGCCCAGAACCCCCGCCACGTGCGGCGGCGGTGTCCAGTCGTTCGAGGTGAAGGCGACGGGCACCGGCATGTCGTCGGGGCTGTACATGTCCCAGTACTCCCCCGGCGGGTTGAACGGGTGGTGCGGGTCGGGCCAGCTGACCATCAGGAAGAAGGGACGGTCGCTGTCCTTCCTCGCCTCGAGCCATGCGCAGGCGCGCTCGGCAATGTAGGAGGTCGAGTAGAGCTCGGCCGGGATCGCCGTGCGCACCGCCTGCGGGCAGGTATAGTCGTGCGGCAGCTGGTTCTCCTCGCCGATGAGCGCGCCCGCGTCCGGCTCGCGCTCCAGAAGCCAGCGCGTGTAGTCGCCGCCGACGTGGTCGCCATGGCCGGTGACCAGCTCGACATGGTTGAAGCCGTAGAAGGGCACGGGCACGGCGGGCATCTCGCCCGACCAGAAATCCGGCTCCTCGACGCGGTAGACGGGGGTGGCGAAATCGTTGCGCACCGCCTCGCTCAGCTCGCCGTTGGCCTTGTAGTAGCCGGGGCGCGCCTCGGGCGGGGTCAGCACGGGGGCAATGCCGGTGAAGGTCTGCAGGTGGCTCTTGCCGATCAGCGCCGTGTCGTAGCCCGCGTCGCGCAGCAGCTCGACGAAGGTCACGTTGCGCTGCGACAGCGGGATGCCGTTGAAGCGCACGCCGTGGCCCGAGGGCATGCGCCCGGTCATCAGGCTGGCGCGGTTGGGCATGCAGACGGGGCTCGCCACGTAGAACCGGTCGAAGGCGGTGCCGCGCGCCGCCATGGCGTCGATGTTCGGCGTGCGCACGATCGGGTGGCCGTAGCAGCCGAGGAAATCGGCGCGGTGCTGGTCCGTGATGAACAGGATGAAGCTGGGACGGTCGGACATCAGAGGGCCTCGGCAATCTGGAGTTTGGCGCTTCGCCGCCAGACGGCGAGCGCGGTGCCCAGACCCAGCGCGGCAAGGCCGGCGAGCACGTGGGGCGACAGGAGGGTGAAGGCGCAGGCAAGGCGCAGCAGGCGCTCCCAGATCGGCAGGCGCTGCCTGTCGAAGCCGATGAGCGCGCTCGACGCGAGGTAGAGCGAGGCCGCCAGCGTCAGCAGCGAGAAGGCGACGAAGCCGAACGAGGCATTGGCGGCGGCCTCGGTGCCCAGCAGCAGCGCCGGGTTGTAGACGAAGGCGAAGGGCACGAGGAAGATCATCGCGCCGATCCGCGTCGCCTCGACCGCCGTGCCGATCGGCTTGCCATGCGATATCGAGGCGGCGGCATAGGCGGCGATGGCCACCGGCGGGGTGATCACCGAGGCGACGCCGAAGAAGAAGACGAACATGTGCGCGGTCAGCAGCTCGACGCCGAAGCCGGTGAGCGTGGGGCCCATGACCGCGACGATGGCGATGTAGGCGGGCAGCGTCGGCATGCCCATGCCGAGCACGATGCAGCCCGCGGCGGCGATCAGCAGGGCGGCCATGAGCGAGCTGCTCGCGGCATTGGCCAGCAGCACGGCGAATTTGGTCGGGATGCCCGTGGCGTTCAGCGTCGAGACCACGAGGCCGACCATGGCGATGGCGATGGCGAGCTGCGCGACGGTCTTGCCGCCCTCGGCCAGCGCCTCGACCAGCTTCCACGGCGCGCGGCGGATCGCGGGGTTGATGAGGCTCATCGGGAAGAGCAGGAAGATCGCCGCGATCGAGGCACCGGCGGGCGACAGGCCCGAGACCAGCAGCCAGACGATCAGCGCGATCGGCCCGAAGACCAGCGCGAGGTTGATCCAGTCCTGCCCGCTCGGCGGCTCGAGCGCCTCGTCTTCCGCGCGCGCGGTGATGCCGAGCTTCTCGGCCTCGAAGAAGACCGCGAGGAAGAGGCTGACGTAATAGGCGATGGCCGGGATCAGCACGGCGAGGATCACCGCGAGGTAGCTGACGCCGACGATGTCGGCCATGACCAGCGCGGCGGCACCCATGATCGGCGGCAGGATCTGCCCGCCGGTGGAGGCGGCGGCCTCGACCGCCCCGGCGAAGTTGTTCGAGAAGCCGCGGCGGCGGATCATCGGGATGGTGACGACGCCGGTGCCGACGACGTTGGCCACGGCGCTGCCCGAGACGGTGCCGAAAAGCGCCGAGGCCGAGATCGCCGCGTAGGCCGGGCCGCCGCGGAAGCGGCGCATCAGGTGGAACGAGATGCGGATCATCGAGCCGCCCGCGCCGCAGCCTTCAAGAACGGCGCCGAGGATGATGAAGGGCAGCACGGTCGAGAGCACAATGCCCATGATGTTGCCGAGGATGCCCTGGCTCGCGTCGTACCAGGTGTTCTGGGCGATGAACTCGTTCAGGTCGCCGACGATGGTCTGGAAGACCCCCGGCCAGTGGGGGCCGGTGGCGAGATAGGCGAAGACCACCGCGCCGAGGATGGCGATGGGTGCGCCCCAGAGCCGCCAGCAGGCGATGATCGAGAGCACGGCGGGGATCGTCGCCATCCAGGCCTCGCGCGCCGTGAAGAACATGAAGCTGTCCTTCAGCACCATCGAGACCTGGTAGTAGTCCCAGGACACCCAGCTCATCAGCCCGAGCGCCACGGCGTAGCCGACCAGGTGGAAGACCGTGAGCCGGTCCTCGCGGGCGAGGCGCAGCGCGTCCCAGATCAGGAAGCTGAGGAAGCACAGCCAGTAGAACAGCGGCCGGAACCAGTCGAGCTCGAACGGCCCGACGCGCGGCAGCACGCCGTAGGTGGGCAGCACGTTGGCAAGCCCGACGAGGGCGATGAGCAGTCCAACGGCAAGACCTGCCCGGTGCAGGGTCTTCACCCTGCGTGCGATCGACTCTGTCATGAGATCTCCTCCCGGCCCGGCTCGGGCCCTGCGCCGCGTGGCGGCGGTGCCCCGGCCCTCGATCCGGGCCGGGTGCGGTTCGTCCGGCCCGCGTCGGGGCCGCTCTCCTGGTCAGTCTGCCTTCAGCGCGTCCGGGATCGTGATGCCCCGTTCCTCGTAATAGCGCGCCGCGCCTGGGTGGACCGGCATGTTCGCCCCGGCGAAGGGATCCTCGGTGTTCAGCGCCGCGAGCAGCGCGTTGGCCGCCTGCATCTTGTCGAGGTTCTCGAAAAAGGACCTGGTGAGCGCGTAGGCGGCCTCGTCCGAGAGATCCTTGTTCGCGCCCATCATCATCACCGCGACCATGATGTTCTGGTCCGCGTCGCCGTTGACCTGGCCCTGGTAGGTGCCGGCCGGCACGACGTCGGTGCGCACCGCCTGATCGACGAGGTAATCCGCCCAGCCGTCGCCCGCGACGACCTCGTCCGGCACGCCGATGATGCGGATCTCGCGCTGCAGGCTCAGCTCCTGGATCGACTGCTGCCCGACGGCGGCCGACATCACGAACATGTCGAACTGGCCGTCCTGGAAGGCCTGGCTCGAGGCTTCCCAGGGCAGGCGGATGCCCTCGTAATCGGTGCCGTCCTCGAGCCCGCCCGAGGCCTCGCGCACCATGCCGCGGACCTGGTTGGCGGCCGCACCGGCGGGCGGGCCGACGTAGACGCGCTTGCCCTTGATGTCGTCCCAGCTCTCGATGCCGCTGTCGGCCCAGACGATGGGATGGAACGAGCCGCCCGGGAAGGTGAAGAGCATCCGCAGGTTGCCGGCCAGCGCCTTCGCCTGGTCGGCGGTCTTTTCGTAGGGCCCGACCCCGCGTGCCATCGCGCCATAGGCGGGAGGCGGCACGACGGCGAGATCGAGCTGGCCGGCGCCGACCTTCATCACCGAGCGGGTCAGCACCTGTCCGAGCGAGACCTGCAGATCATATCCCGCCTCGGCGGTGAACTGCGCCCAGGTCTGCGGCACCATGCCGGTGAGCGAGGCGCTGCCGCCGCCCTCGATGCCCAGCGTCTCGGCCTGCGCGGCGAGCGCGCTGCCCGCGAGCACGGTGGCCACCGTCATGAATTTCAGGGTCTTGAACATCCGCTCTCCTCCAGTTCGGATCTCTCCTCTGGGGCCGGAGACTATATCCTGCACGTGAGAATGACCTATTCCTTCTCGGCCTGATCCATACCAAATTCGGTATGAATCGGCGCGCGGGACAGGCGCTCGCGGCACATCGCGAGGAGCCGGCGCAGCGCCGGGCCCTCCGGCGTACCGGGCACGGTCGTCAGCCCCACCGGCCCCTTCAGCGCGTCGTCCGAGATCGGCAGGATCACCAGTTCGCCCGCCGCACGGGCGTCGGCGACCAGCGCCTCGACCGTCACGACGACATGGGTCGCGGCGCGGATGGTCTTGAGGTTGAACCCCGCATCCACCGACTCGATCGCGAAGTCCGGCGCCACGAAGCCGCTCTTGACCAGAAAGCGCTCGAGCTCCTGCCGGATGATCGTGCCCGGGATCGGCACCAGCATGGGTTGCTCCAGCATCAGCCCGAGGTCGATCCTCGCCCCCGGCTGCGCGAGCGGATGCTCGGTCCCGACCGCAAAGACGATCGACTCGTCGTAGAGGTGCTGGAAGCTGAGTCCGTGCATGGCGGTGGAATCCGACAGCCGCCCGATCACCACGTCGAGCGCCCCCTGCCGCAGCCGTGCCAGCAGCTCGGCGTTGGAGCCCGAGACGACGCGCACCGTGGTGTGCGGATAGAGCTGCTGGAAGTCCTCGACGATCCCCGGCAGCGACAGGCCGCAGACATTCGGCAGCGCCCCGATCCGCAGCAGCTCGCGGCTGCCGCCCATGTCCTGCGTCGCCTGCAACCCCTCGGTGAGCAGCGCCATCGCCGCCTCGGCGGAATCGAAGAGCTTGCGGCCATGCACGGTCAGCACCGCGCCACGCTGCGAGCGGTCGAAGAGCGTGACGTCGAGCGTCGTCTCGAGCTCGCGGATCGAGCGCGAGACGGCGGGCTGGGTCAGCCCCAGCACATCCGCGGCGGCCATGAAGCTGCCGCGCCGCGCGACCTCGAGAAAGCAGCGGACCTGACGGAAGCGGAGCCGCGCCAGCAGGCGTGATGGATTTTCGATGGCGCGCCTCCCCGTCGCGAGTTGCCTTCATCTAGCCGCTTCGCCGGCGCCGCGCCAAGGCCCGGCGCCGGCGCGGCTCAGTCGGCGCGCTGCAGGATGTGGTCGCGGATCAGCCCGGCCAGCGCCGCGCCGTCGCGCGCCCGCACCGCCGCGACCATGTCGAAATGCTCGCGCGCCGAGCGCTCGATGCGCGAGCGGTCGAGCCATTGCGAGGCCGGGGCCGGCGAGGTGCGCATCCTCAGGTCGTCGACCAGCGCCACCATCGACGGGTTGCGGGCACAGCCGAGCAGCTCGCGGTGGAAGGCAAGGTTGGCATCATAGAGCAGGTGGAACGGCCCGTTCACCGCGATCCGCTCGAAATCCGCGGCGAGCCGGCCGAGCTCGGTCACCTGCGCCTCGGCGGCATTGCGGCAGATCGCCTCGGCGAAACCGGTCTCGATGGCGACGCGGATGTCGAGCACCTGGTCCGCTTCTTCGGTGTCGGCCGGGTGGACAGAGTAGCCGCGGTTCTTCTCGTGGCGGATCAGCCGCCGCCCGGCGAGCGTCTCGAGCGCCTTGCGCACCGGCGCGCGGCCGACGCCGTAGCGCTTCTGCAGGTCGACCTGCTTGAGCCACGAGCCCGGCGTGAACAGCCCCGCGCGCAGGTCCTGCGCCAGCCGTTCGGTGATCTTCTCGGCGTCTTCTGACATGTCCTGCCCCTGTCCCCTCTCCCGTATCTACCCGATGCCCCGTGGCGAGGGAATCGCTTCGTGGTGCCGTGCAAGCTCTCCGCAGCCTTGCCGTTTTCAGATTGCACAAACTTCGATCTTGCAATGTCACCAAAATTGGCACCAATAATACAGCCAATATCAGGCAGGACCACGAAGGCAATCATTATGACCGCCAGCAACACCGACAGCATCTGGCCCCATGTGGACGCGCGGGAGGCGGCGTTCTGCGCCCTGTCCGACCGCGTGTGGGAGATGCCGGAGACCAATTTCGCCGAAGTCCGCTCCTGCGTCGAACACGCCGAGATGCTCGAGGCCGAGGGCTTCCGCGTCACCCGCGGCGTTGCCGGGCTGCCGACCGCGGTGATGGGCGAGGCCGGCAGCGGCGGGCCGGTGATCGCGATCCTCGGCGAGTACGACGCCCTGCCCGGCCTCAGCCAGAAGGCGGGCGTGGCCGAGAAGTCCCCGCTGCAGCAGGGCGCGCCGGGCCATGGCTGCGGTCACAACGTGCTGGGCGCGGGCTCGATGCTGGCGGCCGCCGCGCTGAAGGGCTGGCTCGAGGAGACCGGCCGCCCCGGCCGGGTGCGCTATTACGGCTGCCCCGCCGAGGAGGGCGGCTCGGGCAAGGGCTTCATGGTGCGCGACGGGCTCTTCGACGACGTCGACGTGGCGATCTGCTGGCACCCCGCGCCGCTTGCCGCGGTCAACACGCCGATCTCGCTGGCCTGCAACGAGATCCTCTTCGAGTTCGAGGGCAGGTCCTCGCATGCCGCCGCCGCGCCGGAACTCGGGCGCTCGGCGCTCGACGCGGTCGAGCTGATGAACGTTGGCGTGAACTTCCTGCGCGAGCACATGGTGGACTCGGCGCGCATCCACTACGCGATCACCGATGCCGGGGGCCACGCGCCCAACGTCGTGCAACCCTACGCCGCGGTGCGCTACCTGATCCGCGCGCGCGAGCTCGACGAGCTGCTGCCGCTGGTCGAGCGGGTGCGCAAGGTCGCCGAGGGCGCGGCGCTGATGACCGGCACCACGGTGCGTGACCGCGTCCTCTCGGGCGACGCCAACCTGATCGGCAACACGCCGCTGGAAGAGCTGATGCACGCCCAGCTCGAACGGCTGGGACCGCCCGCCTTCGACGCCGAGGACCACCGTTTCGCCGAGGAAATCCGCAAGACGCTGACCCCCGAGGAGATCCGCGCCGCCTTCAAGCGCTTCGGCGTGGCGCCGCGCATGGACCTGCCACTCTGCGACTTCATCGCGCCGCTCACCCAGGGCCAGGGCGGCGGCGTCGGCTCCACCGATGTCGGCACCGTCAGCTGGGTCGTGCCCACCGTGCAGGTGCGCGGCGCGACCTATGCCATCGGCACGCCGGGCCATTCCTGGCAGCTCGTGGCGCAGGGTCAGTCCGGCATCGCGCACAAGGGCATGGTCCATGCCGCCAAGGTGATGGCCGCCACCGCCAAGGCGGTGATCGAGGACCCGGCGCAGCTTGCCGCCGCCAAGGCGGATTTCGAGCGCCGCCGCGACGGCCGGCCCTTCGTCAACCCGCTGCCCGACGACGTGGCGCCGGACCTGCCGGTTCCGGCCTGACCCCCAAGCGAGAGCCGATCATGGACCGACCCGGATTCTTCGAGCTTATGAGCTTCGGCCCCGATGGCTGGGCCCCCGCCCTGCTGCAGGCGACGCTGATGACCCTCGCCGTCGCCGGCACGGGCTACCTGATCGGCGGCACGCTCGGCGCGCTGCTGGCCTGGGCCAAGCTGCGCGGCGGGCCGGTGCTGCGCGGCATCGCGGGGACCTACACCACCGTGCTGCGCGGCATCCCCGACCTCCTGGTGATCTACCTCTTCTACTTCGGCGGCTCGATGATGCTGACCGAGCTCATGCGCGGTCTCGGCCACGAGGGCTTCTTCGACCTGCCCGGCTTCGCGGCAGGGGCGATGGCGATCGGCGTCGTCTCGGCGGCGCAGCACGCCGAGGTCTTCCGCGGCGCCTACCGCGCTGTGAACCCCGGCGAGATCGAGGCCGCCTGCGCCATCGGCATGTCGCGCGCCACGATGTTCCGCCGCATCGTGCTGCCGCTGACCGCCCGCCACGCGCTGCCCGGCATGGGCAACGTCTGGCAGATCACCCTGAAGGAAAGCGCACTGGTCTCGGTCACCGGGGTCGTCGAGCTGCTGCGCCAGGCGCAGATCGGCGCCGGCTCGACCCGCCAGCCCTTCTACTTCTTCTTCGCCGCGGCGGTGCTCTTCCTCGTCGTGACCTGGGGCTCGGGGCTGATCCTCGGCCGCGCCGAGCGGCACTTCAACCGCGGGCTGCAGAGGTAACCTCATGGACTTTCCCTTCCTCTGGCAGACCGTGCGCACGCTCTCGGCCGGGATCCCGCTGACGCTGCTGCTGGCCACGCTCTCGGTCTCGATCGGCGTCGTGATCGCCATTGCCATCGCCTCGGCCCGGCTCTGGGGGCCGCTCTGGCTGCAGCGGGCCGCGCGGTTCTACATCTTCGTCTTCCGCGGCACGCCGCTGCTCGTGCAGATGTTCCTGATCTACTACGGGCTCGGCCAGTTCGACGCGGTGCGCAGCAGCCCGCTCTGGCCGGTGCTGCGCGAGCCCTTCTGGTGCGCGATCCTCGCGCTGGCGCTGAACACCGGGGCCTACGGCTCCGAGATCGTGCGCGGCGGGCTGCAGTCGGTCGGCCACGGCCAGCGCGAGGCGGCCATCGCCTGCGGCATGTCGCCCTGGCTCGCCTTCCGCCGCATCGTGCTGCCGCAGGCGGTGCGCCAGGCCCTGCCCGCCTATGGCAACGAGCTGATCCTGCTCTGCAAGGCCACCTCGCTGGCCTCGATGATCACCCTGATGGAGATCACCGGCCTCGCCGCCAAGCTGATCTCGGACACCTACCGGGTGATCGAGGTCTTCGCCGCCGCGGGCACGATCTACCTCGCGATCAACTTCGTGCTGACCCGCATCGTGGCCTTTGCCGACCACCGCCTGACCGCGCATCTGCGCCCGGTCAGCGCTGCCAAGACCGCGACCGACACCCGCCTGACAGGAGCCAAGCCATGACCTCTCCCGCCATCCGCCTGCGCGGCCTGCGCAAATCCTTCGGCGCGAACGAGGTGCTGCGCGGCGTCGATCTCGAGGCGCGGCAGGGCGAGGTGGTCTCGATCCTCGGCTCCTCGGGCTCGGGCAAGTCCACCATGCTGCGCTGCATCAACCTGCTCGAGACGCCCTCGGGCGGCGAGGTCTGGATCGGCGACGAGCGCATCGAGCTGGTCACCGACCGCGCCGGGAAGTCGAAACCCGCCGACCCCGTGAAAGTGCAGAAGCTGCGCGCGCGGGTCGGGATGGTGTTCCAGTCCTTCAACCTCTGGTCGCACAAGACCGTGCTCGAGAACGTCATGGAGGCGCCGGTCCACGTGCTCGGCCGCTCGAAGGACGAGGCGAAGGACGAGGCGCTCGCCTTCCTCGACAAGGTCGGCATCGCCGCCAAGCGCGACGCCTATCCCGCGCAGCTTTCCGGCGGCCAGCAGCAGCGCGCCGCGATCGCCCGCGCGCTGGCCATGCACCCCGACGTGATGCTCTTCGACGAGCCGACCTCGGCGCTCGACCCGGAACTGGTGGGCGAGGTGCTGCGGGTGATGCGCGGCCTCGCCGAGGAGGGCCGTACCATGCTCGTCGTCACCCACGAGATGGGCTTTGCCCGCGACGTCTCGAACCGCGTCGTCTTCCTGCACGAGGGCCAGATCGACTGCGAGGGCAGCCCGGCCGAGCTTTTCGGCGGCGGCGGCTCCGAGCGTTTCCAGCGCTTCGCCACGACCTGACCGGCGCCGCGCCCCGATTAGACCAGCAACAGACCAACCAAAGACCAACAAGGGAATACACAATGAAAAAGACCGTCATCGCCGCTTCGCTCGGCCTTGCCGCCATCGCCGCCAGCGCCGAGGCCAAGGACTGGACCCACGTCACCATCGCCACCGAGGGCGCCTTTGCGCCGTGGAACTTCACCGAGGCTGACGGCACGCTGACCGGCTACGAGGTCGATCTCTACAAGGTGCTCTGCGAGCGGATGGAGGTCGAATGCACCCTCGTCGCGCAGAACTGGGACGGCATCATCCCCGGCCTGCTCGCGGGCAAGTACGACGCGATCATGGCCGGCATGTCGGCCACTGAGAAGCGCGAGGAGGTGATTTCCTTCTCGCAGCCCTACGGCTCCACCGGCCAGACCTTCGGCGTGCTCAAGGGCAGCGATCTCGAGCAGCTGCCGCTGAAGGGCGAGCTCTTCAACCTCGCCAACAACCCCGAGGGTGCGGCCAAGGCGATCGAGGAGATCCGCCCGCTGCTGAAGGGCAAGACCATCGGCGTGCAGAGCTCGGCGATCTCGGCCCGCTTCATGCAGGAGACCTTCGGCGACGAGCTGACCATCCGCGAGTACAAGGCGACCGAGCAGCATGACCTCGACCTGCTGGCCGGGCGCATCGACGCGGTGATCGCTTCGCCCGCCTACCTGATGACGGCCATCGAGGAGCCGGCCAACGCCGAGATGACCATGGCGGGTCCGCGCTTCCAGGGCGGCATCCTCGGCCGCGGCTCCTCGGTCGGCATCCGCAAGGAGGACACCGAGCTGCGCGCGATGTTCGACAAGGCGCTGGACTCGGTGAAGGCCGACGGCACCACCAAGGCGCTGTCCGAGAAGTGGTTCGGCTTCGACGTGACGGTCTACTGACCGGCGCGCCGCACCGCTGGAACGGTGGAAGGGACCCGGGCCGCGCCCGGGTCCCTTTTGCATCTGGCGGCTCTGCGCCCCGTCAGCTGGCCAGCGCCATCGCCGGAGCCACCAGCCGCTCCATCGCCGCCCGCCCCGCCGCGGAGACCGGCGTCAGCGGCAGGCGCAGGCAGTCCGAGATGAGCCCCTCCCGCGCGAGCATGTGCTTGACCGGAGCGGGGCTTGCCTCGACGAACATCGCCTCGGCGAGCGGCACGAGCGCCTCGTGCAATTCCAGCGCCTCGTCCAGCCGGCCCTCGGCCCAGGCCCGGTGCAGCGCGACGCAGAGCTCGGGGCGCCAGTTCGACAGGACCGAGGTCAGCCCGCGCGCGCCGAGCGCGTAGAAGGGCAAGGCCAGCCCGTCATCGCCGCATTGCACGACGAACTCCGGCCCCGCCGCGGCGCGCAGCGCGGTGACCCGCGCCGGATCGCCCCCCGCCTCCTTGATCGCGACGATGTTGGCGTGGCGTTGCGCCAGCACCGCCGCCGTCCCCGGCGCCACCGAGATGCCGGTGCGCCCCGGCACCGAGTATAGCATGACATCGCAGGCCACCGCCTCGGCGACCGCGCCGAAATGCGCGATCAGCCCCTCCTGCGAGGGCTTGTTGTAATAGGGGGTGATCAGCAGCACGCCGTCGGCACCCGCCTCGGCGGCGCGGCGGCTGGCGGCGATGGTGGTCCCGGTCACATTGCAGCCGGTCCCGGCGAGCACGTAGGCCCGCCCCTCGGCGCGGGCCACGGTGCGCTCGATCACCGCGAGCGCCTCGTCCTCGGTCAGCGTCGCCGCCTCGCCGGTGGTGCCCACGGGCACGAGCCCGGCGATGCCCGCCGCGAGCTGCCGGTCGAGCAGGCGGTCGAAGGCGGTCCAGTCGATGCCGCCCTCCAGGGTGAAGGGCGTGACCAGCGCGGTGAAGACACCGTCGAAGCGTTGGGGAACGGTCATTGCAGGCTCCTGAACATGTCGGTTGGAGAATAAAGCCCCGCCGGCCGGCCGATCAGCCAGCGGGCGGCGGCCAGCGCACCGGCCGCATAGGCGGCGCGGGACTGGACGGTGAGGGTGAGGTCGATCCGGCTCACGCCGAGATCGAGGGTGACGGTGTTGATGCCGGGCGTGTCGCCGACCCGGCCGATCTCGGTCTCCGGGCGGCGCGCGGCGGTGGTGAGCGCCCGCACGAGGTCCTGCGTCGTGCCCGAGGGGGCGGGCTTCTTCGCCGCGTTGTAGACCTCGCCGACGATCAGCCCCGCGCCGGGAAGCGCCGCGGCCAGCGCCCGGGCGGCGCTGCGGAACGGCTCGAAGCCGAGCGTGAAGTTGGGCGCGACCAGCAGCGGCCGTTCGACCGCGGCGGCGGCGATGCGGGCGGCGCCCGCCTCGTCGAAGCCGGTCGTGCCGATCACCACGGGCAGCGGGTTTCCGGCAAGCGCGTCAAGCAGCGCGGCGGTCCCCTGCGGAGAGGAGAAGTCGATGACGACCTCCCCCGAGAACCGCGCGCCGGGAAGGTCGCCGCGCCCGCCGATCGCCTCGCCGAGCTGCAGGTCGCCCGCCTCGGCGATCTGCGCCACCAGCGCCGCGCCGACCTTGCCGCGCGCGCCGTGAACCACGACCCGCATCAGTCGATCACCACGCGGGTCTCGGACATCTCGCGCAGCGCGATGCGCACGCCCTCGCGCCCGAGGCCCGAGCTCTTGATGCCGCCGAAGGGCACGTGCTCGGCGCGGAAATCCGGTCCCTCGTTGACCATGATGCCGCCGACCTGCAACCCGCGCGACAGCGCGCGGATCGCCGCGTGGTCATTGCTGAAGATCCCGGCCTGCAGGCCGAACTCCGTGGCGTTGATCTCTTCCATCGCCGCGTCGAGGTCGCGGAACGGGCGGATCGCCAGCACCGGGCCGAAGGTCTCCTCGCCGATCAGCCGCGCGTCGAGGGGCACGTCGTCGATCACCGTCGGGGCGATCAGGTTGCCCTCGCGCGTGCCGCCGGCGAGCAGCCGCGCGCCGAGCGCCTGTGCCTCCTCGAGCCGCAGCATGATCTCGGCCGCCGCGGCGGCGTCGATCACCGGCCCCATCTGGGTCTCTGCCGCGGCCGGATCGCCGAAGCGGTGCCGCGCCACCTTGTCGAGGAGGAGCCCGGTGAACTCCGCCCGCACCGCCTCGTGCACGTAGAGCTTCTTGACCGCGGCGCAGCTCTGCCCGGCGATCTCGTAGCGGTGGCCGACGGCGGTCGCGGCGGCGGCCTCGAGATCGGCGTCGGGCAGCACGAAGAGCGGATCGTTCCCGCCCAGTTCCATCAGGCAGCGCACCAGCCCCGAGGCGCGCTTGAGCGAGAGCCCGGCGACGGGGCCGCCGGTGAAGGACAGAAGGTCGATCGGCGACTGCGCCAGCGCCGTGGCCGCCGCCGCCCCGCCGTGGACGACCTGCACGAGGTCGCGCGGGAAGCCCGCCTCCTCTGCCAGCCGCACCAGCTGCCCGGCGACGAGCGGCGCCTTGGGCGAGGGCTTGACCACCACGGCGTTGCCCGCGGCGATGGCCGGCCCGAGCTTGTGGCAGAGCAGGTTGAGCGGGTAGTTGAACGGGGTGATCGCGGCCACGGTCCCGGTCGGCACGTAGGTGATCACCGCCTGCCGGTTCGCGCCGCCCTCGATCACCGCGCAGTTCAGCACCTCGCCGTCGAGGAAGGACACCGCCTCGCCCGAGAGCCGCAGCGTGTTGACCGCGCGGCGGGCCTCGTTGCGCGCCTCGGTGATCGTCTTGCCCATTTCCGCGCAGATCGTCGCGGCGAGGCTCTCGCGGTCCCGGCTGACCAGATCGGCGAGCCGGTCGAGCAACGCCCGGCGCTCGTAGGGCATGGAGGACCGGAACGCCGCGGCGGCCCGGCGCGCGCGCAGCACGGCGGCGCGGATCTCGCGCTCGGGCGTCTCGGCAACCTGTCCGACGAGCGCGCCGGAATAGGGGTTTCTCACCTCGATCTCGGCGGCGGCGGCGATGTGGGGGGCGGGAATGGTCATGTGGGTTGTCCTTCGGAAGGGTCAGGGGCCGCGTCCCGGTCGGGGGCGGCAGAGAGGAGGTCGGCGATCGCCACGGGCGCGAGCGGCCAGCGGGCGGCACCGGGAGGGGATGCGGGCGGGGCGGCGGGGTCGGCGGCGGTGGCGCGCGCCACCCATTCGCCGCAGAAGCGCCCCTGGCAGGGGCCCATCCCGATGCGGCCGAGAAGGCGCAGCTCGCGCGGTCGCGGGGCATCGCCGAGATCGCGCAGATCGGCGAGCGTACGCCCCTCGCAGCGGCAGAGCACCGTGTCGCCGGGTAGCCCGGCGAGCCGGTCCATGCCGTCATGGGCATAGATCGCGGCAAGCCGCCGCTGCGCCTCCCGCTCGCGGGACAGGGTCTTCGAGCCGATCGGAGCCGGCGCGCCGCCGTCCCTCAGGGCTTGGGCCAGCGCGATGCCGCCGGCGCGTCCCGAGGCAAGCGCGGCGCGGGCGCCGAGCACCTCCGCGCAGTCGCCGAGCGTCAGCACCGGCAGCGCGGCGCAGCCCGTCACGCCAATATCGTTCGGGCGCAGCCCGTCGTGCAGGCCGACGCGGTCCGCGAGGATCCGGCGGGATCCGGCGGGGCCATCGACGATCACCTCGAGCGCGCCGCCTTCCGCCCGGATCTCGCGAACGTCGCTGCGGGTGAGGATCGGGACACGGGCGCGCAGGAGCGTCGCCATGTATCCCGCGGCCTCGCGCAAGTAGGAGAGCGGCAGGCCGAGCCCGAGCCGCACCCGGCCGAAGGGCGCGCCGTTCTCGATGATCGCGACCGGGGGATTTCCGAGCCGCGCCATCTGCGCCGCGACCGCCAGCAGGAGCGGGCCGCTGCCCGCCAGCACGACCCGGCCGCCGGGGGCGCGGGCCTGCGTCTTCAGCTCGATCTGCAGCGCGCCGGCGGTGGTCACGCCGGGCAGCGTCCAGCCGGGCCGGGGCGCACCGCCTCGCGCGCGCCGAGCGCGAGGACGACGGCGGCAGGGCGCATGAGGCGGTTCACTCCGCCGCCCAGCAGTGCGGTGCCGCCGTGGTCGAGCCCGGCGAAGCGCGTCTCGAAGGCCCAGTCGATCGGCAGCGCTTCCGCCTCGGCGATCAGCCGGTCCCAGCGCGCGGCATGCGACGAGATCGCGGCGCGACCGGGCAAGGGCTGGCGATGCACGGCGCCTCCGGCACGCGGCGCGCGGTCGATCACCAGCACCCTCTGGCCCGCCCGGGCAAGCTCGACCGCGGCGCCGACACCGGCAAGCCCCGCGCCGACCACGAGGATCTCGCGTTCAGTCATGGCAGATCTCCTGCGCGCTGCTGTGTTCCGGCGCGACGCGCAGACCCGGGGTGCAGGGGTGAGGCAGGCCTCGGCGCTGCGGCCTGCGACCTCGACGAGGCACATCTGGCACTGGCCGATGCCGCAGAAGACGGCGCGGGCCGTGCCGGTCGGGCCCGGGCCGAACTCGGCGATGCCGGCGCGGCCGAGGGCATGGGCGACGCTCTCGCCCGGCGCGAAGGGCAACGGCTGGCCGCGCCAGTAGAAGATGTCTCCGCTCATCCGGCAGTCTCCCGCACCCGGGCGAACCGATCGGGGGAGAGCGCCGCCATGTCCTCGGCGAGGCCCGCGGTCGGCGGCTGGCCCATCGCCAGCCGGGCGACCTCGCGCCCGATCATGGCCGAGAGGCAGATGCCGTCGCCCTCGAACCCCGTCGCCAGCGTCACGCGCGACTGGCCCGGCGCCGGTCCGACGATCGGCAGCCCGTCGCTGACCGCCGCCCGGACACCGGCAAATGCGCGGATGACGCGGCGCGCCCGCAGCGCGGGCCAGGTCTGCGCGGCACGGCGCATCAGCTTCTGCAGCGTCGCGAAATCGACGCGGCCCGGATCGCCATGCGCCTCGCGGGTCGAGCCGACGAGGTACTGGCCCGTGGTCAGCGGGTCGATCACCACCGGGGGATAGGGAAGCACGTCGGGATTGGTGGTCTTCGCCAGCAGGTAAGCGGCCGAGGTCAGCGCCCCGGGCAATGCGCCGACCGGACCCCGGTCCGTCACGAAGAGCTGGCCCGCGCGCGGCGCGACGGGCATCGCCGGAAAGAGCCCGCGCGTCGACACGCCAAGCGCCGCGACGACCCGCGGGGCGGAGAGCCGCGCCGTGCCGAGATCGACGACGACCCCGCCCCCGGTCTCGTGCAGGGCCTGCACCCGGGCGGGCCAGATCCTGTCGATGCGCCGGTCCTCGAGGTAGCCCGCGACGGCCGCGTAGCCGGGCATATGGCCCTCGCCGCCCAGCTCGACCAGCCGCTCGATGCCCGCGCCGGTGCCGGGAAGCCGGTCCGGGCCGCCGTCGCGGCGCAGGGTCACCGCGCTGCCGAGCGAGTCCAGCTTGGCGATAAGATCGTCGATCGCGCCGCACTCGGCCCCGCCGCTGCCGAAGATGTAGCTCGGGCGCGGATGGTAGCGCCCGGTGAGCGGCCCTCCCGCCGCCAGGTCCCGCGTGTAGAGCAGCGAGGCGGTGGCGAGGCGGGCCAGCGGCCCGGGCTTCTTGGACGCCACGGACACCGCGCCGTCGGAGGCGCCGGAAGCCGCGGCCGCCGGTCCCTCCGCGTCGACCAGCGCGACGCGGAGCCCCGCCCGTGACAGGTGCCACGCGCTCGACGCCCCGACGACGCCGGCGCCCAGCACGATCGCATCATATCGGCCCAGATCGTCCAAGTTTCTCTCCTGACCCTGAAATCCTGCGATCAGGCTAGGAGAGCGCCAGCGCGGCCACGACATAAAGATACGTCGGTCACTTACAAATATTCTTGAAATAGGACGGCGGTGCGCCGTCTATTCGCGGCACGATACAAATCACCCCGGAACACCTCCAACCTTATTAGGAAGTGACCCAACTGATCTTGTATTGAACGGCGACCGGAAACGGGCTGACCTGAGGCGGCAGTCCCGAGGCCGACGATGTCTTCCGGCGAGGGGACCCGGACAAGAACCAGAACAAATTCCAGCACGGAGCGTGACATGACTTTTCTGAAATCCCTCGCCGGCGGCCTCATGGCCGCGGCGCTCTCCCTCGGCGTGGCCGCCGGTGCCGCGCAGGCCCAGGACACCTCGGTCGTCGAGCAGATCCGCGACCGCGGCACCCTGCGGATCGCCGGCATCCTCAACGAGGACCCGTATTTCTCGAAGGACCCCCGCACCGGCGAGTGGCGCGGCTTCGCCATCGAGATGGGCCGCGACATGGCGGCGACGCTCGGCGTCGAGCTCGAGGTCGTCGAGTCGAGCTGGGCCAACTCGGTGCTCGACGTGCAGTCGGGCAAGGTCGACCTCGCCTTCGCGCTGACCGCCCTGCCGACCCGGTCGCTGTCGGTCAGCTTCTCCAACCCGACCTACTACAACTCCTTCGTGATGATCTCGCCCAAGGAGGAGCTGAAGGGCCTCGGCTGGTCCGAGCTGAACGACCCGAAATACACGATCGCGGTCGACCTCGGCTCGGCGCAGGACCTGATCACCCAGCAATACCTGCCGAAGGCCACCGTGCTGCGCTTCAAGACCCGCGACGAGGCGGTGCTGGCGTTGACCACCGGCAAGGCCGACGCGGTGATCAACACCGCGCTCAACGGCATGGTGATGACCAAGAAGAACGCCGCCCTCGGCAAGGTCTTCATTCCCCAGCCGGTGCTCTCCTCGCCCTCGGTGATCGGCATGAACCTCGGCGCGGATCCGACCTGGAAGGGCTTCGTCTCGGCCTGGGCCGACTACAACCGCCGCGTCGGCAACAACCAGTCCTGGATCCTGAAGGGGCTCGAGCCCTTCGGCTTCACGCGCGACGACCTGCCCGAAGGCTTCGACGTCAACGGCTGACCCCTCCTTGCGGAAGGCCCGTGCGGCCTTCCGCCCCTTCCCGCGCGCCTGAGGCGCCAGACTTCCCATGCAGGAGACGCACCGCATGTATCACTGGGACTTCTACACGGTCCTGCAGTCCTTCGATCTGTTCCTGATGGGGATCTGGACGACCTTCCTCTACACCGTCGGATCGATCTCGATCGGCATCGTGGTTGGGCTTGCAACCTGTTTCGCGCGCATGTCGCCCCGGGCGCCGCTCCGACTGGTCGCCCGCGCCTACCAGGAGCTGTTCCGCTGCACGCCACTGCTGGTGCAGATCCTGTGGGCCTATTACGCGCTGCCGATGGTGCTCGGGATCTCGATCTCGAACACGATGGCCGGGCTGCTCATGCTCTCGCTCTACGTCGGCTCGTTCTACGCCGAGATCTTCCGGGGCGGCATCCTCGCCATCGACAAGGGCCAGCGCGAGGCCGCCCACGCGGTCGGCATGTCCGGCGGCCAGGCGATGCGCCACATCATCCTGCCGCAGGCGGTGAAGAAGATGCTGCCCGCCTTCATCAACCAGTCGGTGGTGCAGGTGAAGAACACTTCGCTGCTCTACGCGATCTCGATCGCCGAACTCACCTACATGACCTCGGTCGTGAACTCCGAAACCTATCGTCCGCTCGAAGCCTATTCGCTGGCAGCCGTGCTCTACTTCGTGATGCTCTTCCCGCTCACCCAGGTGGCCGACTACTTCGAGCGCCGGATGCGCCGCAGTGACTGAGGAGCGTGCCATGACCCAATCCCACGACCCCGTCATCCGCCTGCGCGGCCTGCGCAAGAAATTCGGCAGGCTGGAGGTGCTCAAGGGGATCGACCTCGACCTGCATCGCGGCGAGGTGCTGAGCGTGATCGGCCCCTCGGGCTCGGGCAAGTCGACGCTGATCCGCTGCCTGAACCTGATGGAGGAGCCGAGCAGCGGCGAGTTCAGCTTCAAGGGGCGCGCGGTCTCGCCGAGGTTCCGGGTGAAGGAGCCGGGCATCGGCGCGGGCGAGCTGCGCCGCCGCGTCGGCATGGTGTTCCAGCATTTCAACCTGTTCCCGCACCTGACCGTCCTCGAGAACATCACCAAGGGCCCCTGCATCGTGCTGCGCGAGGACCGCAGGGCGGCGGAGGAGCACGCGCTTTCGCTGCTGGCCGAGGTCGGGCTTGCCGACAAGGCGCAAGCCTATCCCGCGCATCTCTCGGGCGGGCAGAAGCAGCGCGTGGCGATCGCCCGGGCGCTGGCACTGCGCCCCGAGGTGATGCTCTTCGACGAGCCCACCTCGGCGCTCGATCCCGAGCTGGTCGGCGAGGTGCTGGCGGTGGTGCGGCGCCTGGCCGAGGGCGGCATGACCATGGTCCTCGTCACCCACGAGATGGGTTTCGCCGCCGATGTCGCGAGCCGCGTCCTCTTCATGGAAAGCGGCATGGTCGCCGAGGCGGGCAGCCCGGACGAGATCCTGCGCGCGCCGAAATCCGAACGTCTGCAGGGCTTTCTCGCCCGCTTCCACGCCTGAGGCCGCCAATGGAAAAGCTTGTCATCCTCGGGGCCGGGCGGATCGGGCGGCGCATCGCCGAGCTCGTCTCCTCGCGCGCACGGCCGGTGCTGGTCGATCACGACACGGCAAAGCTCGATGCCGCCGAGGCAAGGGGGCTGGCGGTCGCACCCCTGCCCTTCGACCTGCCGCGCGACTGGCTGCGGCGCGAGCTGGCGGGCGCCTCGGCGCTGGTCGCGGTCGACCCGTTCCTGCCCCCGTCCGAGCTGGTCCGCCTCTGTTGCGAGGCCGGTTGCCACTACCTCGACCTGCAGGAGCGCGACGACGCGGCGCGCGACGTCGCGATCGCCGCCGAGGGCGCACCCGCCGCGCTGCGCTTCGTCCCGGGCTGCGGGCTGGCGCCGGGCTTCGTCACCGCCCTGCTGGCGGAGGAGATCGCCCGCTCCCCGGCCAGCGCCGAGATCACCGCCTATGTCGGGGTGCTGCCGCTGCACCCGGCGAACCGGCTCGGCTATGCCGACATCTGGGGCGTGTCCGGGCTGATCCAGGAATACACCCGCCCGGTGCTCGAGCTGCGGGACGGCGCGCTGGCGCAGGGCGCGCCGCTCGGCGGGCTGGAGACGCTCACGCTCGACGGGATCGCGCTCGAGGCCTTCAGCACGGCGGGCAGCATCGACGCGCTGGCCCGGCGGCACGAGGGCGCGCTGCGCGGGCTGGCGTTCAAGACCCTGCGCTACCCGGGGCATTGCGACTACATGCTCTTCCTGCTCGACGATCTGGGCCTGCGGCAGCAGCTGCGGCGCCTGTCGAGCCTGCTGATGACCTCGCTTCCCGCGACCGAGGCGGACCGGGTGACGATCGCGCTGCGCATCGTCGAGACGCCCGGCGCGGAGCCGCGGTGGCGCAGCTGGCACCATCTTGCCGCGCCCGGCCCGGACGGCGAGCTGCGCTCGGCCATGGCGACGCTGGCGGCGGCGCACGTAATCGCCACGTGGGACCACCTGCGCACGGCGCCCGGAGAGGTGCCGGTGCTCATGCCGGGCGACGTGCCGCTCGCGCGCTTGCAGCAGAGCCCGGCCTTTGCTTTTCTGGCCCCCGAGGCGGCGGCAGCCAGCCGGTCGGCCTGAGGGAGCGCGATGGCGGAACGGGAATTCAACGACGGTCCTGTGGGCTCGACCCGGCGCCAGCCGAAGGTCGACATCGCGCTGCTGCAGACCTTTCACCTCGTGGCGCGGACCGGCTCGTTCTCGGCAGCCGCGCGCGAGCTAAACCTCTCGTACCAGTCCGCCGCCAACCACGTGCGGCGGCTCGAGCAGATGTATGGCGCAAGGCTGATCGAGACCGAGCAGGGCTCGCGCCGCATCACCCTAACCGCGCAGGGCAAGGCGCTTCACGCCTCGCTCGGCGAGGAACTGGACACCATCCTGTCGCGGATCTCGGTGCTGCTGCACGACGTGCGCTCGGTGCTGAGGGTCGGCGTGCCGCAGGCGCTGTTCCACCACTTCTTCCCCGGCATCCTGCGGGATTTCCGCGCCGAGGCGCAGGACATCGACCTTGCCTTCTTCGAGCGCGACACGCTGCTCGAGTCGATGATGCTCGATGGTGCGCTCGATGCGGCGGTCAGCGAGCGCAGCTTCAACCAGCCCGCGATCGCCCAGCACGAGCTCGGCAGCTACCGGCTGGCGCTGGTCTGGCCGCGCGCCTGGGAGATCGACGTGGCGGGCGGCGGGTTCGAGGCGGTCATCGACCGGCCCTTCATCAGCTACGAGGCCGGGCAGGCGCTGCGCACGCGCTCGGTCGAGTACCTGACGCGCCGGACGGGACGGGTGCCGCACGTGGCGACCTCGGCCTCGGGCAGCACGGCGGTGACGCAGCTGGTGCGCGCCGGGCTCGGCTTCGGCGTGACGCCGGACTGGGCGGTGCCCGATGACGACCCGCAGCTCGACCGGGTGATCCTGCACGAGATCGAGCCGGTGAAGATCTGGTTCTCGCACACCGCCTTCCTCGGATCGAACCGCTACGTGCGCCTGCTGCGGCAGGTCTGCGAGGCCCACCTGGGCTGATCCGGGTGGATCGCGCCCGCTACGCGGACCTGCGCTCGACGATCTCGAAGCCGAGGTCGATCACCGAGGTCTCGGTCGGCTCGCCGCGGAGCCGTGCCAGCATCGCCTGCGCCGCGGCGCGGCCGAAGGCGGCGAGATCGACCCGCACCGTGGTGATGCCGGGCTCGACCGCGTCCGAGAATTCCTGGTCGCCGAAGCCCAGCACCGCGATCTGCCCCGGCACGTCGAGCCCGCGCGAGCGCGCCTCGATCATCACGCCATGCGCCAGCAGGTCGGACGAGCAATGCACCAGCCCGCCGGTGAAGCCCTGCTCGAGCAGCCCGCGCAGCCCGGCACGCCCGTTGGCGAGCGTCGCGGGGGCGTCGAAGAGCATCTTGTGCGCCGGGCTTCCGCCGGTGCGCTCCCATTCGCGCACGAAGGCCTCGCCCCGGCGCCGGGCGCGCTCGTCCCCGGCCGAGACCACGCCCACCTGCGCATAGCCCTTGCGCCGCGCGAACTCGGCCGCGGCGCGGCCGGTCTCGGCGTGGTTGAAGCCGACGCAGAAGTCGATCGGGCTGTCGGTGATGTCCCAGACCTCGGCAACGGGGATCTCGGCGGCGAGCAGCATCCGCCGCGCCTGCGCGCTGTGGTGGATGCCGGTGAGGAACATCGCGTCGGGCCGCCGCGACAGGTGCGCCGCGATGAGCTTCTCCTCCTCCTGCGCGTTGAAGCCGGTCTCCGACAGCAGGATCTCGTAGCCCTCGCGGCGCATCTCCTCGGAGAAGGCCTTCACCATCGAGGAGTAGACGATGTTGGTGATCGTCGGCACGAGCGCCGAGATCAGCATCGACTTGCTCGAGGCCAGCGCGCCGGCCAGCGCGTTGGGCACGAAGCCGGTCTGGGCGATCGCTTCGCGTATCTTCGCCATCGTTGCCGGCGAGACCTTGGAGGGATCCGACAGCGCGCGCGACACCGTCACCTGGCTCACGCCGGCGATCCGTCCCACCGTTTCCATGGTCACGCCGCGGCCCTGCCCCTTGCGGGCGGACCGCGGCTTTTTCACTTGATCATCGTTCATCGTGCGCATTTTCGGTCCCCCGATGGGAAGGCGCAAGGCTCAGGCGGCCTCTTCCGTCATCTGCCGCCGCTTTTTCGACATCAGCGCCGCCCCGGCCACGGAGCCGATGATGAGAACCCACAGCAGGACGGCGATCCAGCTCTTGGTGAAGAAGATGGTGACGTCGCCGAAGCTCTCGAGGCTCTTGACGAAGTAGATCTCTGCCGACGGCCCGAGGATGAAGCCGATGATGAAGGGCGCCACCTCGAGCCGGAGCTTGCCGAAGAGCCAGCCGAGCACGCCGAAGATCAGCAGCGTCCAGACGTCGAACATGATGCCGTAGTTGATCGTGTAGGCCCCGATCACGCACATCATCAGGATCACCGGGAAGAGGATGTGCTTGGGGATCGTCACCACCAGCGCGAAGTAGCGGATGGCGTAGTACATCATCACGAACATCGCGATGTTGGCGATGAGCATCGCGACGATCATCGCGTCCCACGTGCCCGGGTTGTTGCCGATGAAGAGCGGGCCGACCTGCACGCCCTGCAGGGTGAAGGCGCCGATCAGCAGCGCGGTCGTGGAATCCCCCGGGATGCCCAGCGACAGCAGCGGCACCAGCGCCCCGCCGGTGAGGCCGTTGTTGCCCGACTCCGACGCGATGATCCCGCCGGGCTCGCCCTTGCCGTAGCGCTCGGGCGTCTTCGAGAAGGTCTTGGCGTTGGTGTAGCTGATGATCGAGGCCGCCGAGCCGCCGACGCCGGGCAGGATGCCGACGAAGGTGCCGATCAGCGACGAGCGCACGAGGTTGATCCCCTCCCCCCGGAACACGCCGAAGGAGAAGCGCGAGTGCTTGCCGACCTTGATGTCCTTCGAGGAATGGCCTTTCGGCACGCCGATCTCGGCCTGCTCGAGGATCGCGGCGAGGCCGAAGAGCCCGATCAGCACCGGCAGCAGCGAGAAGCCGCTTTCCAGCCAGTACTCGGTGCCCGGCGGCACGAGCCGCAGGTTGCCGTTGCCGCCGTCCGAGATGTCGTAGGTGCCGATGAGCGCGACGAAGATCCCCAGCACGCCCGAGAAGATGCCGAGCAGCATGTCCGAGGACAGCGCCGCCATCACCGTGAGGGCGAAGAAGATGATCAGGAACTTCTCGACGTAGGAGAACTTGATGGCGAAATCGGCCAGCGTCGGCGCGAAGAGGTCGAGCACCAGCAGCGAGATGAGCCCGCCGACCAGCGACGAGATGGTGCCGATGCGCAGCGCCAGCTCGCCCTCGCCCCTCTGCGCCATGGGATAGCCGTCGAAGGTCGTGGTGATCGAACTTGGCGTGCCCGGGATGCCGAGCAGGATCGCCGGCACCAGCCCGCCGGAGATGCCGCCGACATAGAGCCCGAGCAGCAGCGCGAGGCCGTTCTCGAGGCCGAGCGAATAGGTGAGCGGCAGGCAGACCGCGACGGCCATCGTGGCGGTCATGCCGGGGATCGCGCCGAAGATGATGCCCACGAAGGTGCCGCCGATGATCAGCGACAGGAAGAGCGGGGTGACGAACTCGAACATGGTCCGGACCTCAGGGAAGCGTCAGGAAGAGGGGATAGGTGAAGAGCCACCACACGAAGGTCGGCCCGACCAGCGCCACGATCAGCAGCGGCACGACCTGCCGCAGGGGGCGCTCGTGCATGAAGAGCAGTCCGGTCGCCAGCACGTAGGGGATCGAGCAGATCAGGAAGCCCATGCCGGTGTTCGGCCAGAGGTCTCCGACCGGAACCATCAGCGAGAAGTAGAGCAGCGTCAGCGCAAGCACCCCGAGGAAGCGGGGCTTGTCCATGACGTCCCAGCTGCGCCGCCAGTAACTCCCCGCCGCCGCGATGCGCGCGCGGTCGCGGATCACGATGGCGAGCCCGAGCAGGCCGAGGATGCAGGCGATGATGGTGGGAAAGATCAGGTGTGACGTGTCGAAGTCGATGGTCACGCGGGTCAGGTCGCCCATCGGGTCCTCCCTATGGGTGGCAGTGGTCTGAAAGTCCGGCCGGGACCTCTCCCGGCCGGAACAGGGGATCAGGGTCGCACCGGGGCGATCAGGACCCGGAGGTGATCTCGTCGATCACCTGCTTGTAGGTGTCGCGCTTCTTGGTCAGGTGCTCGAGCGCCGCGTCCGAGGGCAGGAAGTCGGGGATGAAGAAGGCTTCCTTCTGGCGCTCCTGGATCTTGCCCTCGGCATAGATCTCGGTGAGCGCGCCGTCGATCGCCGCGATGATCTCGGGATCCATGTCCTTGTTGTAGAGAAGGAAGAATTCCTTGTCGAAGGTGAAGTCCTCCGACGCGTTCAGCGGCACGTGGGTCTCGGGGCTGGCAAAGCCCAGCATGGCGTCGCGGGTGGTGCCGCCCATGCCGGCCTCGGGCGCCTGCTCGAGCGTCTCGGGCCGTGCGGTGATCCAGACGAAGCGCATCGCCTTCTGGTCCGACGGATCGAGCTGGGTGAACTGCTCGTTGGCCTGAATCGAGCCGTTGATGACGTCGGCCAGATCGTCCCACATCGCCTGGTTCTTGTCCGACTGCGAGCCGGTGTTGACCGCAACGATGTTCGCCTCCGAGCCCGGCGCGCGCAGCTTCGCGGCGTTCTTCATCGCCGAGAAGCCGATCTCGGACACGCCGCCCGGCTGGATGGCGACGCGCACGCGGGTGCCGGCCTCGGCCGCCGCGAGGATGTCTTCCATCGTCTGGTAGGGGCTGTCGGCCGAGACGAGGTAGGCGTTGCCCGGGTTGATCGCCACGGTCGGCCCGACGATGTAGCCCTCGAACGGATCGTCGTAGCCTTTGACGCCGTAGAGATTGCCGAGGAAGCTCTGGTCGTGGAACATCATGATGGTGGTGCCGCGCTTGTCGCGCGCCAGCGCCTTGAAGCCCTCGGACGCGCCGACGGCATCGACCTTGATGTTGATGCCCAGCTTCTCGGACAGCGCCTCGGCGACGATGGCCGAGTTCTGGTAGGTGTCGCCGCCGGTCGAATCCGAGCCGATCACCATGCGCATGTTGCGCGGCAGGTTCTGCGCCTCGGCAACCAGCGGTGCCGCGAGCATCGCCGTGGCCGAGGCCGCCGCGAGCAGGGTTCTGCGAGTGAATTTCATCTTTTTCCTCCCGATTGGCCGCCACGCGGCCTGTTGTGGCTTGGGCGGTCTCCCGTCGCGCCCTGCGCAATGCAAGCGCATACATAGTGAAAGACCACAGCAGGTCGTCGCCTGTCAAGACTCTGAATCCATCACGCCCGTTAACAGATTTTCACGCGCTATCGCTTGACGATGAATAATGTATTCGCATACATCAAAATCAAAGAGCCGCGATGAACTGGAGGAGAGTCATGACGCAAGGCAACCGAAAGACCCCGGCAGAACTGCGCTCGGCGCGCTGGTTCGCCCCGGATGACCTGCGCAGCTTCGGGCACCGCTCGCGGATGATGCAGCTCGGCTATTCCGAGGAAGAGTTCCGCGACCGTCCGATCATCGGCATCCTCAACACCTGGTCCGAGCTCAACTCCTGCCACGGCCACTTCCCCGAGCGGGTGAAGGACGTGAAGCGCGGCGTGCTGCAGGCCGGCGGCTTCGCCGTCGAGATGCCCGCCCTGTCGGTCGACGAGAGCTTCAACAAGCCGACCTCGATGCTCTACCGCAACATGCTGGCGATGGAGACCGAGGAGCAGATCCGCGCCCACCCGCTCGACGGCGTGGTGCTGATGGGCGGCTGCGACAAGACCACGCCGGGGCTCATCATGGGCGCGATCTCGGCCGGGGTGCCGTTCATCTTCCTGCCGGCCGGGCCGATGCTGCGCGGCCATTACGCGGGCAAGATCCTCGGCTCGGGTTCGGATGCGTGGAAATACTGGGACGAGCGCCGCGCCGGCAACATCACCGACGAGGAATGGCTCGGCGTGCAGGGCGGGATCGCGCGCTCGGTCGGCACCTGCATGACCATGGGCACCGCCTCGACCATGACCGCCATCGCCGATGCCATGGGTCTGTCCCTGACCGGCGCCTCGTCGATTCCCGCTGCCGATTCGGGGCACCAGCGGATGGGCTCCGACTGCGGCCGCCGCATCGTCGAGATGGTCTGGGAAGACGTGACCCCCGAGAAGATCATCACCCCCGCCGCGGTGCAGAACGCCGCCAAGGTCGCCATGGCCACCGGCTGCTCGACCAACGCCGTGGTCCACCTCATCGCCATGGCGCGCCGCGCCGGGGTCGATCTGACGCTCGACCATCTCGACGCGCTTGGCCGGGTGACGCCGCTCATCGCCAACGTCCGCCCCTCGGGCAAGGACTACCTGATGGAGGACTTCTACTACGCCGGCGGCCTGCGCGCGCTGATGAAGCAGATGGGCGAGATGCTCGACCTCTCCTGCGTCACCGTTACCGGCCGCACGCTGGGCGACGAGATCGCCACGGCCGAGGTCTACAATGACGACGTGATCCGCCCCCTCACGAACCCGGTCTACCACGAGGGCTCGCTCGCACTGCTGCGCGGCAATCTCTGCCCCGACGGCGCGGTGATCAAGCCCGCCGCCTGCGATCCGAAGTACCACGTCCACGAGGGGCCGGCGCTGGTCTTCGACAGCTACCCCGAGATGAAGAAGGCGGTGGATGACGAGACGCTCGACGTGACCCCCGACCACGTGCTGGTGCTGCGCAACGCCGGCCCGCTCGGAGGTCCGGGCTTCCCCGAATGGGGCATGCTGCCGATCCCCAAGGCGCTGATCAAGCAGGGCCACCGCGACATGCTGCGGATCTCGGATGCGCGCATGTCCGGCACCTCCTACGGCGCCTGCGTGCTGCATGTCGCGCCAGAGAGCTTCATCGGCGGGCCGCTGGCGCTGCTGAAGACCGGTGACATCGTGCGGCTCGACCTGCCGAACCGGAGCCTCGACATGCTGGTCGACGAGGAAGAGATCGCCCGCCGCAAGGCCGAGTGGACCGCGCCCGAGCCGCGGTTCGAGCGGGGCTGGGGCTACATGTTCTCGCGCCACGTGACCCAGGCGGACAAGGGCTGCGACTTCGACTATCTCGAGCGCGACTTCGGCCGCGCCGCGGGCGAGCCCGACATTTTCTGAGGAGACCCAGATGCTTGATCTCGACACCGCCCTCGCCGGCATCTCCGGCATCCTCGTCACCCCCTACGACGAGGCGGGCGAGATCGCGCCGGAGAAGCTGGCGCCGATCCTCGACCGCGCGCTTGGCGCCGGGCTGCACATGCCCGTTGTCAACGGCAACACCGGCGAGTTCTACGCGCTGACCACCGACGAGGCCTGCGTCATGGCCCGCGAGGTCTGCGCGCAGGTGGACGGCCGCGCCCCCGTGCTGGCCGGCATCGGCCGCGGCATCCGCGACGCCTGCGCGCTGGCAAAGGCCAGCGCCGAGGCCGGGGCGACGGCCCTGATGATCCACCAGCCGCCCGACCCCTTCGTCGCGCCGCGCGGCACGGTCGATTACGTCAAGGCCATCGCTGACGCCTCGGGCGGGCTGCCGATGATGCTCTACCTGCGCAACGACGCCATCGGCACCGGCGCGATCGCCGATCTCTGCGCCGTGCCGGGCGTCAAGGGCGTGAAATGGGCGACGCCGAACCCGCAGAAGCTCGCCGCCGCCAAGGCCGCCTGCGACCCCACGATCACCTGGGTCGGCGGTCTGGCCGAGGTCTGGGCGCCGACCTTCTACGCGGTGGGCGCGCGCGGCTTCACCTCGGGGCTGATCAACGTCTGGCCCGAGCGCTCGCTGGCGATCCATGCCGCGCTCGAGGCCTCGGACTATGCCGAGGCGAACCGGCTGATCGGCGAGATGCAGGCCTTCGAGGACATCCGCGCCGAGGAGCTGAACGGCACCAACGTGACCGGCGTGAAGGCCGCGCTGCAGGCGACGGGCATCGACTGCGGCCCGACCCGGCCGCCCTCGGCCTGGCCGCTGACCCCGGCGCAGCAGGACAAGCTGCAGGCCTTCCTCAAGACCAACGGCCTGGTCTGACAGTGCCTCTCAGCGGGCGCTCATAGCGCCCGCCCCACCTGCCCCGGCCCCCCCGAAAGGATCCTCCCATGGACGCCACGACTTCGAGTTTCACCCCGCACGGCAAGCACCTGATCGCGGGCGCGTGGGTGGGTGGCGAGACCACATTCAGCTCCGAGCCGGCGCACGGGCCGAGCCACGCATTCTCGGTCGGCACCCCGGCGCTGGTCGACGCGGCCTGCAAGGCCGCCGAGGAAGCCTTCTGGACCTATGGCTACACCACCCGCGCCGCCCGCGCCGAGTTCCTCAATGCCATCGCCGACGAGATCGAGGCCCGCGCCGAGGCGATCACCGAGATCGGCACGCAGGAGACCGGCCTGCCCGAGGCGCGGCTCCAGGGCGAGCGCGGCCGCACCACCGGCCAGCTGCGGCTCTTCGCCAGCCACATCCTCAAGGGCGACTACCTCGACCGCCGCCACGACGAGGCGCTGCCCGAGCGCAAGCCGCTGCCGCGCCCCGACATCAAGATGGTGATGCGCCCGATCGGCCCGGTCGCCGTGTTTGGCGCCTCGAACTTCCCGCTCGCCTTCTCCACCGCCGGCGGCGACACCGCCGCGGCGCTGGCCGCAGGCTGCCCGGTGGTCGTGAAGGGCCATGGCGCGCATCCCGGCACCGGCGAGATCGTCGCGGAAGCCATCCTCGCCGCCATCCTGAAATGCGGCATGCCCAAGGGCGTCTTCTCGCTCGTTCAGGGCGGCAAGCGCGACGTCGGCCAGGCGCTGGTGCAGCACCCGCTGATCAATGCCGTGGGCTTCACCGGCTCGCTCGGCGGCGGCCGCGCCCTGTTCGACCTCTGCGCGCAGCGCGAGGTGCCGATCCCCTTCTTCGGCGAGCTTGGCTCTGTCAACCCGATGTTCCTCCTTCCTCAGGCCGTGAAGGCGCGCGGCGCCGAGATCGGCACCGGCTGGGCCGGCTCGCTCACCATGGGCGCCGGCCAGTTCTGCACCAACCCCGGCATCGCCGTGGTGGAGACGGGCCCCGAGGGCGACGCATTCGTCGCCGCCGCCGCCGAGGCGCTGAAGGGCGTGTCCGCCCAATGCATGCTCACCGACGGTATCGCGAAAGCGTATAAGGACGGTAAATCCCGCTTCGACGGCCGCAATGCCGTCAAGCCGGTGCTGACCACCGACAGCGAAGGGCGCAGCGCGCTGCCCAACCTCTTCGAGACGGACGCGGCGAATTACCTGCAGGATCATGCACTTGGCGAGGAGGTCTTCGGCCCGCTCGGGCTCGTCGTGCGGGTCAACGGCGCCGACGAAATGGAAGGGCTCGCCAGGGGCTTCGAAGGCCAGCTGACCGCCACGATCCACATGGACGCGGGCGACACGGCCCTCGCGCAGCGGCTGATGCCGGTGCTCGAGCGCAAGGCCGGCCGGGTGCTGGTCAACGGCTTCCCGACCGGGGTCGAGGTCTCCGAGGCGATGGTCCACGGCGGGCCTTACCCGGCCTCGACCAACTTCGGCGCCACTTCCGTCGGCACCCTGTCGATCCGCCGCTTCCTGCGCCCCGTGAGCTACCAGAACCTGCCCGACGCGCTGCTGCCGGACGATCTGCGCTGACCCGACCCCTGCCCGCGCGGCTGCCGCACGACGGCCCGCGCCCCGAATGACTGGAGGAGCAAAGAATGAACCCCGAAACCCGTGAAAAGCTGATGGGCGTCTCCGTGGCGACGCTGGCCACCGCGCTCTACAAGCGCGGCCTGCGCAACCAGGTGATCCAGGGCGTGAACCCGCTGGGCTGGAAGGGCCGGAACATGGTCGGCCCCGCCTTCACCCTGCGCTACATGCCCGCCCGCGAGGACCGCAACCAGCTGACAGAGTTCCGCAATCCCGAGCACCCGCAGCGCGTGGCGATCGAGACCTGCCCGGAGGGCCACGTGCTGGTCATGGACAGCCGCAAGCAGGCCAACGCGGCCTCGGCCGGGGACATCCTGATCACCCGGCTGATGGTGCGCGGCGGCGCCGGCGTGGTGACCGATGGCGGCTTCCGCGACGCGGCGGTGATCGCCGGGCTCGACATCCCGGCCTACCACACCCGCCCCTCGAGCCCGACCAACCTCACGAACAACGAGGCCATCGCGATCAACGAGCCGATCGGCTGCGGCGACGCGCCGGTGTTCCCGGGAGACATCATCGTGGGCGACGCGGATTGCGTCATCGTCATCCCCGCGCACATGGCCGACGAGGTGGCCGACGAGGCGGTCGAGATGACCGCCTACGAGGATTTCGTGGTCGATCAGGTCCGGGAAGGCGAGCCGATCATCGGGCTCTATCCGCGTGTCAACGAAGAGAAATACGGCCCCCGTTTCGCGGAATGGCGCGAGAAGAACGGCCGCTGAGGGTCTGACCTCGCTCACGAAAACTGAAATGGCGCCCGCGGCTGATCCGTGGGCGCCAATTGCTTGAAGGTCCCTGACGATCGGCCCTCAGCTCACCGGGTCGAGCGCCCGTCCGGTCGAGAACCACGCGTCGAGGTTGGCGACGACCCGGTCGCCCATCTGCCGGCGGGTGACCTCGGTCGCCGAACCGACGTGGGGCAGCAGGACGGTGTTCGGCAGGTCGATCAGCGCCTGCGACACCTCGGGTTCCCGCTCGAAGACGTCGAGCCCCGCCGCGCCGAGCCGCCCTGTCGAGAGCGCCTCGATGAGCGCGGCCTCGTCGACCACCGAGCCGCGCGCGACGTTGACGAGGATGCCCTGCGGCCCCAGCGCCTCGATCACCGATGCCCCGACCAGCCCTGCGGTGTCGGCCCCGCCCGGGACGATGACGATCAGCACGTCGCAGGCCTCGGCCAGCGATTGCGCGTCGGGATAGTGGGCATAGGGAACGTCGCGCGGCGTGCGCGTGCAATAGGCCACCTCGAGCTTCATCGCCGCGAGCCGCTCGGCGATCGCCAGCCCGATCCGCCCGAGCCCGAGGATGCCGACCTTGCGGTCGCGCAGCGACAGGGTCAGCGGATAGGGCTTCTGCGGCCAGTGCCCGGCGCGCAGGTAGGCGTCGGCCTGCGGGAACTGCCGCGAGGTCGCGATCAGCAGGCCGAGGGTGAAGTCCGCGACCTCCTCGGTCAGCACGTCGGGGGTGTTGGTCACCACAATGCCGCGCGCCGCGGCCTCGGCCACCTCGATGTTGTCGTAGCCAACGCCGAACTTGGCGATGAGCCCGAGCCTCGGGAAGCGGTCCATCAGCGCGCCGTCCACCTTGCCGGTGCCGGCCACGGCCATGGCCCGGACCTCATCCTCGCGGCCAAGGTCCCCGGGGCCGGTCAGCTCGTAGCCGTCGAGGCGTCCGTCGCTGGTGGCGAAGGGGCGGGGTCGGTAGATCAGCGGTCGCGTCATGGTCACCTCAGAAGATATCCGGCTCGCCGGCGGCGGCGCCGAAGCCGCGCTCGAGGAAGTCGAAGTCGCAGCCCTTGTCGGCCTGCGTCACGTGCTGCGAGAACATGTAGCCCCAGCCGCGCTCGAACTTCGGCTCGGGCGCGGTCCACTCGGCCCTGCGGCGGGCGATCTCTTCCTCGTCGACCAGCATGTCGAGGCTGCGGTTCGGCAGGTCGAGCCGCACGATGTCGCCGGTCCTGAGCAGCGCCAGCGGGCCGCCGATGAAGCTCTCGGGTGCGACGTGCAGCACGCAGGCGCCGTAGGAGGTGCCGGACATGCGCGCATCGGAAATCCGCAGCATGTCGCGGTGCCCCTGCTTGATCAACGCCTTGGGGATCGGCAACATGCCCCATTCCGGCATCCCGGGCCCGCCCTTGGGACCGGCGTTGCGCAGCACCAGCACCGTGTCGGGGGTCACGTCGAGGCTCTCGTCGTCGATCGCGGCCTTCATCTCGGGGTAGCTGTCGAAGACCAGCGCCGGGCCCTCGTGGACGTGGAACCTGGGATCGCAGGCGGCGGGCTTGATCACCGCGCCATCGGGGCAGAGGTTGCCGCGCAGCAGCGCCAGCGAGCCCTCGTGGTAGACCGGGTTCGTGAGCGGCCGGATCACGTCGTCGTTGTAGACCTCGGCGGTCTTCAGCGACTCGGAGAGCGGCTTGCCGGTCAAGCCGACCACCGAGGTGTCGAGCCGTTCCTCGATCTGCTTCATCAGCGCGAGCAACCCGCCGGCGTAGTAGAAGTCCTCCATCAGGTAGTCCTTGCCCGAGGGGCGGACGTTGGCGATGAGCGGCGTCACGCGGCCGAGCGCGTCGAGGTCGTCGAGCGTCAGCTCCACCCCGGCGCGGCGGGCCATGGCGATGAGGTGCACCACGGCATTGGTCGAGCAGCCGGTGGCCATGGCGACGATGGCGGCGTTGCGCACCGCGGCCTCGGTCACCACCTTGGCGGGGGTCAGGTCTTCCCAGACCATCTCGACGATGCGGCGGCCGCAGCCCGAGCCCATGCGCTGGTGGCCGCTGTCCGCCGCCGGGATCGACGAGGCGCCGGGCAGCGTGAGACCCATGGCGTCGGCGATCGCGGTCATGGTCGAGGCGGTGCCCATGGTCATGCAGGTGCCGACCGAGCGCGCGATGCCGCCCTGGATGCCGAGCCATTCCTCGTCGGTGACATTGCCCGCGCGGCGCTCGTCCCAGTATTTCCAGCCGTCCGAGCCAGATCCGAGGATGCGCCCCTTGTAGTGGCCGCGCAGCATCGGCCCGGCGGGCAGGTAGATCATCGGCACGCCGGCGGTGATCGCACCCATCACGAGGCCCGGCGTGGTCTTGTCGCAGCCGCCCATCAGCACCACGCCGTCGAGCGGGTGCGAGCGGATCATCTCCTCGGTCTCCATCGCCAGCATGTTGCGGTAGAGCATCGACGTCGGCTTGGTGAAGCTCTCGTCCACCGACAGCGCCGGCATCTCGACCGGGAAGCCCCCGGCGGCGAGCACGCCGCGCTTCACGTCCTTCACCCGCTCGGGGAAGTGGCCGTGACAGGAGTTCAGCTCGGACCAGGTGTTGAGGATGCCGATGACGGGCTTGCCGCGGAAATCCTCCTCGGCATAGCCCAGCTGCATCATCCGCGAGCGGTGGCCGAAGCTGCGCAGGTCATCGGGCGCGAACCAGCGCGAGGAGCGCAGGGTGTCGGGAGTCTTCACATGCTGGGTCATCGGGGTCTCGCTCACTGGCCGCGCAGGCGGCTGACCGTCGTGCGGGTGGAGATTTGCTCGGGATCGGTGATCAGCTCGATCACCGTCGGGCCCTCATGCGCGAAGGCGGCCAGCAGCGCGGGCCGGAACTCGGCGGTCTCGGTGACCCGCGCATGGGCGGCGCCAAGGCCCTCGGCGATCTTGCCGATGTCCGAGGTCACGATGTCGGTGCCCGAGACGCGGGCGGGGTGCTCGCGCTCCTGGTGCATGCGGATCGTGCCGTAGGTGCCGTTGTTGAAGACCAGCACGATGGGCCGGCCGCCATGCTGCACGGCGGTGGCGATCTCCATGCCGGACATCATGAAGCCGCCGTCGCCGACGAAGGCGATGGCCTGGCGCTGCGGATTCTCGAGCGAGGCCGCGACGGCGGCGGGCACCGCGTAGCCCATCGAGCCGCAGGTCGAGCCGATCTGCCGACCCGGGCGGGCGTAGCGCAGGAAGCGCTGTGCCCAGCCGGTGTGGTTGCCCGCGTCGAGCGTGATGACCGCATCCGCCGGGATCAGGTCGCGCACCTCGGCCATGGCCTGGCCCATGTCGAGCGGGAAGTCATGCGGCGGCGGCTCGGAATCCGCGAGGTACTCGTCGCGCAGCGCGGCGCGCCAGGCATCGTCCGCCGGGGCGGCGGGCTGGGCGGTCAGCGCCGCGAGCGCCGCGTCGGGGCCCGAGACCGCAGACAGCGTGGGCGAGTAGACCCGGCCGATCTCGTTCGCGTCGACGTGGATGTGCACGAGCGTCTGCGCCGGCGTCGGCACGGAAAGGGTCGCGTAGGTCTTTGTGGTGATCTCGCCGAGCCGCGCGCCGATGACCAGCAGCAGGTCGGCCTCGGCGAGGCGCTTCACGAGGCTCGGGGCCACGCCGGTGCCGAAGTCGCCGACATAGACGTCCGACCGGTGGTCAACGAGATCCTGCCGCCGGAAGCTGGTGGCGACCGGCAGGCGGTTGGCCGTTGCGAAGTCGAGCAGCGCCGCAGCGCCCGCATCGGTCCAGCCGGGGCCGCCGGCGAGCAGCAGCGGGCGTTTCGCCTGCGCCAGTGCGGCCATCACCGCCGCCGCGTCCTCGGCCGTCAGGGCCGGGACGCTGGGACTGTAGGGGCGCGCGTCGGCCACGCGCACCACGTCGGTCAGCATGTCCTCGGGAAGCGCCAGCACCACCGGGCCGGGACGGCCCGAGGTGGCGACGCGGAAGGCCCGCGCCATGTATTCCGGGATGCGCTCGGCGCTGTCGATCTGCGCCGCCCATTTCGCCACCGGGGCGAACATCTGGCGGTAGTCGATCTCCTGGAAGCTCTCGCGGTCCAGCGTCTCGCGCCCGACCTGTCCGACGAGCAGGATCATCGGGGTGGAGTCCTGGTAGGCGATGTGCACGCCCACCGCGGCCTGGCAGGCGCCCGGGCCCCGGGTCACCATGCAGATGCCGGGCTTGCCGGTCAGCTTGCCATAGGCCTCGGCCATGTCCGCCGCCCCCGCCTCGTGGCGGGCGTTGTAGAGCGTGAAGCGGTCGCGCACGTCGTGCAGCGCGTCGAGCACCTCGAGATAGCTCTCGCCCGGCACGCAATAGGCGCAGTCCGCGCCATGGGTCAGCAGCTGATCCACCAGCACCTTGCCTCCGGTGCGCGCTTCGATGTCAGACATGGTCTCTCCTCCCATTCACTCGTCTCAGGGCAGCACGATGCAGGCCGGGTCGATGTCTCGTCCCTCGGCATGGGCCCGGATATTCCCGGACCAGTGCCGCACCATGCGGTCGAAGTTATCCAGAGTGCGCCCCGCCACGTGCGGAAGCGTCACGGTATTGGGCATCTCGAGCAGCGGGTTCGGGCCGGTCACCGGCTCGGTCTCGAAGACGTCGAGCCCCGCCGCGCCAAGCTGGCCGGAGCGCAGCGCGGCAACCAGCGCCGCCTCGTCCACCAGCCCGCCGCGCGAGGTGTTGATCAGCACCGCGCCGGGCTTCATCGCCGCGATGGTCTCGGCCCGGATGAGGTGCTTCGAGGCGGGGGTCAGCGGCAGGTGCAGCGAGATCACGTCGGCCCAGCCGAGCAGCTCCTCGAAGGGCAGGAACTGCGCGTCGAGCGCGGCATCCGGCCCAGAGGGCTTGGTATAGGCGATCTCGCAGCCGAAGCCCTTGAGGCGCTTCAACACCTCCTGCCCGATGGCCCCCATGCCGATCAGGCCGACCCGGCAGGCGCCAAGATCGCGCGCCTCGCGCCAGAGGTCGGGCTGGTCCCAGGCGCCGCCTCGGAACGCGGCCTGAACCTGCGGCAGGCGCCGCAGGGTGGCCAGCATCAGCGCGAGCGTCGCCTCGGCCACGGACGGCGCGTTCATGCCCGGCGAGCGGGCCACCGTGATGGCCCGCGCCTTGGCGGCGTCCAGCGGGATCCCGTCGATGCCGGTCCCCCACTGGTGCACCATCTTCAGGGCCTTCGCCTCGGTCAGGAGCTCGGCAGGAAAGCGCAGCCCCCGCGTCACCGCGTAGGTCGCGCCTTCCAGCGCCGCGCGCATGTCGGCGACATCGACGCTGCTCACGAAGCGCAGATCGAAGCCCTCGCAGAGTTCCTCGATCCGCGCCCGCATGCCGGCGCTGGCCGGCTCCAGGATGGCAACCGGCCCGATGGTCATCAGCTGCGGCCCTTGATGAGCTCGCGCATCATCTCGATCTCTTCGCCGGTGAGGTCGGTGAGCGGCGCGCGCACGTGGCCGGTCTCGAAGCCGCGCAGGGCGACACCCGCCTTGATCGCCGAGACGGCGTAGCCGGACTTGCGATCGCGGATCTTGGCGAAGGGATAGTAGAAGTCGCGCAGCAGCTGCTCGCATTTCGCGTCATCGCCAGCCAGGAAGGCGCCGTGGAATTCCAGCGCGGTCTCGGGGACGAAGTTGAACACGGCCGAGGAATAGGTCGGCATGCCCGCGCCGCGATAGGCCTGCGCGAACAGCTCGTGCGTCGGCATGCCGCCGATGTAGGACAGCCGGTCGCCGAGGCGGACGGTGACGCGGCGCACGTTGTCGATGTCGCCGGTGCCGTCCTTGAAGCCGATCAGGTTCGGGCATTCGTCGGCCAGCTGCTCGAGCGTCTCGGCCGAGATCTGCGCCTGGCCGCGGTTGTAGACGATGACCGCCATGTTGGTCGCCTTGCAGACCGCGCGGATGCGGTTGGCAACGCCGTCCTGCGGGCCCTCGGTCAGGTAGTGCGGCAGCAGCAGGATGCCGTCGCCGCCCGCCGCCTCGATCTCGCGCGCGAGATCACAGGCCATGCGCACGCCGTAGCCGCAGCCCGCGATCACCGGCGCATCGCCGGCGACTTCGCGCGCCGCGCGCACCACCTGGACGATCTCTTCGGGGGTCAGCGAGAACATCTCGCCGGTGCCGCCCGCGACGATGAGGCCGGCAACCTTGTGCGGCTTGAGCCACTCGAGATGCGCCTGGAAGGGCTTCTTCGCGAAACGGTCCTCGGCATCGAAGGGGGTGACCGGGAAGGACAGAAGCCCGTGGCGGATGATCTCGCGTAGCGCGTCGGGTGCGATCATTGTGTGTTTCTCCTCACTTGGACGGGGATGGGTGCCGCATTGCGCGGCACCGGTGTTGGGGATTACTGCCAGTCGGCGGGCAGCAGCCCGTCCGGCAGGTTCTGGAAGCTCACGGGGCGCAGGAAGCGGCGGATCGCCATCGTGCCGACCGAGGTCGCGCCGAAGTTGGTCGAGGCCGGGTAGGGCCCGCCGTGGACCATCGCGTCGGAGACCTCGACGCCCGTGGGGAAGCCGTTGGCCAGCACGCGGCCGGCCTTGCGCTCGAGCACCGGCATCAGGTCGCGGGCCAGCGCGGTGTCGCCCTCGTCGAGGTGCAGCGTCACGGTCAGCTGGCCGACGAAGCTCTTGGCGACGGCGATCATCTCGTCCGCGTCCTTCACGGTGACGATCAGGCCGAGCGGGCCGAAGACCTCTTCGGACAGCGCGTGGTTGCCGATCCAGTCGGCGCCGCTGACGATGTAGAGGTAGGGGGTCGCGTCGCGCATGCCGCAGATCGAGGTCAGGATCTCGCGCACGCCCGCGCCGCTGCCGATCCGCGCCGCGCCGTCACGGTAGGCCTTGGCGATGCCGTCGGTCAGCATGACCTGCGCACCGACCTTTGCCAGCGCCTCCTTGGCGGCATTGGCCAGCGTCTCGGCCTGCCCTTCGAGCACCACGGCGATGCCGGGGTTGGTGCAGAACTGGCCGGCACCCATGGCGAGCGAACCCGCCCAGCCCGCGCCGATCGCCGCGCCGCGCGCGGACATCGCCTCGGGCAGCAGGAACATCGGGTTGACGCTGCCGAGCTCGCCGAAGAAGGGGATCGGCTCGGGGCGCTGCGCGCAGAGGTCGAAGAGCGCGCGGCCACCGGCGAGCGAGCCGGTGAAGCCCACGGCCTTGATCAGCGGGTGCTGCACCAGCGCCGTGCCGACGTCGCGCTTGCCGCCCTGAACGAGGCTGAAGACCCCGCCCGGCAGGCCGCATTTCTCGATCGCCGCCTTGACGGCCTCGGCGACGATCTCGCCGGTGCCGGGGTGGGCGGAGTGGCCCTTGACCACGACCGGGCAGCCTGCAGCCAGCGCCGAAGCGGTGTCGCCGCCGGCGGTGGAGAAGGCGAGCGGGAAGTTCGAGGCGCCGAACACGGCCACCGGGCCGATCGGGCGCTGCATCATCTTGATGTCGGGGCGCGGCAGCGGCGCGCGGTCGGGCAGCGCCACGTCGTGACGGCGGTCGAGATAGGCACCGGCGCGGATGTGGCTGGCAAAGAGGCGCAGCTGGCCGGTGGTGCGGCCGCGCTCGCCCTGAAGGCGTGCCTCGGGCAGGCCGGTCTCCTGCGTGCCGATCTGGGTGATCGCTTCGCCGCGGGCCTCGATCTCGTCCGCGATCGTCTCGAGGAAGCGCGCGCGGGTCTCGGCATCGGTGTAGCCGTAGGTCCAGAAGGCCTCTTCCGCGGCCTCGACCGCGGCGTTCACCAGCGCCGGGGTGCCGACGCCGAACTCATGCGCCGCGCCATGCGCCGGCTCCGAGCGGAACGTCGTTTCGGCCGCGACCCATTCGCCCGCGATCAGGTGCTTGCCATGCGGAACGAACCCGTTTGCCATGCCGTCCATATCCTTGACCTCCTGTTGCTGGGTGACCGGGCTCCCTGCCCCGCACCGCTGTTGTGCCCTGTCCCGGAGCGGCGCGAATCGGGCGCCGGCTGCGCAGGCACCAACCGGCTAAGGGGCGATGCATCCACGTCACGAGACTTGTCATGCACTAATATTTTAGTTTATCAGTATGGTCAACCGGTCCGCAAATGCGGTTATCTGACCTGAAGAACGGAAAGATACGGAAGTCTGAATGAAGACCCCTACGATGAGCCTCGCCTTCGACATGATGCGCCATGACAGCTCCATGGGCCGCCAGATGGCGTCCTCGCGGATCTATGATGATCTGCGCCAGCGCATCCTCTCGCTGGACCTCCCGCCGGGCACGGCGCTCACCCGCGCCGACCTTGCGCGGGAATACGAGGTGAGCCAGACGCCGCTGCGCGACGCGATGCAGCGGCTCGACCAGGACGGGCTGATCCGCATCTACCCGCAGTCGAAGACGCTGGTGACCCGCATCAACCTCGCGCAGATCCGCGAGGCGCTGTTCCTGCGCCAGGCGCTCGAGACCGAGGTCACCATCAAGCTCACCTCGGTGCCGGCGCCCGAGACCATGGCGCAGCTGCGCGAGATCATCGCCATGCAGCGCGAGGTCGCCCCGAAGGCGACGATGCTGCGCCGCTTCCAGGAACTCGACGAGTATTTCCACTACGTGATGTTCGAGGGCGCGGGCCATCCGAACCTGCACGGGCTGCTGCGCGCCCAGACCGGCGACCTCGACCGGGTGCGCCGACTGCAGACCCATTCCGCCGAGCGCCTCGCCACGATCATCGACGGGCACGAGCGCATCGTCGCCGCGATCGAATCGGGCGACGTCGACCGGGCGATCCGAGAGATCCGCTTCCACACCCACAAGCCCGATGACTGGGCCGAGGAATACCGCGTCCTGCACAAGGACTACTTCACCTGACCACCCGCCCGACCCGGGCACCCCCACAGCCAGCAGAAAAGGAGCGCGGACCACCCCGGTCCGCGAAGGGAGAGATCATGTCCAACGCACTTGCCGAGACCAGGGGCCTGCACGTCGTCGCGCAGACACCGTTCCTTGACGACGGATCGGTCGACCACGCCAGCATCGACACGCTGTCCGCCTTCTACTACCGCCACGGCGCGCAGGGCCTGACCGTGCTCGGCGTCTCGGGCGAGGCGCAGAAGCTGACCGTGGACGAGACCATCGCCGTCGCCGCGCGCTACGTCGCCGCCGCGGATGGCCACCGGATCATCGCCGGCGTGTCGCACCCGAACCTCGCCACGCTGGTCGAGGTCACGGCGCAGGTGATGGCCGAGGGGGCCGACGCAGTGATGATCTGCCCGCCCACGGGGATCCGCACCGACGAGGATCTGCTGCGCTACTTCGATGCCGTCTACGCGCGGATCGGCGACGTGCCGACCGTGCTGCAGGACTTCCCCGCCGCCTCGGGCGTGGTCATGTCGGTGCCCGCGATGGACCGCCTGCTGCTCGAATTCCCGCAGATCGGCGTCATCAAGGAAGAGGACTTCCCCTCCCCCACCAAGATCACCCGGATGCGCGCCGAGTTCTCGCGCCCGGTGCGGATCCTGACCGGCAACAACGGCCAGTTCCTCGTGCAGGAGATGGAGCGCGGCGCCGACGGACCCATGGCGGGCTTCTCCTATCCCGAGATGCTCTCGGGGGTCTATGACCTGATGACCGAGGGCAGGCGGGCCGAGGCGCATGACCTCTTCAACCGCTTCCTGCCGCTGCTGAAGCACGAGGCGCAGGGGCAATGGGGCATCGCGCTGCGCAAGGAGATGATGCGCCGGCGCGGCGCGCTGACCTCGAGCGCGCTGCGCGGGCCGGGGCCGAAGCTGACCGAGGCCGACCTTGCCGAGCTCGATTTCCTGACCAGCCGCATGGACCTGCCGCAGGACTGATCGCGCCTTGCGAAAAAGACGGGCGCGGCCGCCGGGCCGCGCCCCTCGACCAGGTCCTCGATCAGGCCCTAGATCAGGACTGCGCCGGCGTGAAGAACGGCACGGGCGTCATCAGCTGGTTGACCTGCGAGACGAGGTACGCCGCCTCGGCACTCTTCACCAGATAGGCCTGCCAGTCAGGATCCGCCGCCAGCGCCGCACGCTTCGCGGCCCGGTCTGCGGCATCCGCGTAGCACCAGATATGCACGAAGGAGTTCACGTCGCCGGTCTCGACCGCGCCGTAGACGACCGGATCGCCGAGGTGCCGGCGCTGGATGTCGTAGCCGTGCTCGCCGTAGAGCGCGAGGTGTTTGCGGATCGTTCCGGGACGGCAGGTATAGGTTCGATGGTCGTAAAGCATGAGTTTTCTTTCATTACTTACAGGGTCTTGCCACGTTATCGCCAGCGCCTTCCGAAGGAGGCTTGCCAGCTTCACGGGTATTCATATAGTAATGTATTAGTTGGTAGCGATGCAAGTTCGCCCGACGATTCCGGCCGCAGGAGGCCCGGGCCCACGGGGGGAAGCACTGAGCGCGCCAGCGCCGTGGCAGGGGCCGAAAGGCCAGGACACAACAGTTCGGGACGGCATCCGCCGGTTCCAGGTCTTGGAGGAGACACAACATGAAACGCACTCTCATCGGCGCGGTTGCCGCCATCACCTCGGCCCTCGTGCCGCTTGCCGCCCTGGCGGAATACCCGGAGCGTGACGTGCGCATGGTCGTGCCGTGGGGCGCGGGCGGCGGCACCGATGGCATCGTGCGCAAGGTGACCACGCTGGCCGAGGAGTCCTTCGGCGGCACGATCTACGTCGAGAACATCGAGGGCGGCAACTCCGCGACCGGCGTCGGCCAAGTGATGGCTGCCAAGGGCGACGGCTACACGCTCGGTGCGCTGACCTACGACAGCGTCGTGACCGTTCCGTGGCAGGGCATGCTGCCGAGCTACAAGATGGACAAGCTCGACCTGATCGCCCGCATCACCAGCGAGGCCGACGCGATCATCGTCGACGCCAACTCCGACTACCAGTCGCTCGACGACCTGCTCGCCGCGGCGAAGGAGAACCCGGGCAAGGTGCGCATCGGCGTGCAGAACCTCGGCGGCCGCGTGCACCTGACGCTGCTGCAGCTGCAGAAGCTCACCGACACCGAGTTCAAGATCGTCTCCTACCCGGGCGGCGCCGCTCCGCAGAAGGAAGCGCTGCTGTCCGACGAGGTCGACGTGGTGATGACCTCGCTCGGCGACTTCGCCAACCTGATCGAGGACGGCACCGCGCGCGGCCTGGTGGAATTCTCGGACGCCAAGAACCCGACCTATGACGTCCCGACCGCCCAGGAAGCCGGCGTCGAGCTGCTGAACGGCTCGTTCATCGTCATCGCCGCGCCCGCGGGCACCCCCGAGGACGTGGTGGCCAAGATCGAGGCCGCCTACGAGCAGGCCTACAACTCGGCCGAGTTCCAGGACTGGCTCGCCACCATCGGCGTGACCCCGAACTGGCTTGCCGGTGACGAGCTCGACGCCTGGGCCGACGAGACCGCGCAGGGCCTCTTCACCGAGATGGACGCGCTGGTCGAGGCTGGCATCCTGTCGAAGTAATCTTCACACTCAATCATGAAAGGCGGCACCGGAGCCTGCTCTGGTGCCGCCCCCTATCCGGAGACCACGATGGCCGACCGCGCGCCCCTTCTCAGGACGGGTGTCCTGCTACCCTTCTTCTTCCTGATCGTCACGACCGTCTACCTGGCCGCGGCCTTCAACATTCACTCGCAATTCGCGGGTGATGGCGAAATGAGCCCGCGTTCCGTGCCGATCCTCGCCGCGATCGTGATGTATGTCGCGCTGGCCGTGGTCTTCTTCAACGAGTTCCGCAAGCCCACCGCCGACGGTCCCGCGGGCGAGATGCTGCGCCCGCTCCTCGTCATCGTGGCGACCGCCGGCTACATCGCGCTGTTCCGCCCGCTCGGCTACTGGCTCTCGACGCTGGCCTTCAGCTCGGTGCTCTTCGCGATCTTCCACTACCAGATCCGCAAGCCGCATCTCTTCGCCCTCTATGCCATCGGCGTGACGGCCCTGTTCTACGGGCTCTTCGCGGGCGTCTTCGGCGTGCGCCTGCCCACCATCACCGAGGGTTTCTTCTGATGGACATTTTCGTCGACGTTCTCAGCGGGATGACGGCCCTGGCCGATCCCTACGTCCTGCTGTTCATGATCGGGGGCTTCCTGGTCGGCACCTTCTTCGGTGCGATGCCGGGGCTGACCTCGGTGCTGGCCATCGCGCTGCTCCTGCCGATCACCTATACCATCGACGTCGTGCCGGCGCTGGTGATGTGCGCCTCGATCTTCATGGCCGGCATGTACTCGGGCTCGATCACCGCGACCACGATCAACATCCCCGGCGCGCCCTCCTCGATGATGACCGCGGTCGAGGGCAACGTGCTGATGAAGAAGGGCTTCGGCGCCAACGCGCTCGGTCACGCCGCGCTCGGCTCGATGATCGGCGGCGCCATCGGGGCCGTGCTTCTGATGGCCTTCATGCCGGTGGCCGCGGAGATCTCGCTGCTGATCCGGACCCCGGGCAAGTTCTCGCTGGTGCTCTTCGCGCTGGTGGTGATCGTGATCGTGGACAAGGGCAACATTGCCAAGGGCATCGTCGCCACCGTGCTGGGCGTGATGATCGCCACCGTCGGCATCGACGTGCTCCAGCCGATCCCGCGCTTCAACTTCGGCACCGAACTGCTGGTCGAGGGCATCGACATCATGCCGCTCGTCATCGGCGCCTTCGCGATTTCCGAAGTGCTCATGCAGTCCGAAAGCTGGAAGGACGGGCTCAGCTCGACGCTGGAAAAGGCCAAGAACATCAAGATCCGCCGCCGCGACTTCCTGCCGCCGATGTCCGAGATCCGCGAGATCGGCCTCATGGCCTACCTGCGCGCGTCGCTGATCGGCTACGGCATCGGCATCCTGCCGGGCGCCGGCGGGTCGATGGCCGCCTTCGTCTCCTACGCGATGGCCCGCTCGTCGTCGAAGAAACCGCACGAATACGGCAACGGCTCGCGCGAGGGCATCGCCGCCGCCGAGGCCGCCAACAACTCGATGTGCGGCGGGGCCTTCGTGCCGATGCTGATGTTCGGCATCCCCGGCGATCCCACCACCGCGATCGTTCTGGGCGTGCTGGTGATCAACGGCCTCCAGCCGGGACCGCGCCTGCTCGAGAACCAGGCCGAGCTGCTCGGACCGATGCTGGGCTCGCTGTTCTTCTCGGCGCTGATCCTCATCCCGCTGACCCTCTGGCTCTTCGGCCCGTGGTTCATCAAGATCGTGTCGATCCCCAAGGGCCTGCTCTACACCGGCATCGCCGTGGTGGCGCTGGTGGGCAGCTACGTGGCGACCTACTCGATCTTCCAGATGTCGCTCGCGGTGATCTTCGGCGTGCTGGCCTATTTCATGCGCAAGCAGAACTACTCGACCGTGTCGATGCTGCTGGGCTTCATCCTCGGGCCGGATCTCGAGGAATACCTGCGCCGCTCGCTGTCGCTGAGCGACGGCAACCCGGTGGTGTTCCTGACCAACCCCGACAGCCTGTTCTTCCTCGCGCTGACCGGGCTCTTCGTCTGGGCCATCCTGATCCGCAAGCCCAAGAAGGGCGAGGCGCAGATCCCGAGCGACGCCCAGTAAGGGCAGCCCCGCTTCGACAGCCACACCAGGCCCTCGCCCCGAAACGGGCGGGGGCCTCTTCTTTGGCGACAACGCCGCGAGCGCAGACGCGCATTCGAAACGCTTTACGGCGGCGCGATTTTCATATTACGTAGATACATATCATCATATGATACGTACAATCATATAATGTCTTTCAGGGAGGAGAGACCATGATCAACCGCAGAACCCTGCTCGGCACGCTCGCCGGGGCCGGCCTTGCCCTCGGTGCCGCCGTGCCCGCCTTTGCCCAGGAAAAGCTGCGCTTCTCCGCCGTGTTCTCCGAGCAGGACATCCGCGCGCAGATGATGCAGAAGCTCGCCGCCTCGGTCGCCGACACGGCCGAGCTCGAGCTCTACTACGGCGGCAACCTGTTCAAGCAGACCACCGAGATCATCGCGATCCAGCGTGGCAACCTCGAGATGGGCAACGTCGCGCCGCAGGACATCGCGACGCAGATCCCCGAGTTCTCGATCCTGACCTCGGCTTACCTCTTCCGCGACGCCGCGCATCTCAAGACCTTCTTCGAGAGCGACGCCGGCGCCGAGATGAAGGCGCTGGCCGAGGAGAAGCTGGGCATCCACATCCTTGGCCCGACCTATTTCGGCACCCGCCAGGTCGGCCTGCGCATCGACAAGGAGATCAACACGCCCGAGGACATGTCCGGCGTGAAGCTGCGCATGCCTGGCGGCGACGCCTGGCAGTTCCTCGGCAAGGCGCTTGGCGCGAACCCGACGCCGATGGCCTATGCCGAGGTCTACACCGGCCTGCAGACCGGCGCGATCGACGGCCAGGACAACCCGCTGCCCAACGTCGAGAACATGAAGTTCTACGAGGTGATGGACCAGATCGTGCTGACCTCGCACCTTGTGGGCTACGACCTGCTGGTGATCTCGGCCAAGGTCTGGAACGGCTTCACCGACGAACAGCGCGCCTCTTTCCAGGCCGCCGCCGACGAGGCGATCGCCTGGAGCACCGAGCAGCACCTCGCGCGCGAGGCGGAGCTTGCCACCTTCTTCGAGGGCCAGGGGCTGAAGCTCCACACCCCCGACGTCGATGCCTTCCGCAGCTACGCGCAGAAGATGTATCTCGAGTCCGAGATCTCGAAGGACTGGCCGAGCGGCATGCTCGACCGCATCAACGCGCTCTGATCCACCGCGCAACCGAAGCGCCGCATCCGCCGCTCCGGCGGGTGCGGGTCCTGTGAGACGGAGCCCATGGAAAGACTGGTATCCCTCGGAGCCTGGCTGCGCCGCCGGGCCGAGAACATCGCCGCGCTGATGCTGGCGGTCATGTTCGGCGCCTTCATCGTGCAGGTCGCCTTCCGCTACCTGCTGAACCTGCCGGTCGGCGGGGCGTCGGAGCTGACGATCCTCATGTGGCTCTGGCTGGTGCTCTGGGGCGCGGCCTTCGTGCTGCGCGAGCGCGACGAGATCCGCTTCGACTTCGTGCTGTCGCTGGCCGGGCGCCGGTTGCGCCGGGGGATGAGCCTGATCGCCTGCGCCGCGCTGCTGCTGCTCTACGGCTATTCGCTGCCGGCGGTCTGGGACTACGTCACCTTCATGAAAATCCAGGACACCTCCTATCTCGACCTGAGATACGACTGGGTCTACGCGATCTACATCATCTTCGCCGTGGCATCCCTGGCGCGCTACGCCTGGCTCTTCTGGGCGGCGGCAACGGGGCGGCACGTGACCGGCGATCCGATCGCGCAGGAGGACGAGGCATGAGCCCCTTTGCCGTCTCGATCGCCTCGATCGTGCTGCTCGCCCTGCTCGGCCTGCCGGTCGGCCACGCGATGATCGCCTCGTCGATCCTCTACCTGATGCTGGCCGGGCTCGACATGGGCACCGCCGCCGAGCAGCTGCTGAACGGACTCTTCTCGAGCTACATCCTGCTGGCGGTGCCGCTCTTCATCCTCGCCGCGGAACTCATGAACTCGGGCAGCATGACGCTGCGGCTGCTGGCCTTTTGCAACGCCTTCGTCGGGCGCTTCCGCGGCGGGCTTGCGCTGGTCAACGTGCTGCAGTCCATCATCTTCGCGGGCATGTCCGGTTCGGCCATCGCCGACGCGGCGGGCACCGGCAAGCTCATGCAGAAGATGATGACCGAAGGCGGCAAGTACCCGCCCGCCTTCGCCGCGGCGCTGACCGCCGCCACCGCCGTCATCGGCCCGATCATCCCGCCCTCGATCCCGATGGTGATCTACGCGCTGGTCTCGGACGCCTCGATCGGCTTCCTCTTCCTCGGGGGCGTGCTGCCGGGCCTGCTGATGGGGCTGATGATGGTGATCATCGTCCTGCGCACCGCCCGCCGGCGCGACTTCCCGGTCGAGCCGCCGGTGCCGCTGCGCTCCCTGCCGAAGGTGACGCTCAATGCCTTCCCCGCGCTGCTGATGCCCATTGTCCTGCTCGGCGGCATCTACGGCGGCGCCACGACGCCGACCGAGGCCGCCTCGGTCGCCGCGCTCTACGCGCTGCTGGTCTCGGCGCTGCTCTACCGCTCGGTGAGCCTCAAATCGGTCTACGCCTCGCTGCTCGGCTCGGCGCGCACCACCGCCTCGATCGGCATGCTGATCGCCGGGGCGCTGGTCTTCAACTACGTGGTCACGGTCGAGAACGTGCCGCGCACGCTCGCCGCATGGCTGGCGGGGTTCGAGCTCTCGCCGCTGGCCTTCCTCCTGATCGTCAACCTGATCCTGCTGGTGCTCGGCTGCCTGCTCGAGGGCACGACGATCCTGCTGGTCATCGTGCCGGTGTTCATCCCGACGGCGCAGGCGCTCGGCATCGACATGGTGCATTTCGGCATCGTCTGCGTGGTCAACATCATGCTCGGGCTCATCACCCCGCCCTACGGGCTGCTGCTCTTCGTCGTCTCGAGCATCTCGGGCTGCTCGCTGAAGGAGATCGTTTCCGAGGTCATGCCCTTCCTGCTCGCGCTGCTGCTGGCGCTGCTCATCATCACGCTGGTGCCCGAGGTCTCGCTCTGGCTGCCGCGGCTCTTCGGCTACAAGGGATAATCCACGTGCCCCACCCGACCCTCAACCCGATCCACGTCCTGAACGGGCCGAACCTCAACCGCCTCGGCCTGCGCGAGCCGCAGATCTACGGCCGCACCACGCTGGCCGAGGTCGAGGCGCTCTGCCACGCGGCGGCGGGGCCCGAGGGGCTGGTGTTCCGCCAGACCAATTCCGAGGAGCAGCTGATCGACTGGATCCACGAGGCGATCGACCACTCCTCGGCGCTGCTGATCAACCCGGCGGCGTTCACCTTCTACTCGATGGCGGTGATGGACGCGCTGAAGATGTACCCGCACCCGATGATCGAGTTCCACATCTCCAACATCCACAAGCGCGAGGAGATGTACCACCATTCGCTGGTCTCGGGCGTGGCGACGGCGGTCATGGCTGGCACGGGCGCGCGCGGCTACGGTCACGCGGTGCGGATGCTGCGCGAGATGATCGCCGAGCGCGCCAGCGCCGCCTGAGCCTCAGGCCGGGATTTTCCCGGTCGAGAGGATGTGCTCCATCCCCGCGTGCACGTGCGAGCGCAGCAGCGCGACGGCCGCCTCGGTCTCGCGCCAGACCACGAGGTCGCGCAGCCGCGCGTGCTCTTCCGCGGCGGGCTTGCCGCGGAAGTCGAGCGCCAGCAGGTGGTAGCGCGCGAAGCGGTCGAACATGTTGGAATGCGTCACCTTCAGCACCGGCATGTCGCAGGCCATGACGGTCGCGTGGTGGAAATCCCAGTCGTACTGCACCCATTGCGCGACGAGGCTGCGGTCGCCGCCGATCAGCTTGGTCTCGACCGACTGCAGCTTGTGATGGCTCGAGACGACATGGGCCTCCCAGTCGAGATCGCCGATCTCGATCGAGCGGCGCAGCGCGTGACACTCCATCAACAGGCGCATCTCGCAGGTGTCGCGCAGCTCGGCCTCGCTGACCGGGGCGACGCCGAAGCCGCGGTTGTCCTCGGCGATCACGAAGCCCTCGACCACGAGCCGGTTGAGGATCTCGCGCAGGGTGGTGACGCTGGCCCCGTAGCTTTCCCGCAGCCCCTCGAGCCGCAGCCGCTGGCCGGGGGCGAGCGCGTTGCGGATGATGTCGAAGCGCAGCTTCCGCAACACGCGCTCGGCGGTGGATTCGCTGCCGGTTTCCTCGAAGAAGGACTTGGTGTTCACGTCGCGGGGCCTCGTTGACTCGTGCCCATCTTGTCCCACAGGAAGCGCCGGAAAAGCAACCGCAGCACCCGCGAGAGGCTCAGCGGAACTCCGGCCGCGCGATGACCTCGCGCGCCGCCTCGGCCATGTGGTCGACGAAGAGGCGGATCTTGGGATCCTGCAGCTTGCGGTGCGGGAAGAGGCAGCCGAAGGTCGAGGGCAGCGGCGGCGTCTGGGGCAGCACCTCGACGAGCGCGCCGCTGCGCAGGTGCTGCGCCACCTCGAGCCGGGGGCGGTTCACGATGCCCTGCCCCTCGAGCGCCCAGCCGGTCAGCACGTCGCCATCGTCGGCGTCGAAGCGGCCGCCGACCTCCAGGCGCCGCAGCCCGGTCGCGGTCTTCAGCTGCCAGAAATACTCGGGCGAGCGCGGATAGCGCAGCAGCAGGCAGTTGTGCCGCCCGCCGAGCAGGTCCTCAGGCGTGTCCGGGGTGCCGTGGCGCTCGAGGTAGGAGGGCGCGGCGCAGAGCACGCGCGGGCAGTCGCAGATGTGGCGCAGCTTGAGGTTCGAGTCCTTCGGCACGCCGAGGAAGAAGGCCACGTCGAGCCGTTCCGCCAGCATGTCCACCAACCGGTCCGACAGGCGCATCTGCACCTGCACCTCGGGGTATTTCTCGGTGAAGGCGGGCACCAGCGGCGCGATGACCCGCCGCCCGAGCCCCAGCGGCGCGGTCACCCGCAGCGCGCCGCGCGGGGTTTCCGAGAAGTTTGCCACCACCGCCTCCGCCTCGTCCACCGAGGCGAGCACGGACTTGGCCTGCTCGTAGAACACCCGCCCGACCTCGGTCGGGGTGATCGAGCGCGTGGTGCGGTTGAAGAGCCGCACGCCGAGACGCGCTTCGAGCTCCTTGATGCGCTTGCTCGCCACCGCCGGGGTCAGGCGCAGGTCGCGCCCGCCAGAGGTGATGCTGCCCAGCTCCACCACCCGGACAAACACCCGCAGGCTCTCGATATATTGCATGGGCGCTCTCCTTTCCTCCGGCGTAGCACGAGGCACGACAGATTATTATCAACAATCTGTATAAAGTCCTTGGCGAAACCGCACGTATTCATTGAGAGTGCCTTCCGCTAGCGTCACCTCCGATCACCAGCCACATGCCCAGCCACGGAGGGATGCATGACGCACCGGAGCGAGATCCGCTTTCTGCTCAACGGAAGGGCCCTGTCCCTGCCGCAGGTCCCCGCCACGCAGACCCTGCTCGACTTCCTGCGGCTCGACCGCCGCCTCACCGGCACCAAGGAGGGCTGCGCCGAGGGCGACTGCGGCGCCTGCACGGTGCTCGTCGGACGCCTGCACGGGGGCGCGCTGCGCTACGAGCCGGTCAACGCCTGCATCCGCTTCGTCGCCTCGCTCGACGGCTGCCACGTGGTGACCATCGAGCACCTCTCGGGCCCGGACGGCGCGCTGCACCCGGTGCAGCGGGCGATGGTCGAGCACCACGGCGCGCAATGCGGCTTCTGCACGCCCGGGATCGTCATGTCGCTCTACGCGCTCTGGATGCAGGTGCCACAGCCGACAGAGGCGCAGGTCGAGACCGCGCTGCAGGGCAACCTCTGCCGCTGCACCGGCTACGCGCCGATCATCCGCGCCGCCGTGGCGGTGAGCCAGTATGGCACCCCCGAGGCGGATCACCTGACACTCGAACGGGACTGTGTCACCGCCGAGCTTCTGGCGCTGAAGGACGGGCGCCGGGTCGAGACCGGCCCCGCGGATGACCGCGCCATCCTGCCCGCCGATCTCGACGACTTCGCCAAGGCCTATGCCGAACACCCGCAGGCGACGGTGATCGCCGGCGCGACCGACGTCGGGCTCTGGGTCACCAAGTTCCTGCGCCCGATCTCGCCCGCCATCTTCATCGCCCACCTGCCCGAACTGAAGGCGGTCGAGCTCACCGACGGCGCGATCACCCTCGGCGCCGGCGTCAGCTATTCCGAACTGCAGCCGCTCATCACCCAGCACCTGCCGCACCTCGCCGAGTACTGGGACCGCATCGCCGGCTGGCAGGTGCGCAACATGGGCACGATCGGCGGCAACATCGCCAACGGATCGCCGATCGGCGACACGCCCCCGGTGCTGATCGCGCTCGGCGCCGAGGTCACGCTGCGCCATGGCGCGAACCGCCGGACCCTGCCGCTCGAGGCGTTCTTCGTGGATTACGGCAAGCAGGACCGCCGCCCCGGCGAGTTCGTGGAGAGCATCCGCATCCCCCTGCCCTCCGCCGCCACCCGCTGCGCCGCCTACAAGATCACCAAGCGCCGCGACGAGGACATCTCGGCCGTCGCCGCCGGGATCAGCGTCACCGTCGAGAGTGGCATCATCCGCGAGGCGCGCATCGCGCTCGGCGGCATGGCCGCCACGCCGAAACGCGCGGCGCAGGCCGAGGCGGCGCTGCTGGGCCAGCCGTGGAGCGAGGCGAGCTTCGCCGGTGCCGCCCGCGCCATGGCGCAGGATTTCACCCCGCTCAGCGACTGGCGCGCCAGTGCCGACTACCGGATGCGCGTCGCGCAGAACCTGCTGCGGCGGTTCTTTCTCGAACAGGACGGTCAGCCCGTCCGCCTGAGCGCCTGAGGGAGGAGAGACATGAAACACCAGCCCAGCATCCGCGGCGCCGTCCACGAGGACCGCCAGCACGACAGCGCGATCAAGCACGTCCGGGGCCTTGCCGAGTACACCGACGACATCGCCGAGCCCGTGGGCACGCTGCACGCCTATCTCGGCGTGTCCTCTGTCGCCCATGCCACGCTGAGGGGCATCGACCTCTCCGCCGTGCGCGCCGCCCCGGGCGTCGTGGACGTGCTCACCGCCGCCGACATTCCCGGCCACAACGACATCAGCCCCACCGGGCGCGGCGACGAGCCGGTCTTCCCGACCGCGAGGATCGAGTTCCACGGCCAGCCGCTCTTTGCCGTCATCGCCGAGACCCGCGACGCCGCGCGCCGCGCCGCGACGCTCGCCAAGGTCGAGGCCGAGGTGCTGCCACATGCGCTCGATCCGATCGCCGCGCAGCAGGCGGGCTACCCGCTCATCACCGAGCCGCTGAAGCTCGAGCGCGGCGAGGTCGAAACCGCGATGGCCACGGCGCCGCATAGGCTGCAGGGGCGGCTCTCGGTCGGCGGACAGGACCACATGTACCTCGAGGGGCAGATCGCCTTTGCCCTGCCGGGCGAGGACGAGGACGTGATCGTCCATTGCTCGACCCAGCACCCGAGCGAGGCGCAGCACATGGTGGCGCATGTGCTCGGCGTTCCGTCGAACGCGGTGGTGGTGAACGTGCGGCGCATGGGTGGCGGCTTCGGCGGCAAGGAAAGCCAGATGAACCTCTTCGCCGTGGTCGCCGCAATGGCCGCCAAGCGGCTGAACCGCCCGGTGAAGATCCGTCCCGACCGCGATCAGGACATGACCGCCACCGGCAAGCGCCACGACTTCGTCATCGACTACGACGTCGCCTTCGACGGCGCGGGCCGCATCCGCGCGGTGGACGGCACCTTCGCGGCGCGCTGCGGCTGGTCCTCGGACCTGTCGGGCCCGGTCACCGACCGCGCGCTCTTCCACGCCGACAACGCCTATTTCTACCCGCATGTCCGGCTGCAGAGCCGCCCGATGAAGACCAACACCGTCTCGAACACCGCCTTCCGCGGTTTCGGCGGGCCGCAGGGCGTGGTCGCCGCCGAGCGGATGATCGAGGAGATCGCCTATGCGCTCGGCAAGGACCCGCTGGAGGTGCGCAAGGCCAACTTCTACGGCGACGCCCATGATGGCCGGAACCTGACCCCCTATCATCAGGAGGTCACCGACAACATCATCGGCCGTGTGGTTTCCGAGCTGGAGGAGACCTGCGCCTACCAGCAGCGCCGCCGCGAGATCCTCGCCTTCAACGCGCAGGCCGGTGTGCTGCGCAAGGGTATCGCGCTGACCCCGGTGAAGTTCGGCATCTCCTTCACCGCCACCCATTACAACCAGGCCGGCGCGCTGATCCACGTCTACTCGGACGGCTCGATCCAGCTCAACCACGGCGGCACCGAGATGGGCCAGGGGCTCAACACCAAGGTGGCGCAGGTGGTGGCCGACGCTTTCAAGGTGGATTTCGAGCGCATCAAGATCACCCGCACCACCACCGAGAAGGTGCCCAACACCTCGGCCACCGCCGCCTCGTCGGGATCGGACCTCAACGGCATGGCGGCGCTCGACGCGGCCGAGCAGATCAAGGCGCGGCTGGTCGAGTTCGCCGCCGGGCACTGGGGCGTGAAGCCGGAAGAGGTGCGCTTCGTCCCGGGACACGTGCAGGTGGGCGCGCAACTTCTGCCGTGGGAGCAGGTCATCAGGGCCGCCTACATGGCGCGCGTGCACCTCTCGGCGGCGGGCTTCTACAAGACCCCGGGCATCCACTGGGACCGCGCCGCGGGCAAGGGCCGGCCGTTCTACTATTACGCCTATGGCGCTTCCTGCTCGGAGGTCACCATCGACACGCTGACCGGCGAGTACCGCATCGAGCGTACCGACATCCTGCACGACGTCGGCCGCTCGCTGAACCCGGTGCTCGACCGCGGCCAGGTCGAGGGCGCCTTCGTGCAGGGCATGGGCTGGCTGACCACCGAGGAGCTGTGGTGGGATGCAAAGGGCGCGCTGCGCACCCATGCGCCCTCGACCTACAAGATCCCCCTCGCCTCGGACCGGCCGCGCGTCTTCAACGTGAGCCTCGCCGAATGGTCCGAGAACCGCGAGCGCACCATCAAGCGCAGCAAGGCCGTGGGCGAGCCGCCCTTCATGCTGGGCATCTCGGTCTTCGAGGCGTTGTCCATGGCCGTGGCGAGCGTGGCGGACTACCGCGAATGCCCGCGCCTCGACGCCCCCGCCACGCCCGAGCGCGTGCTCCTGGCGGTCGAGCGGTTGGCGGGACAGTCATGAGCCTGCTCGAGAGTTTCCTCGCCACGCCCGCGCCCGTCGCGCGGCTGCGGCTGAGCCGGGTGCGCGGCTCCTCGCCGCGCGAGGCGGGCTGCGAGATGTATGTCTCGGAAGGCGCGCGCCACGGCACCATCGGCGGCGGCCAGCTCGAGCACCGGGCCATCGCCGCGGCGCGCGGGATGCTGGCCCGCGGCGATCTTGCCGCCACGCTCGACCTGCCGCTCGGTCCCGAGATCGGCCAGTGCTGCGGCGGGCGGGTCGAGGTCTCGATTGCCCGCATGGGCGCGCAGGACCGGCGCGCGGCGCAGGCGCGGGCGGCGGAGGAGGCCGCCCGGCTGCCGATGGTGCAGATCCACGGCGCGGGCCACGTCGGACGGGCGCTGGCGGAGCTCATGCAGCACCTGCCGGTGCGCTGCCTGCTGGTCGACGAGCGCGCCGAGGAGCTGGCGCTCTGCACCGCGCGGGTCGAGACCGTGCTCAGCCCGCTGCCGGAACTCGAGATCGCCATGGCCCCGCCGGGCAGCGCCTTCATCGTGCTGACCCATGACCACGCGCTCGATTTCCTCTGCGCCTCCGCGGCGCTGAGGCGCGGCGACGCGCGCTACGTCGGGCTCATCGGCTCGGCCACCAAGCGCGAGAAGTTCCGCCGCTTCGCGCGGCACGAATGCGACGGGCTCTCGGACGAGGCCCTGACCTGCCCGATCGGCGCGCAGGGCAGCCGCGACAAGCGCCCCGAGGTCATCGCTGCCTTCGTGGTGGCCGAGGTGCTAACGGCGCTCACCAGCGCTCGCTCCGGGGCGCGCCCCGTTGCCATAGCCGCCGAGTAACCCCCGCGACCGCCCGGGGAGGAGCGGGCGCCGCGGGACAACCGCAAGCAACCCGAGGAGACCCGACATGCGGGAAGGGAGTACCCACTACAAGCTGTTCTCACGCAGCGATTTCAGCGCCTTCTGGGCGCTCTTCACCGACAACCTGATCAACCTGATGGTGCTGTCGGGCGTCTGCCAGTTCGTCTTCGGCATGCCCGCCGAGATCGTCTACGGCCGCATCCTGCCCGGCGCAGCGGTGGCCATCCTGTCGGGTGTCGCGGTCTACGTGCTGCTGGCGAAACAGGCCGCGGCGCGGCAGGGGCGCGACGTCACCGCCCTGCCCTACGGCATCTCGACGCCGGTGATGTTCGTCTATCTCTTCGGGGTCATCGGGCCGATCTACTGGGCCACCAACGATCCCATGCTGGCCTGGCAGGTCGGCATCGGCGCGGGCTTCATCGGCGGCATCGTCGCCGGCATGGGCGCGCTGATCGGGCCCTGGCTCAAGCGCGTGACGCCGCGCGCCGGGATGCTCGGCACGCTCTGCGGCATCGCGCTGGTGTTCATCGGCACCGTGCCGCTGGCCACCGTCTTCGAGCAGCCCTACATCGGCTTTGCCTCGATGATCATCATTCTCTGGGGCCTCGTCGGGCGCTTCCGCCTGCCCTTCAACATCCCCGCGGGCCTCTTGGCGCTGATCGCCGGGACCGCGGTCGCCTTCACCATCGGCGAGGCGCGGATCAGCTTCGAGGGCACCGGCTTCTACCCGCCCCTGCCCTACATCGGCGACCTGATGGCGGGCATCCACCACCTCTTCGCCAACCCCGAGCTCTTCCTCGTGCTGGTGCCGGTACAGATCTACAACTTCATCGAGACGATGAACAACGTCGAGAGCGCCGAGAGCGCCGGGGACTACTACCCGGTCGGCCTCTGCCAGGTCACCGACGGCGTCGGCACGATGATCGGCGCGGTCTTCGGCTCGCCCTTCCCGACCACCGCCTACATCGGCCACCCGGCCTACAAGCGCATGGGCGCGCACGCGGGCTACATCATCGGCGTCGGCACGGTCATTCCGCTCGCCGCCTTCCTCGGCCTGCTCGCGTTCCTCAACAACCTGATCCCCGAGGCCGCCGCGGCGCCGGTGCTGGTCTTCGTGGCGCTGAGCCTGATCACCAACACCGCCCATTGCGTGCGGACGGAACACATGGCCGCCGTCACCATCGCGATGATGCCGCATGTCTCGTCCTTCCTGATGATCAAGTGGGGGGCGCTGATGGGCGCGCTGCAGGCGACCGGGGTGCAGGGACTGCCGCAACTCGGGGACGAGGCGCTGACCGCCGCGCTCTTGCAGCAGGGCGCGCATTTCTCCGGCCACCTCGCGCTCAGCCAGGGCGCGATCCTCACCGGGCTCATCTGGGGGGCCATCGTCGCCAGCGTGATCGACGGAAGGTTCCGCAACGCCGGGGGCTTCGCGCTTGCCGCCGCGCTGATGTCGCTCGTTGGGATCATCCACGGCGCCAGCCTGCACTGGCCCGAGCTCGGCCCGGTCTCGGCAGGCTACCTGATCGCCGCGGCCTTCCTCTACATCTACCCGCTGTTCCACCGCGAGGGCGCCCCCCTCAACCATGACGTGGTGGTCGAGGAGCCCTCCGCCGCGCCCGCGGAGTGATCCGGGCAGAGCCATCCTGACCCCACCGGCGCGGGCCGTATCCCGGCCCGCGCCCCCATTCCCCTCCCGCTTCCCGAGAAGGTGACCCCCATGAAGACCGACCAAGTGCTCCTGCGCGGGCGCATCCTCAGCTTCACCGCCGAGCCGCAGGGCCCCGAGGACCATGCCGCCTATCGCTACATCGAGGACGGGGCGATCCTGGTCGGCGGCGGGATGATCCGCGCCACCGGCACCTACGAGCAGCTCTCCCGGCAGGCCCCCGCCGCGCCCGTGGTGGACCACCGCCCGCACCTGCTGATGCCCGGCTTCATCGACACCCATATCCATTACCCGCAGGTGCAGGTCATCGCGTCGTGGGGCGCGCAGCTGCTCGACTGGCTCAACAGCTACACCTTCCCCGAAGAGACCCGCTTTGCCGATCCGGCCCACGCCGAGGCGATGGCCGAGTGGCTGATGGGCCAGCTCTGCGCCCATGGCACCACCACCGCCGTCGCCTATTGTTCGGTCCACGAAACCTCGGCCGAGGCCTTCTTCGCCGCCGCCGCCCGCCGCGACATGCGGATGATCGGCGGCAAGGTGATGATGGACCGGAACGCCCCCGAGGCGCTGCGCGACACGCCGCAGTCGGGCTATGACGCCACCAAGCGGCTGATCGCGCGCTGGCACGGCAAGGGCCGTGCGGGCTATGCCATCACCCCGCGCTTCGCCATCACCTCGACGCCAGAGCAGATGGAAATGGCCGGCGCGCTGGTCGCCGAGCACCCGGACTGTCACGTGCAGACCCACCTGTCGGAGAACCGCGACGAGATCGCCTATACCCTCAGCCTCTACCCCGAGGCGCCCGATTACCTCGGCGTCTACGAGCGGTATGGCCTGCTTGGTCCCAAGGCGCTGCTCGGCCATTCGATCCACCTCGAGCCGCGCGAGATCGACCTTCTGGCCGAGACCGGCGCGAAGCCGGTGTTCTGCCCGACCTCGAACCTCTTCCTCGGCAGCGGGCTCTTCGACGACGCGGGGCTGCGGGCGCGCGGGATTTGCAATGCCATCGCCACCGACGTCGGCGCGGGCACCAGTTACTCGATGCTGCAGACGCTCAACGAGGCCTACAAGGTGCTGCAATTGCAGGGCCAGAAGCTGCACCCGCTGAACGCCTTCCACTGGATCACCCGCGGCAACGCCGTGGCGCTGGGGCTGGAGGACCGGATCGGCACGCTCGAGCCGGGGACCGAGGCGGATATCGTCGTGCTCGACTCCTCGGCGACCGAGCCCATGGCGTTGCGGATGCAACGCGCCGAGAGCCTGAGCGAAGAGCTCTTCGTGCTGCAGATGCTGGGCGACGATCGGGCCGTGGCCGAGACCTACGTTGCGGGCGTGCCGCAGAAGCGCGCCGCGCCGGTGCGCCGGTCCGAGTTGCAGCCCGCCTGAGCATCTTCCGCTCGGACCGAAAGGCCGGGCGCGATTTTCTTGGAATCCGAGAAAGAGCTTTCGCATCGCGCCCCGTCGCCGCGCCGCTGCCGCCCCGCCATAGTGGCGGCAGAGATCCCTCCCACCGGAGCCCCGAGATGACCCCCAGATACTTCGCCCCCGAGGGCGGCCACCCGCCGCAGACCCAGCTGCTGACCGACCGCGCGGTCTTCACCGACGCCTACGCGGTGATCCCGCGGGGCACGATGCGCGACATCGTCACCAGCTTCCTGCCATTCTGGGAAGGCACACGTCTCTGGGTGCTGTCGCGCCCGCTCAGCGGCTTTGCCGAGACCTTCTCGCAATACATCATGGAAGTGCAGCCCGGAGGCGGCTCGGACCATCCCGAGACCGACGCGGGCGCCGAGGGCGTGCTCTTCATCGTCGACGGCAAGGCCACGCTGACCGTCGAGGGCGAGACCCACGTGCTGCGCGAGGGCGGCTATGCCTTCCTGCCGCCCGCCACGCTCTGGACCCTGCGCAACGCGGGCAAGGACGTGTTGCGCTTCCACTGGATCCGCAAGGCCTACGAGGCGGTGCCCGGCCTGCCGCATCCCGAGGTGATCATCGCCAACGAGCAGGACATCGCCCCGACGCCGATGCCCGGCACCGAGGGCAAGTGGGCGACCACCCGCTTCGTCGATCCCTCGGACCTGCGCCACGACATGCACGTCACCGTTGTCACCTTCGAGCCCGGCGCGGTGATCCCCTTCGCCGAGACCCACGTGATGGAGCACGGGCTCTACGTGCTGGAGGGCAAGGCGGTCTACCGGCTCAACCAGGACTGGGTCGAGGTCGAGGCCGGGGATTACATGTGGCTGCGCGCCTTCTGCCCGCAGGCCTGCTACGCGGGCGGGCCGGGCCGGTTCCGCTACCTGCTCTACAAGGACGTGAACCGGCACATGGCGCTGCGCCCCTCCGGCGCGGCGCAGGGGATGCCCGCGCCGCGCAAGGTCACCGCGCCCGCGGACTGATCCCGCCGATCGCCTCCGTCAACTCCCGGGCCGCGCGCATCACCGCGCGGCTCGTCTCGTTCGTGCTCTCCTCGCGCATCCGGATGGTCGGACCCGAGACGGAAATCCCCGCCACCGCCTCGCCCGAGGCGTCGAAGACCGCGGCCGCGATGCAGCGCATCCCGAGGTTCTTCTCTTCCGCGTCGATCGAGTAGCCCCGCCCCCGGATCGCCGCGAGATCGGCGCGCAGCGCCTCCGGCTCGGCCAGCGTGTGCGGGGTGAACCGCTCCATCTTCCGCGCCAGCAGCTTCTCCAGCCGCTCCCCGTCCATCTCCGCGAGCAGCGCCTTGCCGATCCCCGAGGCGTGCAGCGGCGACAGCGTGCCCGGCGGGAAGAAGGCGCGGATGCTCTCGTGCGTCTCGACCTGGCTGACGAAGAGCACCGAAGCCTCGCGCACGATGCCGAGGTTCGCGGTCTCGCCGGTCATCTCCATCAGCCCGCGCAGGATCGGCCGCGCCCGCTCGACGAGGCTGGTGCGGCGCAGGAAGCGCGCGCCGATGACGAAGGCCTGCGGGCCGATGTGCCAGAGCTGCTCGGCCGGATCGAACTCCACCAGCCGCCGCCCCTCGAGCGTGACGAGGATGCGGTAGACCGTGGCCGGGGACTGATCCAGATCGCTTGCCAGCTCCGACAGGGTCAGGCCGGAATGGCCGCTCAGGTAGTCGAGCACCTCCATCGCCCGGTCGAGCGACTTGATGGTGTTCTGCGCGCTGTTGTCCTCCCATCCGCGCGGCCGTCCACGGGCGCGGCGGGGGCTGGCTTCGGCATCTTTCGGGGAATCCATCAAATCTCTTTCATTCAACTTGAAAGCCGAATTCACGATATGAAAAAATCAACCACCTGACAACGCTTGATTTTCCAGATCAGTGCATTTCTGAAAAACGATTTCAAAAAAATTTCATCCCGCGCGCCCCCCGGTTACGGTGATCTTCAGCGACCAGAGGAGGTGGCCATGAGCTTTCAGAACCCCGTTTTCATCCCGGGCCCGACCAACATCCCCGAGAGCCTGCGCAAGGCCTGCGACATGCCGACGATCGACCATCGCTCGCCGCTGTTCGGGCAGATCCTGCACCCCGCCCGGACGGGCGTGCGCAAGGTGCTCAAGAGCGAAAGCGCCGAGGTCTTCATCTTCCCCTCGACCGGCACCGGCGGCTGGGAGACGGCGCTCAGCAACACGCTCTCGCCCGGCGACCGGGTCCTTGCGGCGCGCAACGGCATGTTCAGCCACCGCTGGATCGACATGTGCCAGCGCCACGGGCTGACCGTCGAGGTCGTCGAGACGCCATGGGGCCAGGGCCTGCCGGCGAACCGCTACGCCGAGATCCTCGCCGCCGACAAACAGCACCGCATCAAGGCCGTTCTTGCCACCCATAACGAGACCGCGACCGGCGTTCGCTCGGACATCGCCGCGGTGCGCCGCGCGCTCGACGAGGCGAGTCACCCGGCGCTGCTCTTCGTCGATGGCGTCAGCTCGATCGCCTCGATGGATTTCCGCTTCGACGAGTGGGGCGTCGACGTCGCCGTCACCGGCTCGCAGAAGGGCTTCATGCTGCCGCCCGGCCTCGCCATCACCGGCTTCAGCGAGAAGGCTCTCGCCGCGACCAGGACCGCCAAGCTGCCGCGCACCTTCTTCGACGTGCACGACATGGCCAAGGGCTACGCCAACAACGCCTATCCCTACACCCCCGCCGTCGGGCTGCTGAACGGGCTCACCCAGTCCTGCCGCATGCTGCTGGACGAGGGGCTGGAGAACGTCTTCGCCCGCCACCACCGCATCGCCGAGGGGGTGCGCGCCGCCGTCCGCGCCTGGGGGCTCGAGCTTTGCGCCGCCTCGCCCGAGGTCTACTCGGACACGGTCAGCGCGATCCGCACGCCCGACGGGTTCAACGCAACCGACATCGTCAGCCACGCCGCGCAGACCTATGGTGTCGCCTTCGGCACCGGGCTCGGCGAGGTCGCCGGGAAGGTGTTCCGCATCGGCCACCTCGGCAGCCTGACCGACGTGATGACCCTCTCGGGCCTCGCCTGCGCCGAGATGTGCATGAAGGATCTCGGCCTCGACATCACGCTCGGCTCGGGCGTTGCGGCGGCGCAGGAGTATTACCGCGCCACCCCGGCACTGGCCCGGAAGGAGGCCGCGTGATGAAGGATATCGCGCTGAACATCCCCACCTACGACGACATGCTGGCGGCCCACGCCCGCATCGCGCCGCACATTCACCGCACCCCGGTGCTGACCTCGTCCTTCCTGAACGAGCTCACCGGCGCGCAGCTCTTCTTCAAGTGCGAGAACTTCCAGAAGGCCGGCGCCTTCAAGGTGCGCGGCGCCTCCAACGCGGTGTTCGGCCTGACGGATGCCGAGGCGGCGCGCGGCGTCTGCACCCACAGCTCGGGCAACCACGCCCTGTCGCTCAGCTACGCCGCAGGGCGGCGCGGCATCCCCTGCCACGTGGTCATGCCGCGCACCGCGCCGCAGGCCAAGAAGGACGCGGTGCGCGGCTACGGCGGGATCATCACCGAATGCGAGCCCTCGACCAGCTCGCGCGAGGCGGTCTTCGCCGAGGTGCAGGCGGCCACGGGCGGCGATTTCGTCCATCCCTACAATGACCCGCGGGTGATCGCGGGCCAGGGCACCTGCTCGCGCGAGTTCATGGAACAGACGGACGGGCTCGACATGGTCGTCGCGCCGATCGGCGGCGGCGGGATGATCTCGGGCACCTGCCTCACGCTCTCCACCCTCGCCCCCGAATGCGAGGTCATCGCCGCCGAGCCCGAGCAGGCCGACGACGCCTGCCGCAGCTTCAAGGCCGGGCACATCATCGCCGACGACGCGCCCGAGACCGTGGCCGACGGGCTGAAGGTGCCGCTCAAGGATCTGACCTGGCATTTCGTCTCGACCCACGTCAGCGACATCCTCACCGCCTCGGAGGACGAGATCGTCGAGGCGATGAAGCTGATCTGGAAGCGCATGAAGATCGTGATGGAGCCGTCGAGCGCCGTGCCGCTTGCAACCATCCTCAAGAACAGGGACCGTTTCGCCGGCAAGCGCGTCGGTCTCATTATCACCGGCGGCAATGTCGACCTGGACCGCCTGCCCTGGGCCAAAGGAGCCTGAGCCATGAATGCACCCGTGACCTTCGACCAACTCGAGGTCGGCTTCGACGTCCCCGCCCTGCCCGGCATGGACGAGGCCGAGATCCAGACCCCCTGCCTCGTGCTCGACCTCGACGCGCTCGAGCGCAACATCCGCAAGATGGGCGACTATGCCCGCGCCCACAACATGCGCCACCGCGTGCACGGCAAGATGCACAAGTCGGTGGACGTGGCGAAACTGCAGATGCGGCTCGGTGGCGCCGTCGGCGTCTGCTGTCAGAAAGTGTCCGAGGCCGAGGTCTTCGTGCGCGGCGGCATCAAGGACGTGCTGGTCTCGAACCAGGTGCGCGATGCGCGCAAGATCGACCGGCTGGCACGCCTGCCGAAGCTGGGGGCGAAGATCATCGTCTGCGTCGATGACCTCGCCAACGTCGCCGAGCTTTCCGAGGCGGCGCAGCGCCACGGCACCACGATCGAATGCTTCGTCGAGATCGACTGCGGCGCGGGCCGCTGCGGCGTGACCAGCTCCGAGGCGGTGGTGCAGATCGCCCTGGCCATCGACGCCGCGCCGGGGCTCGAGTTCACCGGCATCCAGGCCTACCAGGGCGCGATGCAGCACCTCGACAGCTACGAGGCACGGCGCGACAAGCTGAACGTGGCCATCGCGCAGGTCAAGGAGGCCGTGGCCGCGCTGGAGGCGGTCGGGCTGAAACCCGCGCTGGTCTCGGGCGGCGGCACCGGCAGCTACTATTTCGAGAGCAACTCGGGCGTCTACAATGAGCTCCAGTGCGGCTCCTACGCCTTCATGGATGCCGACTACGGCCGCATCCGCGACAAGGACGGCAACCGCATCGACAACGGCGAGTGGGAGAATGCCTTCTTCATCCTCACGCAGGTGATGAGCCACGCCAAGCCGGGCATCGCCGTCTGCGACGCGGGGCTCAAGGCGCAGTCGGTCGACAGCGGCCTGCCGGTGGTCTTCGGGCGCACCGACGTCGAATACGTCAAGTGCTCGGACGAGCACGGGGTGATCGCCGATCCGCACGGCGCGCTCAGGGTCGGCGACAAGCTGAGGCTGGTGCCGGGCCACTGCGATCCCACCGCCAACGTGCACGACTGGTACGTCGGCGTGCGCGGCGGCAAGGTCGAGACGCTCTGGCCGGTCTCGGCGCGCGGCAAGGCCTACTGATCCCCATTCCCCTCATGCCCCGCGCGCCCGCTCACCCTGCAGGCGCGCCCTGCCCGCGCGCCACCTTCTGTCCCGGCGCGCGGGCTTTTTTGATGAAAGGAGAGCTTGATGCTCATCGTTCCCGAACGCGAGATCGCCGACCTGATGACCCGCGAGGCCGCCTTTGCCGCGGTCGAGAAGGTCTTTGCCGCCATGGCGGCAGGAGACGCCTACAACTTCCCCGTGGTGCGCGAGGCCATCGGCCACGAGGACGCGCTCTACGGTTTCAAGGGCGGCTTCGATCGATCCGGCCTGACGCTCGGGCTGAAGGCGGGCGGCTACTGGCCGCACAACCTCGAAAAGCGCGGGATGATCAACCACCAGTCGACGGTGTTCCTGTTCGATCCCGACACCGGCAAGGCGAAGGCGATGGTCGGCGGCAACCTGCTGACCGCGCTGCGCACCGCCGCGGCCTCGTCGGTCTCGATCCGCCACCTCGCACGCGAGGATGCGAAGGTCATCGGCATGGTCGGCGCGGGGCATCAGGCCACCTTCCAGCTGCGCGCCGCGCTCGAGCAGCGCGACTTCGACAAGGTGATCGGCTGGAACCTGCACCCCGAGATGCTGCCCAACCTTCAGAGGGTCGCGACCGAGGCGGGCCTGCCCTTCGAGGCGGTGGGGCTCGAGGGCATGCGCGAGGCCGACGTGATCATCTCGATCACCTCCTCCTTCGCGCCGATCCTGATGGCCGAGCATGTCGCGCCGGGCTGCCACATCGCCTGCATGGGCACCGACACCAGGGGCAAGCAGGAGGTCGCGCCGGAGCTGCTGGCGGCGGCCACGGTCTTCACCGACGAGGTGGCGCAGTCGGTCTCCATCGGCGAGGCGCAGCACGCGGTGGCCGCAGGGCTGATCGGCGAGGGTGACATCACCCAGCTCGGCGCGGTGATCGGCGGCGCGCATCCGGGGCGCAGCTCGGCGGAGGAGATCACGCTCTTCGACGGCACGGGGGTCGGCCTGCAGGACCTCGCCGTCGCCGCGGCGGTGGTCGATCTGGCGGTCGAGAAGGGCATCGCCATCGAGGTCGATTTCTGAGCCACGGCTTCTCGGCGCTTCATAGGGGCGGAGGCCAACGGCCTCCGCCCCTTTTCTTTGCGCGTGCCGCTTCGCCCGCGCTCCCGCCAAACCATGCCGCGCAAATGCAAACGGCGCGCCCCGAGGGACGCGCCGCAGCCTCCACGAAGGGTCGATCAGGCCCCGGCGCTCTCGCCGCGCGGCTCCTCTCCGCGGTGGCCGGCCAGGCCGCCCGAGACCTCTTCGGTGGATTCCTCTGCCAACTCCTGGGGCAGCAAAAGGTTCAACACGATGGCGATCAGCGCGGCGGGCAGGATGCCCGAGGCGCCGAGGATGCGCAGCGTGTCGGGCAGGTGCTGCAGCGCGTTGGGCGCGCCGGGCGCGACGTTCAGCACCTCGAGCTGCAGCCCCAGCCCGACCGACAGCGCCACGGCAAAGATCACCATGTTGCGCCGGGTCCAGTCGACGTCTGACAGCATCGAGATGCCCGAGGCGACGACCATGCCGAACATCACGATGACACCGCCGCCCAGCACCTCGATCGGCACGGTGCGGATGACGCCGCCGACCTTGGGCACCAGCCCGCAGACGATCAGGAAGATCGCGCCGATGGTCACCACGTGGCGGCTCATCACGCCGGTCATGGCGATGAGCCCGACGTTCTGGCTGAACGAGGTGTTGGGCAACCCGCCGAAAATCCCCGCGATCGCCGTGCCGACGCCGTCGGCGTAGGTGGCCCCGGCGATCTCGCGGTCGGTAGCCTCGCGCCCCGCGCCGCCCTTGGTGATGCCCGAAACGTCACCCACGGTCTCGACCGCCGAGACGAAGGCCATCAGGCAGAAGCCGATGACCGCCGCGACCGAGAACTCGACCCCGTAACGGAACGGCTCGGGCAGCGAGAAGGCGGCGGCGTTCTGCCACGATCCGGCGATGGCGTCGAGCGACAAGAGCCCGGTGAAGATCGCGTAGACGTAGCCGACGAGGATGCCGACCAGCACCGCCGAGATGCTGAGCATGCCGCGGGCGAAGAACTTCAGCCCCAGCGTCACCGCCAGCACCACCAGCGCCGCCGACCAACTTGCCCACGATCCGTAGCTGGCGAGCCCCGCCTCCTTGGCCGGCACGCCGCCCGCCGAGTACTCGATGCCGACCTTGACCAGCGCGAGGCCGATCATCGTCACGACGAGTCCGGTGACCAGCGGCGGCAGGGCGAAGCGGATGCGGCCGATCACCGTGCCGAGCAGCGCGTGGAAGACACCGCCCACGAGGATGCCGCCGAACATCGCGGCCAGCCCGTCGACCCCCTTGCCGGCGACCAGCGGGATCATGATCGGGATGAAGGCAAAGCTCGTGCCCTGCACGATCGGCAGCGCCGCGCCCACCGGGCCCAGCGTCAGCGTCTGCAGCAGCGTCGCCACCCCGGCAAAGAGCATCGACATCTGGATGAGGTAGAGCAGTTCCGGGAAATCCGGGCTGTTCGAGCCGAAGCCGAAGCCCGCGGCGCCCGCGACGATGATCGCCGGGGTCACGTTCGAGACGAACATCGCCAGCACGTGCTGGATGCCGAGCGGGATGGCGCGGCTGAGCGCGGGGGTGAAGTCCGGATCGCGCAATTGCTCGGGCGTTCCGATGCGGTGGTCGGTCATGTCTGGGGGTGCTCCCTGTTGGGGCGCGGGGCCGGTCTTGCTGCCGGCTTCCTCACGCGATGGCGTGAACGAGGTAGGGCTCTTCGAACCAGTGCTCCTCGAGGTTTGGCCCCTCGCCGATCCGGTCGATCACGGCAAAGAGCCCCGGCGCGCAGAGCGGGGTCAGCACCCCGTGCCACGTGCCGCGATGGAAATTGATCCCCTGCCCGGGGCGGGTCAGAAAGGCGCGGGGCGTTCCCGGGACGCCGCCAGCGTCCGGGGCGACGACCACGAGGAACGGATCAGGGCTCATTGGCAGGAAGGCCTGGCTGCCCTTCGGGTGCCGCTCGACCATCTCGAGCCGCAGCGGCAGCGCGCGCGGCTCGGCCTTGAAGAGGCTGATCCCGGCGCGGCCGTCCACGATGTCGAGCGTGGCGCGGTCGTGGAAGCGCCCGCAGAGCCCCTGATTGATGATCCGGTCGGGCGCGCCCTCGGCCTCCAGCACCTCGCCGAACGGGGCGAAGGCGGCAGCGGTGAGAGGCTCGGCGTCGATCCGGCTCATGCGCCGAACTTGTCCATCAGGCGCAGCTCGGCGATGCGTTCGACCTGCCGGCAGGCCTCGGCGAACTCGGTGGCGCGGTCATTGCCGAGGCGACGGCGGAAGGCCGCCATGATCGAGGCCTTGTCGTTGTCGCGCACCGCGATGATGAAGGGGAAACCGAACCTCGCGGTATAGGCCGCGTTCAATTCGCTGAAGGCATCGCGCTCGGCGTCGGTCAGCGCGTCGAGCCCCGCCCCCGCCTGCTCGGCGGTCGACTCCGCGGTGAGCCGCCTGGCCTGCGCAAGTTTCCCGGCAAGGTCGGGGTGCGCCGTCAGCACGCCGAGCCGCTGCTCGCCCGAGGCCGCGCGGAACACCCGCGCCAGCGCCGCATGGACGCCGCGCGCGGTGTCGTGGGTCTCGCCCAGTTCCAGCGCATGGGCACCCTCGGCGATCCACGGGCTGTGCTCGAAGACGCCGCCGAAGGCCTCGACAAAGGCGCGGCGGTCCATCTGCGAGGGGCGCGGGCCGGTCGGCGCGGGATGCTCGGCAGCCCAGTGATCGGCGATCTGCGCGCGGGTGGCGAACCAGACGCCCTCGTGCCCGGCCATGTGGGCCAGCACCCGCTTCAGCGCCGCGACCCGGCCCGGGCGGCCGACCAGACGGCAGTGCAACCCGATCGACAGCATCTTCGGCGCGCCCGCGAGCCCCTCCTCGTAGAGCGTGTCGAAACTGTCGCGCAGGTAGCTCTCGAACTGGTCGCCCGAGTTGAACCCCTGCGGCGAGGCAAAGCGCATGTCATTGGCATCGAGCGTGTAGGGCACGATCAGCTGGTCCTTGCCCGCGACCCGGCTCCAGTAGGGCAGGTCGTCGGCGTAACTGTCGGCGATATAGGCGAAATCGCCCTCCTCCGCCGCCAGCCGCACGGTGTTCATCGAACAGCGCCCGGTGTACCAGCCGCGCGGCGGCGCGCCGGTGACCAGCGAATGCAGCCGGATCGCCTCGCGGATCTGCGCACGCTCCTCCTCCTCGGGCATGTCCTTGTGCTCGACCCATTTCAGCCCGTGCGAGGCGATCTCCCAGCCCGCGCGCTGCATGGCGGCGACCTGCTCGGGCGCGCGGGCGAGCGCAGTGGCGACGCCGTAGACGGTGACGGGGATGTCCTTCAGCAACCGGTGCAGCCGCCAGAAGCCGGCGCGGGCGCCGTATTCGTAGATCGACTCCATGTTCCAGTGCCGCTGGCCCGGCCATTGTGCCGCGCCGACGATCTCGGACAAAAAGGCCTCGGAGGCGGCATCGCCGTGCAGGACGTTGTTCTCGCCGCCCTCCTCGTAGTTGAGGACGATCTGCACCGCGACCCTCGCGCCGTCCGGCCAGTTGGCATGGGGCGGATGCTCGCCGTAGCCGGTCATGTCACGGGGATAGCGGGGCGCGGGCAGCGGGCTTTGCAGCGTCATGTGGGACGGGCTCCTTCGGTGTTGCCTCCGGGTCATCCCATGTGTGTATTCCGGTTAATGCCGGATGATTTTCAATTTCTGTTTGAAGCTGCCTCAACCGACCTTGCGGTCGGAAGCCCGCGCTCCTACCGCCCGCTTTCCGCCGCACGCTGCTCGGCCAGCCGGATCGCCGCGCCGATGCGGTCTGTGATGTAATCCATGAAGAGCCGGGTCTTCGGGTCCTGTCCCTTGCGATGGGTGAAGAGGCAGGCCATCTGGATCGGCTCGGGCGGCGTGTCCCCGGCCACCGGCACCAGACGGCCGCTGCGCAGGTACTCGGCCACCTCGAAGACCGGCTTGAGCGCAATGCCCTCGCCGGCCAGCGCCCAGTCGGTCAACACGTCGCCATCGTCGGATTCGTAGCGCCCCGAGACGGCGAAGCGCTTCGGCCCCTCGGGCGTGCGCAGCCGCCACTGGAACTCGGTCGCGCCGGGAAAGCGCAGGTTGAGGCATTCGTGCCGGTGCGCGATCAGCGCCTCTCCCGACGTGGGATTGCCGCGCCGCGCGATGTAGGAGGGCGCGGCCACCAGCACCCGCTCCACGTCGGCGATCTTGCGCATGCGCAGCGTGCTGTCCTCGGGCTGGCCGAGGAAGAAGGCCAGATCCAGCCCCTCGGTCGTGAGATCCACCTTGCGGTCCGACAGGCGCAGGCGGATCTGCACCTCGGGGTATTCCTTGAGGAACCCCGGCACCTGCGGCGCGATCAGCCGCCGCCCCACCCCGAGCGGCGCCGCGACGTAGAGCGAGCCCTTGGGGCTGTCGGTCAGCTGCGCCACCTGCGCCTCGGCCGCCTCCAGCGCCTCGAGCACCTCGCGGGCGCCGCCGTAGAAGGCACGGCCCTGCTCGGTGGGGGTGAGGTTGCGCGTGGTGCGCTGGAAGAGCCGCACGTTGAGATGCTCCTCGAGCTGCGAGATTCGCGCCGAGGTCACCGCCGGCGAGATGCGCAGATCGCGCCCCGCGGCGGACATGCTGCCCAACTCGTAGACACGGACGAAGGTGCGGATGTTGTCGAGGTAGGACATTGTTCGGTAAATCTTGAAACTGCTAAGGTGATGCCGGAGATAGCAGAATAATCACGCGCGGCCTAGGCTGGCGCGCAGCATCGCATCAGGGAGAGACGGGCATGCAGGATCTTGCCATCATCTGGGACTGGCTCGGCTTCGCCGTGCGCTGGCTGCACGTGGTCACCGCGATCGCGTGGATCGGCTCGTCCTTCTACTTCATCGCGCTCGACCTCGGGCTGCGCAAGGTGCCGCACCTGCCCGTCGGCGCCCATGGCGAGGAGTGGCAGGTCCACGGCGGCGGCTTCTACCACATCCAGAAATACCTCGTCGCCCCCGAGGCGATGCCGGACCACCTCACCTGGTTCAAGTGGGAGAGCTACGCCACCTGGCTCTCGGGCGCGGGGCTCTTGATGATCGTCTACTGGGCCGGGGGCGAGCTCTTCCTGCTCGATCCCACGAAGATGGAGCTCTCGCTCTTCCAGGGCATCGTGATCTCGGCGCTGTCGCTCACCGTCGGCTGGCTGGTCTACGACCGGCTCTGCAAGTCGCCGCTCGGCGAGCGGCCGACGCTGCTCATGCTGCTGCTCTTTGCCATGCTGGTGGCGATGTCCTGGGGCTACAACCAGGTGTTCACCGGCCGCGCGGCGCTGCTGCATCTCGGCGCCTTCACCGCGACGATCATGACCGCCAACGTCTTCTTCATCATCATGCCGAACCAGCGCATCGTGGTGGACGACCTCAAGAACGGCCGCACCCCCGATCCCAAATACGGCAAGATCGCCAAGCTGCGCTCGACGCACAACAACTACCTGACGCTGCCGGTGGTCTTCCTGATGCTGTCGAACCACTACCCGCTGGCCTTCGCCACCGACTACGCCTGGATCATCCCCTGCCTCGTCTTCCTGATGGGCGTGACGATCCGGCATTTCTTCAACTCCATGCACGCGCGCAAGGGTACGCCCTACTGGACCTGGGTCGTGACCGCGCTGCTGTTCATCGCCATCGCCTGGCTCTCGACCGCGCCGATGATGGACACGTACGAGGAGGCCGAGGCCCGGCCCCTCACCGCCGCCGAGCAGAAGTTCGCCTCCGCCGCCGGCTTCGAGGACGCCTACCACGCGGTGATCGGCAACTGCTCGATGTGCCATGCGCGCGAGCCCTCGTGGGACGGGCTGCACCACCCGCCCAAGGGCGTGGTGCTCGAGACCCAGTCCGACGTCGCCCGACACGCGCGGCTCATCTTCCTGCAGGCCGGCGCCAGCCACGCCATGCCCCCGCCCAACGCCATCCAGATGGACCCGGGCGCCCGCCGCGACATCGTCCACTGGTTCCGCGCCGCAACGAAGGGGTGAGCGCGCCGCGCGCTCAGTGCAGCGCCTGGCGCTCGGCCGAAGGGCGCACCGGCGCAGTGGGCAGCGCGACACAGAGATCCGCCATCGCCGCGACCAGCCCCTCGGCCGGATTGCCCTCGCAGAGCATCATCGCATGCGCCTCGGCATCGGCCATCCGGCCCCGGCGCACCGAGCGGAAGACGTTGAGGAACAGCCGTTCGTGGCCGCAGAGCCTTGCCGCGCAGCCGGGGCAGTCGGGGTTCGAGAAGTGGAAATGGTTGCGCCGTGCGCTGCGCATCTGCTGCACCGCGCGCAGCACCGCGCAGACCACCTGCGGCCCGGCCTCGCGCCCCATCACCTGCTCGGCCCCCGAAATGGCGCGCACCCAGCCCTCGGTCCCGGGATGGGCGAAGGACTGGAAGAAGTAGCGCGCGATCATCAGCACCACGAGATCGGTCTGCCCGAGCCCGGTGAGGTCGGACGGGCCGACCGGACCCCTGCCGCAGGGACCGTGCCCTGCCCCGCTCATGCGCCGGCCCCCGTGGTGCGTGCTGCCTGAATACCTGCCATCTTCGCCTCCGATGTTCCGGGACGCCCTGCGCGTCGCCGTCGCCGATTTTCGAAATTTCAGGCTGGCACGATGCTGGCTTCTATTTCATGACAAAATTAGTCGGATTAATCAACCCCGGCATTTTCGCATCCGATCACGGGCCGCTCGCGATTTCGTTATGACCATCGCGCATGGCAGGATCTCCGAATTGTCGGTGGTGCGACGGTCCGCCCGCCCCTATCTCACCGCCGGTGCAGAAAGGATGAGCCATGGCGACCGCAGAGGCAGTGCTGACAGAAGTGACGACCGAGGGATCCGTTTCCCGGGCGGCTGCGCTGCTCTATGGCCACTGGAAACGCCTGAGCGCCGCCGCGATCCGCAGCCGCTTCCACAGCCGGGTCGGCGACGAGTGGCTGAAGCGCCGCGCCGAGTCCTGCCGCCCGAACCTCGTGCTGGGGCTCGAGGCCGATGGCGCGACGCGCGCCGTGCTCGAACTCTACCGCGTCGGCAGGGCCCATGCCGAGATCGCGCTTTCGGTCGAGGACGCCTACCAGGGCATCGGCTACGGTCGGCAGCTGTTCCGCGCCGCGCTCGGCCACGCCCGCGACATGGGAATCGAGACGGTCGAGGCCACCTTCTCCCACGACAACCGCGCCATGCTGCAGATCGCGCTCGGCGCGGGCGCGAAGATCATCGCCGAGAGCGGCAACCGCTGCGCGACGATCTGGCTCTGAGCCGTCAGGCCGCCTGAGCCTCGCGGATCCGCGCGCGGCACCAGTCCGTCACCGCATCGACGTCCGTCGGCAGGGCTTCCGCGAGATCCTCGGCAAAGGCGAGGAAGGCGTCGAGGTTGCCCTCGTTCACCGCCACCAGCACCGGCACGCCGGACGAGATCGCCTCGCCGATCACCGGGCGGAAGCCGCGCCCGCCCAGCTCCTGCTTGCCGAACTTGTTGACCAGCAGCAGCGCCGCGCCCTTCTGCAGCCCCGCGCTCACCAGCCCGACGACCCGTTCGAGCCCCTGCGGGTCGAGCCGGCAGCCGCGCGACAGTGCGCCGAGATCCTGGCTGATGCGCACCACGTCCGCGCCGCTGAGCACCTGCAGGTCCATGTGGCACTTGCTGGCGGGCCCGGTCTCGACGTTGTGCTGCACCGCGCCGGCGAGCGGCACGCCCTCGGCGCGGAGGCGCTCCGCCACCTCGCGCATCAGTACATCGACCTCGCCGCGACGCAGCCCCGTTACGTACCCAAGCATCCTCGTCCCCTTGAAACTCCCCGGCGCAGGTTACAAGATGCCCAACGCGCAGGCCAGAGGAGGCGCAAGATCATCCGCATGCCCGAGTTTCCCGTGCTTCCCACCCCCACCGACCCGCGCCTGACCCGGCGCATCTCGGGCACCGACCAGACCGGCGCCGCCACCGAGATCTCGGTGGTCGAGGAGCGCCCGCTCACCATCTACCTCAACAGGCAGGAGATCGTCACCGCGATGACGATCGGCGACTACCCGGAATACCTGGCGCTGGGGTTCCTGCGCAACCAGGGGATGCTGCGCGCCGATGACGTGGTGACCGGCGTCGACTACGACGACGAGATCGAAACCGTGGTGGTCCGCACCGAGCGCGAGACCTCCTACGAGGAGAAGGTGCAGAAGAAGACCCGCACCTCGGGCTGCGCCGTCGGCACCGTCTTCGGCGACATGATGGAAGGGCTCGACGGGCTGACCCTGCCGCAGGCGGAGGTCCGCACGTCGTGGCTCTATGCCCTTGCGAAAGAGATCAACACCACCCCCTCGCTCTATCTCGAGGCCGGGGCGATCCATGGCACGGTGCTCTGCCGGCAGGACAAGCCCTTGGTCTACATGGAGGATGTCGGGCGGCACAACGCGGTCGACAAGATCTCGGGCTTCATGTTCCGGCACGGGCTGGGGGCCGAGGACAAGATCCTCTACACCACCGGCCGCCTGACCTCCGAGATGGTGATCAAGACCGCGCTGATGGGCATTCCGGTGCTCGCCTCCCGCTCGGGCTTCACCGCCTGGGGGGTCGAGATCGCCCGGCAGGTCGGCCTCACGCTCATTGGCCGGATGCGCGGGCAGCGCTTCGTGTGCCTGTCGGGCGAAGAGCGACTGGTGCGCGATGTCGATCCCGCCTCGATCCCCGAGGAGGACCGCAAGTCGCGCCGCAAATCCGCCGATGAGGCCGCAGAATGAACCGCCCGCTGCAGCAGCCGCTGGGGGTGATCCTCGCCGGGGGCCTCGCCACGCGCATGGGCGGCGGCGACAAGGGCCTGCTGGAGATCGGCGGCGAGCCCCTGCTGAAGCGCGTCATCGACCGCATCGAGCCGCAGGTGGCGGACGTCGCGCTCAATGCCAACGGCGATGCCGCGCGCTTTGACCGCTACCGCCTGCCGGTGCTGCCCGACACGATCCCCGGCTTCCCCGGCCCGCTCGCCGGCGTGCTCGCCGGGCTTGACTGGGCTGCCGAGCAGGGCGCGGACAGCATCGTCACCGTCGCCGCCGACACGCCCTTCTTCCCCTGCGATCTGGTGCCGCGCCTGCTGCTCGCCGCCGAGGACGCGCCGCACCTGCTGGCGCTGGCCTGCACGCCGCGCTCAAGCGAGGAGGCGCTGAAATCCGGCGGCGGCAAGCGGATCAACCGGCATCCCACCTTCGGTCTCTGGCCGGTCTCGCTGCGGGGCGACCTGCGCGCCGCGCTGGAAGACGGCCTGCGCAAGGTGGTGCTCTGGACCGATGCGCATGGCGCGGGCGAGGCGATGTTCCCGGCCGAGCCCTTCGATCCCTTCTTCAACGTCAACACGCCCGAGGATCTGGCGCGGGCGCAGGCGCTCGCCTCATGAGGATCTACGGTGTCACCGGCAGCAAGAATTGCGGCAAGACCGGGCTGATGGAGCGGCTGGTGACCGAGATCTGCGGGCGCGGTTTCACGGTCTCGACCGTCAAGCACGCGCATCACAGCGCCGACGTCGACCAGCCCGGCCGCGACAGCTACCGCCACCGGCAGGCCGGGGCGCAGGAGGTGCTGCTGGCCTCGCCGCACCGCTGGGCGCTGATGCGCGAGTTGCGGGACGCGCCCGAGCCGCCGCTTTCCGACCTCCTTGAGAAACTGAGCCCCGTCGATCTGGTGCTGATCGAGGGCTACAAGGCCGCGCCGCATCCCAAGGTCGAGGCGCACCGGGCCGAGACCAGCCGCCCGCTGCTCTCGCCCGCCAATGCCAGCATCCGTGCCGTCGCCGCCGACAGTGACGTCGCGACCGCCCTGCCCCGCTTCCACCTCGACGATACCGCGGCCATCGCCGATTTCATCCTGCGCGAGGTGGGGCTGTGAGCTTTGACACGATCGTGGTGGTGGACTGGTCGGGGGCATCCTCGCCCTCGCCCGCCAAGCCGTCCAAGGACGCAATCTGGATCGGCATCGCGCGCGGCGACGCGGTCGAGACGAGCTACCACCGCACCCGCGAGGATGCGACGCAGACCCTCTCCGCCCTCTTCGAACAAGAGCGTGACGCCGGGCGGCGGGTGCTGGCGGGCTTCGACTTCCCCTTCGCCTACCCCGGCGGCTTTGCCGAGGCGGTCTGCGGCTCCTCCGAGCCGTTGGCGCTGTGGCAGGCGCTGGCCGCGCGCATCAAGGACGCGCCGGACAATGCCAACAACCGCTTCCGCGTGGCCGCCGAGCTCAACGACCTCTTCCCCGGCACCGGGCCGTTCTGGGGCTGCCCCGAGAGCTTCGACGATCCCCGCCTGCCCGCGAAGGGCACCGCGCGCGACGGCCATGGCCTTCCCGAACGCCGCGCCTGCGAGGATCACGTCAAGACCACCCAGCCCTGCTGGAAGCTCTACACGACGGGCTCGGTCGGCTCGCAGGCGCTGCTCGGCATCGCCCGGCTTCACTCGCTGCGCGACCGCTTCGGGCCGGACATCGCCGTGCGCCCCTTCGAGACGCGCGACGCGCCGATCACGCTGGTCGAGCTCTTCCCCTCGCTCGTCGCGGGCACCGTCGCCGCGCTGGCGGAACCGGACGAGATCAGGGACCGCGCGCAGGTGCGCATCCTCGCCGGGGCGCTTCGGGCGCTCTCCCCCGCGGCGCTCGAGGCGATGACCCGCGAGGGCGACCCGGTCGAGGGCTGGATCCTCGGCCTTGGCCACGAGGCCGAGATCGAACGCGCCGCGCGCAAGGCCTTCGCCCCCGCCGGAGACCTCATTCCGCCCCGCCTGCGCGACGACTGTTTCGCCATGCCGCAGGGCGTGAGTTGGGTGCCCGTGGACGAGGCGCTGGCCAAGCTGCGCGCCGCGCTGCGCCCGGTGACCGGGGTCACCAGCATCGCCACCGCCCGCGCCGCGGGCAGGGTGCTGGCCGCCGACGTGGCCGCAAGGCGCTCGAACCCGCCGATGCCGAACTCCGCCGTCGACGGTTACGGTTTTGCCCATGCCGCCACCGGGTCCGGCATCCAGCGCCTGCCGCTGGTCGCGGGCCGCGCCGCCGCCGGGCAGCCCTATCCGCACGCCGTCCCGCCGGGCCACGCGATCCGCATCCTGACCGGCGCGATCCTGCCCGAGGGGGTGGATACCGTGGTGCTGGAAGAGGACACGAGCACCGACGGCACCACCGTGGTCTTCGACGGGCCGATCAAGCCGCGCGCCAACACCCGCAAGGCCGGCGAGGACGTCTCTGCCGGGGACCCCGCCCTGCCGAAGGGCCGCTGCCTGCGCGCGCCGGACCTCGCGCTCGCCTCGGCGCTCGGCATCGCCGAACTGCCGGTGCACCGGCCGCTGCGCGTCGGCGTGCTCTCGACCGGCGACGAGATCATCGCCGCCCCCGACCTGCCCGCCGCGCCGCACCAGATCTGGGATGCCAACCGCCCCATGCTGCTGTCGCTGGCGCAGGGCTGGCACTACGAGCCCGTGGACCTCGGCCATGTGCGGGACAGCGCAGAAGCGATCGCCGAGCGCCTGCACGAGGGCGCACGAGAGGCCGACGTGATCCTCACCTCGGGCGGCGCCTCGGCGGGGGACGAGGACCATGTCTCGGCGCTGCTGCGGTCGCGCGGCACGCTGTCGAGCTGGCGCATCGCGCTGAAACCGGGCCGCCCGCTGGCGCTGGCCATGTGGGAGGGCGTGCCGGTCTTCGGCCTGCCGGGCAACCCGGTCGCGGCGCTGGTCTGCGCGCTGGTCTTCGCCCGCCCCGCGCTGTCGCTGCTCTCGGGCGCGGGCTGGACCGAGCCGCAGGGCTTCACCGTCCCCGCCGCCTTCGAGAAGCGCAAGAAGCCCGGCCGCCGCGAGTACCTGCGGGCGCGGCTCGACGCCTCGGGCCATGCCGAGGTCTTCGGCTCGGAAGGCTCGGGCCGGATCAGCGGGTTGTCCTGGGCGGACGGGCTGGTGGAACTGCCGGACGGCGAGGTCGACGTGCGCCCCGGCACCTCGGTACGCTACATCCCCTACGCCTCGTTCGGGCTGGTCTGAGCCGGGCCTCAGCCCTTGCGGATCAGGTAGACCTGCGCCTCGCCCTCGTCGGCCGAGCCGACCAGTTCGTGCCCGGCCTCGCCGCAGAAATGCGGCACGTCGATCACCGCCGCGGGATCGGTTGCGACCATCCGCAGCACCTCGCCACGGTCCATGCCCTGCAGGCGCTTCCGCGCCTTCAGCACCGGCAGCGGGCAGAGCAGCCCGCGCGCATCGAGTTCCTGATCCCAGTCCATGCGATCTGCATACCAGACGGCCCGGCGCTGTCCATCCTCCGCTTGCGCTTTTCGATAGAGTTTCTCAATCGTTTGACGGCACAGCGATATTGACCGGCAATCACCTCAGGCTGCAAGAACGGATACCCACCGACGCGACAGGGAGGCATTTGATGGCGCTGGATCAGCAGCAGGGGATCTGGAAATCCGGCCGGAAAGGCGGCAAGGGGCGAGCCACGCCCAAGGGCCGCCAGCTGGAGGACCGCGCCTGGGACGAGGTTCGGGCGCTGCTCGGCGACCGTCCGCGCCGCCGCGACCTGCTGATCGAATTCCTGCATCTCATCCAGGACCGCTATCACCACCTTTCGGCCGCCCACCTGCGCGCGCTGGCCGAGGAGCTGCGCATCTCCATGGCCGAGGTCTGGGAGGTCGCGACCTTCTACGCCCATTTCGACCCGGTGAAGGAGGGCGAGGCGCCGCCTCCCGATCTCACCATCCGCGTCTGCGACTCCCTTTCCTGCGAGATGGCCGGCTCCGAGGCACTGTTCGATGCGCTGTCCGCCGGGCACGATCCCGCGAAAATCCGCGTGCTGCGCGCGCCCTGCATGGGCCGCTGCGACACCGGCCCGACGGTCGAGATCGGCCACCTGCACGTCGACCACGCCACGCCCGCCAAGATCCGGGCCGCGCTCGACAAGGGCGACTTCGAGCCGGTGATCCCCGCCTACGAGGGCTTCGAGGCCTACCGGGCGGGCGGCGGCTACGACAAGCTGCTGGCGCTGCGGCAGAGCGGCCAGTGGGAGACGGTGCAGGAAGAAATCTTCTCGGCCGGGCTGCGCGGCATGGGCGGCGCGGGCTTCCCCTCTGGCAAGAAATGGGCCTTCGTGCGCGCCAACTCCGGCCCGCGCTACCTTGCCGTGAACGGCGACGAGGGCGAGCCCGGCACCTTCAAGGACCGCTACTACCTCGAACGCACGCCGCACCTGATGCTCGAGGGCATGCTGATCGCGGCCTGGGCGGTCGAGGCGCAGACCTGCTTCATCTACATGCGCGACGAGTACCCGGCGATCCACCACATCCTGCACAAGGAGATCGCCGCGCTCGAGGCCGCGGGCATCGCCCCTCCCGGCTTCATCGACCTGCGCCGCGGCGCCGGGGCCTACATCTGCGGCGAAGAGTCGGCGATGATCGAGTCGATCGAGGGCAAGCGCGGCATGCCGCGGCTGCGCCCGCCCTTCGTGGCGCAGGTGGGGATCTTCAACCAGCCGACGCTGGTGCACAACGTCGAGACGCTGCACTGGATCGGCCGCATCGCCCGCGAGGGCCACGCCATCAAGTCCGAGGTGTCGCGCAACGACCGCAAGGGGATGCGCAGCTACTCGCTCTCCGGCCGCGTCGCCAGGCCCGGCGTCTACGTCCTGCCCGCCGGCAGCACCATCACCGACCTCATAGAGGCCGCCGGCGGCATGGCCGAGGGCCACACCTTCAAGGCCTACCAGCCGGGCGGTCCCTCCTCGGGGCTGCTGCCCGCCTCGCTGGGCGACGTGCCGCTCGATTTCGACACGCTGCAGCCGCACGGCACCTTCATCGGCTCGGCCGCCGTGGTGGTGCTCTCGGACCAGGACAGCGCCCGCGGCGCGGCGCTCAACATGCTGAAGTTCTTCGAGAAGGAAAGCTGCGGGCAATGCACTCCCTGCCGCGTCGGCTGCGAGAAGGCGGTGAAGCTGATGCAGGCCGAGAGCTGGGACCGCGAGCTGCTCGAGGACCTCTGCCAGGTGATGACCGACGCCTCGATCTGCGGCCTCGGGCAGGCCGCGCCGAACCCGATCCGGCTGGTGATGAAGCATTTCCCGGAGGAAGTGAAATGATGCGCGCGCGCCCCTCCCTCTCCCACGACCGCGCGCATCGGTCCGGATTGCGCCCGCCCGCCGCTCAGGCGGGCGCGGTCCGGCACCGGACCATCGCAGGACGCCCCGCCGACCTGCCCAAGACCCTGACCCCCGGAGCTGAACGCCATGGCTGACGGATCGAACCTTCCCCAGACCTCCTTCATCCTCGACGGGCAGGAGGTCAGCGCCTTCCCCGGCGAGACCATCTGGCAGGTCGCCAAGCGGCTCGGCACCTCGATCCCGCACCTCTGCCACAAGGATGCGCCGGGCTACCGGCCCGACGGCAACTGCCGCGCCTGCATGGTCGAGATCGACGGCGAGCGCACGCTGGCCGCCTCGTGCTGCCGCGCGCCCGCCGAGGGCATGAAGGTGACCACCGACAGCGCCCGCGCCAAGAAGTCGCGCGAGATGGTGATGGAGCTGCTGCTCGCCGACCAGCCCGCCCGCGCGGAGGCGCATGACCGCGGCTCGCACCTGTGGGACATGGCCGAGCTGACCGGCGTCAGCGAGAGCCGCTTCCCCGCGATGGAAAAGGCCCGCATCCCGCTGCTCGACGACAGCCATGTCGCGATGAGGGTCAACCTCGACGCCTGCATCCAGTGCAACCTCTGCGTCCGCGCCTGCCGCGAGGTGCAGGTGAACGACGTGATCGGCATGGCGGACCGCGGCCACGACGCCTTCCCCTCCTTCGACATGAACGACCCCATGGGCGACAGCACCTGCGTCGCCTGCGGCGAATGCGTGCAGGCCTGCCCGACCGGCGCGCTGATGCCCGCCACGGTGGTGGACGCCGAGCAGCACGGCGACAGCCGCGACTTCGACGAGGCGGTGCAGTCGGTCTGCCCGTTCTGCGGCGTCGGCTGCCAGGTCTCGCTGAAGCTGAAGGACGGCAAGGTGAAATACGTCGAGGGCATCAACGGCCCCGCCAACGAAGGCCGGCTCTGCGTCAAGGGCCGCTTCGGCTTCGACTACATCCACCACCCGCACCGGCTCACCCGGCCGCTGATCCGCCTCGCCGGGGCGGAAAAGGGCCTCAACGTCGATCCCGCCAACCCCTTCACCCATTTCCGCGAGGCCTCGTGGGACGAGGCGATGGAATTCGCCGCCGGCGGCCTCGCGCGGCTGCGCGACCAGGGCGGCGAGACGGTGGCGGGCTTCGGCTCGGCCAAGTGCACCAACGAGGAGGCCTACCTCTTCCAGAAGCTGATCCGGCAGGGCTTCGGGCACAACAACGTCGACCACTGCACCCGGCTCTGCCACGCCTCCTCGGTGGCGGCACTGATGGAGAACGTGGGCTCGGGCGCGGTCTCGGCCACGTTCAACGAGATCGAGAACGCCGACGTCGCCATCGTCATCGGCGCCAACCCGATCGAGAACCACCCGGTCGCCGCGACCTTCTTCAAGCAGTTCGCCAAGCGCGGCGGCAAGCTCATCGTCATGGACCCGCGCGGCCATGCGCTGAAGCGCTTCGCCTCGCACATGCTGCAGTTCCGCCCCGGCGCGGACGTGCCGCTGCTCAACTCGATCATGTCGGTGATCGTCGAGGAAGGGCTCTACGACCAGGGCTACATCGACAAGTTCACCGAGAACTGGGAGCGCGAGAAGCAGCACCTCGCCGGCTTCGCGCCCGAGACGCTCGAGGACCTGACCGGCATCGACGCCGCCACCGTCCGCGACGTCGCGCGCACCTTCGCCACCGGCAAGGCGGGGATGATCTTCTGGGGCATGGGGGTCAGCCAGCACATTCACGGCACCGACAACTCGCGCTGCCTGATCTCCCTCGCGCTGATGACCGGCAACGTCGGCAAGCCCGGCGCCGGGCTGCACCCGCTGCGCGGGCAGAACAACGTGCAGGGCGCCTCGGATGCGGGGCTCATCCCGATGTTCCTGCCCGACTACCAGGACGTGACCAACGACGGCGTGCGCTCGGCCTTCACCGAGATCTGGGGATCGGACGACTTCAGCGGCAAGAAGGGCCTCACGGTCACCGAGATCATGGACGCGGTCCATGACGGGTCGATCCGCGGCATGTACATCCTCGGCGAGAACCCGGCCATGTCGGACCCCGACGTGACCCATGCCCGCGACGCGCTCGCCAAGCTCGAGCACCTCGTGGTGCAGGACATCTTCCTTACCGAGACCGCCAACTACGCCGACGTGATCCTGCCCGCCGCCGCCTTCTACGAGAAGACCGGCACGGTCACGAACACCAACCGGCAGGTGCAGATGGGCCGCGCCGCGGCCACCCCGCCGGGCGACGCGCGCGAGGACTGGCAGATCACCGTCGAGCTGGCGCAGCGGCTCGGGCTCGGCTGGGGCTACACCCACCCGCGCGAGATCTTCGCCGAGATGAAGCGCGGCATGCCCTCGCTCGACAACATCACCTGGGAGCGGCTCGAGCGCGAGAACGCGGTCACCTACCCCTCGCTCTCTCCCGAGGATCCCGGCCAGCCCATCGTCTTCGCCGACGGCTTCCCGCGCGAGGGCGGCCGGGCGAAGTTCACCCCCGCCTCGGTGATCCCGCCGGACGAGCAGCCCGACGCCGAGTACCCGATGATCCTGACCACCGGGCGGCAACTCGAGCACTGGCACACCGGCTCGATGACCCGCCGCTCGAAGGTGCTGGACGCGGTGGAGCCCGGGGCCAACTGCTCGCTGCACCCCTCGACCCTGCGCAAGCTCGGCGTCGCGCCGGGCGGCATGGTGAAGCTGCAGACAAGGCGCGGCGAGATCGAGGTGATGGCCCGCGAGGACCGCGCCGTGGCGCCAGACATGGTCTTCCTGCCCTTCGCCTATGTCGAGGCGGCGGCCAACATCCTGACCAACCCGGCGATCGACCCCTACGGCAAGATCCCCGAGTTCAAGTTCTCGGCGGTGCGGGTGACCGCCGCGTAATGGATGACGGGGGGCTGAGGACCGCCCTCCTCACGCCGCCGCGGGCAGCCAGACGGTGAAGACCGCGCCACCGCCCTCGGCATTGGCGGCGGTGATCAGCCCCCCGGCGCGCTGCACGATGCTCTGCGAGATCGACAGGCCGAGCCCCGTGCCCTCGCCGAGGCGGGTGGTGAAGAAGGGATCGAAGAGCGCCGGCAGGTTCTCGGGCGCGATCCCCGGCCCGCTGTCGGTCACCGTGAGCGCGACGCCCGCCCGGCCGTCCCGCTCCTCGCGGCCGAGGGCCAGCGACAGGCGCCCCGTCTCGCCCATGGCCTGCGCGGCGTTGAGGATGAGGTTGATCACCACCTGCTGCATCTCGCCCGCGTCGATGGCGACCTGCGGCTGCGCGGGCAGCGCGGTCTCGACCTCGATGGCGCCCTTGCCGAGGGCGTGCTCGACCAGCAGCAGCGAATCCTCGACCACCGGCGCAAGATCGACCGTCTCGGCGCAGTCCGAGAACTCCGAGGGTCGGGCGAATTTCAGCAGCTTGCCGACGATCGCCTCCATCCGCGTGATCTGCCGGTCGATGAGCCCGAGCTCGGTCTCGACCCGCGCCGCCTCCTCGCCCAGCTCCATGCGGATCACCTCGACATTGCCCTGGATCACCGCCATCGGGTTGTTGATCTCGTGCGCGACGCCGGCGGTGATCTCGCCGATCGAGGCGAGCTTCTCGCTCATCACCAGCTGGCGGTAGGTCTCCTCGAGCTTGGCATTGGCCTCGCGCAGCTCGGCGGTGCGCTGGTCCACCCGGTCCTCCAGTTCCTCGGCCCACGCGCGCAGCTTCAGGTCGCGGTCCTGCACCTGGTCGAGCAGCCCGTCGAGATGCGCCGCCACCTGGCCGATCTCGTCGCGGGTGCCGACCGGGCCGATCCGCGCCGCGAGGTTGCCCCGCCCGACCCGACGCATGGTCTGGGTCATCCGCTCGAGCGGCGCGAAGATGCCCTTGGCCATCCACAGGAACACCGGCACCGAGAGCAGCAGCACCGCGGCGAAGGCGGCCATCATCCACAGGTAGGCGGCGCGCTTGGCCTCGGCAAAGGGGGCCTCGAGGAACCCCACGTAGAGCATCCCCACGCGCCTGCCGAAACTGTCGCTGAGCGGCAGGTAGCCCGAGATGTACCAGTCGTTGACCACGAAGGCGCGGTCGAGCCATGTCCGCCCCTCGTCGAGCACAGCGTGGCGGACCGAGGCCGAGACGCGGGTGCCGAGCGCCCGCACGTCCTCGAAGAGCCGCACGTTGGTCGAGATCCGCACGTCGTCGAGGAACAGCGTCGCCGTGCCCTGCCGCTCGCCGCCGGTGACCGGGTTGAGGTAGACCAGCGTGTTGATCGCGTCGATGAAGCCGAGGTTGCTGTTGAGCAGGATGCCCCCGACCAGCACGCCCTCGTGGCCGGGCAGGCGCACCGGGCTCGCGGCATGCACCACCATGCCGCGGTCCTCGACCCGGCGGTCGGTCGGGACGGCGGCATGGGTCTTGATGAGGTCGATCCGCGCCCGGGCGGCAAGGTTGCGCGGCAGCGCCGCCAGCGCCTCGGGCGGGAAGATGTCGATCGCCGTCTCGGCGCGCCCCTGCCCCGCGGCGGCGATCACCGGCCAGTCGGCGGCAGCGGGCGGCACCTCGGCGGCCGGCAGGTAGTAGAGGAAGTCGAGCCGCAGCTCGGACCGCTTCCTGAGCAGGAACTGCCGGTCGGGCTCGCCATCGGCGAAGGATCCGGCAAAGTCCACCGAGCCCGCCACGCCGGACAGCTCCTCGCCGGTGCGGGCCATGAGCTGCGACAGGTATTGCTCGGCGATGCGCAGGTCGCTCTGCACGTTGGCTGCCAGCACCTTGTCGTAATCCCCGGTCCAGCGGGTCATGCCGAGCAGCAGCAGCAGCGGCATCAGCACGACAAGCGGCGCAAGCGCAAGGATCAGCAGGCGCAGGCGGACGGTGGTCATCGGGCGGGTCTTGGCTTTCATGTCGGGGGCGAGCCTAGCACGGCCCCGCCCCCCGGTCAGCTTGGGTCAGTGGCCGTGGTGATCGTGCGGATCGTCGAGCGAGCCGTGGATGGCGAACTGCTCGAGCCCGGCGTCGCTGGCCTCGATCACCCGGTAGCTCTCGCGCACGCCGGCCTCGGTCAACTCGCGCGCGACGGTGAGCAGCGTGTTGGGCGCGTGGTCCTCGCAGAGCTCGACCATCTGCGCCAGTTCCTCCGCCGCGACCGGCCGCGCCGCCTCGACCGAGGGCGCGCCGTAGTAGGTGACGAAATGCTCGGCCAGCAGGTCGGTCAGCGCCTGCAGCTCGGCGGGTTCGGCATTGGTCACCGCGACGAAGGTCACCCGGCCGAAGGTCTCGAGCCCCAGCCAGCCGTTGGCGAAGGCCTGACGCGCCTTGCCGGTCAGGTCGCCCTCGGTCCAGTTGGAGAACTCGAACCCGCCCGAGATGCACCATTCGCCGGTGCGCGCGGGCGAGGCGAAGACGCGGGTGTCGCTCTCGTCGAAATGGATGGCGCGGGCGAGCTTCATGGTGCGGGCTCCAGCAGCGTGGTGAGCGGTATGAGGTGGGTGGTCTCGCCGTGGCGGAGCAGCATGCCGAAGTCCTCGTCGACGCCGAGGAAGGTGCCCGACAGGCCGCCCTGCGTGACCTCCTCGCCGATGTCCTGCGCCAGCGCGCGCCACTCGGCGTGCAGCGAGCGGCCGCCCTCGTCCTCCCAGCGGTTGACCCAGCTCAGCGTGTGCCGGGCCCAGGCCTCGAGCAGCGCAGGCGGCGAGACCTCGGCGCAGCCCTCGGCAAAGAGCGAGGTCTGGTCGGGCGTGTCGCCGGGGCGGTCGCTGGCGGGGATGAGCGGCAGGGTGAAGCCGATGACCAGCCAGTCCGGCACCTCGGCCGGATCGTCGGAGGCGGCCATGCAGCGGAAGCGCCCGCAGGCGGCGCCGTTCACCCGGATGCCGCCGTCCCAGCCAAGGTGCACCGCGACCTCGGGCGGGGCCATGACGCCAAGCGCGTTCTGGAAGCCGACGCCGCAGAGCGGCAGCATCGCCATGGCTTGCCCGAGCGGCACCTCGGGGGCGAAGACCAGCGCCCCCTCGAGCACGCCCGCGCTGATGCGGTAGGCCACGAGCCCGGCATCGCAGCCCAGAAGGGCGCGCTGGCAGGCATGGTCGAAGGCATCGGTCGTCACCTCCTCGCCCCAGAGCAGGGGCGGGAAGGCAAGCTGCTCGGCGGCGCTCATGCCACCCCCTGCGCCACCAGCGCCGAGGCGATGTCGTGGAACGCCTTGGCCTGCGCGCTGTCGGGCTGGCTGACCACGATCGGCGCGCCGCCGTCCGAGGCGAGGCGGATCTGCAGGTCGAGCGGCACCTCGGCGAGCAGCGGAACACCGAGCTTCGCCGCCTCGGCAGCGACGCCGCCATGGCCGAAGACATGCTCTTCATGGCCGCAGTTCGAGCAGATGTGGGTGCTCATGTTCTCGATCATGCCGAGGATCGGCACGTGCAGCTGCTTGAACATGTCGATGCCCTTGCGCGCGTCGAGCAGCGCCACGTCCTGCGGGGTCGAGACCACGATGGCCCCGTCCACATGCGCCTTCTGGCTCAGTGTCATCTGCACGTCGCCGGTGCCCGGCGGCAGGTCGACGATCAGCACGTCGAGCGCGCCCCACTGCACCTGCATCATCATCTGCTGCAGCGCGCCCATCAGCATCGGCCCGCGCCAGACCACCGCCTGATCCTCGTTGGTCATCAGGCCAATCGACATCATGGTCACGCCGTGGTTGCGCAGCGGCAGGATGGTCTTGCCGTCGGGCGAGGCCGGACGACCCGAGACGCCCAGCATCCGCGGCTGGCTCGGCCCGTAGACGTCGGCATCGAGCAGACCCACGCGCCGCCCCTGCTGCGCCAGCGCGCAGGCGATGTTGGACGAGACGGTGGACTTGCCGACGCCGCCCTTGCCGGAGGCGACCGCGATGATGTGGTTCACCCCGGGGATGCGCTGCGGGCCCTGCGGCTCGGCCTTGCGCATCTTCAGTTCCGGCGGCGCCTTGTCGGTGTGGCCGGTCATCACGATGGAAACCGCCGAAACGCCCTCGGTGGCCTTCAGCGCGCTTTCCGCCTGTTCCTTGATCTTGGTGTAGGCGGCGCTCTGGCTGGGCGGGATTTCCATGACGAAACGCACCGCGCCCGCCTCGTCCACGTTCAGCGCGCGCACGACGCCGCTCGACATGATGTCGCCGCCCGCAACCGGATCGGCGACGCTCTTCAGGACGGCCTGGACCGCCTCTCTGCTCGCTGGCAAGGTTTACTCCTGTCCCTTGATCTCGCCCGTGACCTCGTGGGTCAGGCCGAGTTCCTCGATGGTGATCACGGCCTTCACCGCGAAAGTCTTCCCGGCGGTTTCATTGCCGCGCATGGCCTCCTCGATGGCCTGCTGCGAGGTTACCCCCACCTGCTTGAGGAACTTGCGCATGGACATGTTGAAATCGTCGCTCATTCGGGCCTCCCTGTGGCTCTGGCTCAGTGATCGCGCCGCTTGCTGAGGTAGTCGTCCGTGGTCCGGGGACGCGGACGCTCGCCTGCGGCAAACGGGTTGTCCTGCGCATGGTACTGCGCATTCACCCGGCAGTCGTCACACATCTGGATCATCCGCAGCTTGTCGCCACTGAACATGGCGTGCGACTGGAGCTTTTCGGTGATGCGGTCAATGGTCGACTTCACCCCGAAGAGCGTGCCGCACTCGATGCAGGCAAAGGGCTCTTCCTCGTTGAGCACGCGCTGGCCAAGCGCCTCCTCGGTCAGCAGCAGGCGCGGCTCGTAGCTGATCGCGTCCTCGGGGCAGACGTTGGCGCAGAGCCCGCATTGCAGGCAGGCATCCTCCTGGAAGCGCAGCTGCGGCAGGTCCGGGTTGTCGCCAAGCGCGCCCGAGGGGCAGAGCGACACGCAGGAGAGGCAGAGCGTGCAGGCGTCGGTGTTCACCAGCACGGCGCCATAGGGCGCGCCCTCGGGCAGCGGCAGCGTCTCGGCACCGGGATGCAGCGCGCGGGCGGCCTGACGGGTGATCTGGCGGCGGGTGCCCATCGGGCGCACCGGGGTGGCGACCGGCGCGGGCGCCTCCTCGGCATAGAGCGCGGCGGACATGGCGTCGGGGTCGGAGGTCCGCAGCAGGGTGACCCGGCCGCCACCGGCGATCGCGTCCGACAGCGCCACCTGCGCCTCGAGCGCGGGCAGATCGGCGCCCGGCCCCGGCAGCACGGTCACCGAGGCGAACCCGGCGGCGAGGGCCGCCACGGTCTCGGCATGGCCGAAGGCGCCGATGGCGCGGATCTCCAGCGGAACCACGTCGGCGGGCAGCCCGTCGCCGTGGCGGGCAGAGAGCCGGATCATCTCGGCCCCATGCGCGTCGTGGACCATGAGGCGCGGCGCGTGTCCACCGGCGTCGAGGAAGGCCTTCGCGAGGGTCTGCACCCGGCGCATGGTCAGATCGACCGGCGGCGCGTCGTAGCTGATCGCCCCCGAGGGGCAGGCCGAGGAGCAGGCGCCGCAACCGGCGCAGATCATCGGGTCCACGGTCACGTGCTCGCCATCGGGCGAGATCGCGCCCGTGGGGCAGAGGTCGAGGCAGTTGGTGCAGCCGGTCTTGCCCGCCCGCGAATGCGCGCAGAGCAGCGCGTCGAGCCGCACGTAGAGCGGTTTCTCGAAGGTGCCCACAAGGTGCGAGGCGGCCATGATCGCGGCGGCGACGGCCTGCGGGCGGCCGGGATCGGCGCGCAGGTAGCCCTCGCGCTTCTCATGCGCCGGGAAGAGCGGCGGCTCGCGGCGCAGGTCGAGGATCACGTCGCACTGCGACACGCCGCCGTCGCGCGGCTCGGTCAGGGTGAAGGCGCCGCGCCCGCCCGGCTCGACCTGCCGCAGCGCGTCGATCGTCACCTTGAACTGGCCAAGCGCACCCTGCGCCTTGCGCAGGCGGCCGGCGATCATATCGAAGGCGCGGGTGTCGGGCATCTCGTCGGCGCTGTCGAGCAGCACCGTCACGCCGAGATGCGGGGCCAGCTGCTGCGCGGCCTCCAGCGCGACATCGGGCGCGCCAAGGACCAGGCACAGCCCCTCGGAGACCACGTCGAGTGTCTTTTCCGGCGCGGCGGGCAGCATGGCCTCGGCGGCGAGGGCGGACATTTTGGGTAGTTTGGACGCGCGGTCGGCGCTCCATCCGGCGCGGTCGCGCAGGTCGAGCAGCGGCGCGGGCTCCACCCCGAGCTCCTCGGCGAGGGCCTCGAAAGTGCGGCTCTCCTGGGTGCAGCAAAGGACGACATTCCCCTGCGTCAATCCCTTGGCAGCGCGCTCGATCTGGGCTGTGCAGAGCGCCTTGCAGGGCGGCGTGACCTCGAATCCCGTGGCTTTGGCAAGCGCCTCGGCTTCGATGGACTGCGTGCCCATACAATCACATGTTATCAAGGTCTTGGTCATGATTTCCTTCCTGGCGAACGGCGCCGGTCCGGGCCATTTTTCGCTCGGTTAGGGGTCTAGCTAGCCCCGATTCGTACCCTCCGACAACTCAATTCCTCGGGCGGAAAGCCGCCGACGGGGGCCGGGACGAAGCGTCGCGGTGCGGGGTGATTCGCATGCCGCGCCGCGGCACGGTTCCAGAGCAAAAAAGTCAGATTGGACAGATTGTCCCTGCCGCATTTTGCCCCCCTGCATGGCTACCCAAAATGTCCATCATCGGCCCCAGAATACCGCCGTGCACAGATTGGCCCTTCCCCGATGCGTCCTACCTGTTTCAATCACGGTGGGAGGAAGGATACATCACTGTGACAGGTCATCCGAGCACCGATCAATTCATGCCCGTGGGCGTGGTCCTGCGCCGTACTCCCGGTGTCACCCGTTGGGCCAAGTGGGCCTGGCGGGCCGTTGCCGTGCTGCCCGGTGCCGGCCCGGCCGACTGGCGCGAGCTGCGCCGCGAGGGCGAGGCCGTCGAGTATCACGCCGCCACCCTCTCGCTCGAGCTCTACCGCGCCGAGACCGAGGCTTACCTGCACGGAATCACCGCCCGCGAGCCCTCGGTCTACGTCGTCATGCGCAAGACCCTCGGCGAGCGCCCCTTCGAGATCGTGCTGATCACCGCCTCGCCCTACGAGGCGCAGGACTACTGCGACAGCGGCGAGGACGTCGTCGAGAAGGTGCCGATGCCCGCCGGCTTGCTGGCCTGGGTCGGCGATTTCGTCGAGCGCTACCACGAGGACGAAGAATTCGTGAAACGCCGCCGGGATCGTGCCAAGGTGGACGGCAAGCAGGACGGCATCGGCGATCCGCGCATCTCCAAGCCCGCGGACATCTACGCCTCGCCCGCCCTGAAGAGAGGGAGGCTGCAGTGAAGGATTTCTGGTCCCGCAGGAAGGCCGCCGTCGAGGCCGAGACCCGCGCCGAGGAAGAGGCGCAGGAGACCGCGCGCCGCGCCGAGACCGAGGCCCAGCTTGCCGAGCGCAGCGACGAGGAGCTGCTGGCCGAGGCCGGGCTGCCCGTCCCCGAAGAGATCACCGACGGCGAGATGGTGCGCAAGTTCCTGCAGTCGCAGCTGCCCAAGCGGCTGAAGAACCGCGCCCTGCGCGCGCTCTGGCGCTCGAACCCGGTGCTGGCCTGCCTTGACGGCCTGAACGACTACGACACCGATTTCACCGGCGTGACGCCCGCCTCCGAGTTCCGCACCACCTACCAGGTCGGCAAGGGGCTGCTGGCGCATCTCGAGCACATCGCAGCGCCGAAGCCCGAGACCTTGAGCGTCGCCGAGGAGGAGCCCGCCGAGGAGCCGCATGGGATCGCCGACGCCGGCACCGCCTCGATCCGCGTGCCCGAGACGCTTGGCCCGACCATCGAGGCGCAGCCGGTGATCCCGCCGCTGCAGCCCGCCGAGCCGCAGGCGGCAGAGACCGCCCAACTTGACCCCGAGCCCGAGGAAAGCGCGCTGCCCGCCAGTTCGCGCCGCATGCGCTTTTCCTTCGACGCCAGCTGATGACGGACGAGACCCACATGACCGCAGCCGCCCAGACCGCAGCCCAGACCGCCCCGAAGATCGCCGAGGAGGATCGCCTGCGGGCCGATCTCTACAACTTCCTCGGCCTGATCCTCGCCCGGCCCGCCGACCAGGGGCTGATCGACCTGACCGCCGGGCTGACCGGCGACGCCACCCCGATCGGCGAGGCGGTGACCACGCTGGCCAAGGTGGCGAAGATCTCGAAGCCGAAGGCGGTGGAAAGCGAGTACAACCGGCTGTTCATCGGCCTCGGCCGCGGCGAGCTGCTGCCCTATGCCTCCTACTACCTGACGGGATTCCTCAACGAGAAGCCGCTGGCGCAGCTGCGCCAGGACATGACCGCGCGCGGCCTTGCCCGCGCCGAGAACGTCTTCGAGCCCGAGGACAACATTGCGAGCCTCATGGAGATGATGGGCGCGATGATCACCGGCCGCTTCGGCACGCCGGCCTCGGTCGGCCAGCAGAAGAGCTTCTTCAACAAGCACATCGCCCCCTGGGCGAGCCATTTCTATTCGGATCTCGAAGGCGCCAAGAACTCGGTCTTCTACGCCCCGGTCGGCCGTCTTGGCCGGGCCTTCATGGAGATCGAGACCGAAGCCTTCCGGATGAGCGCGGAGTGATCCGCAGAAGGGCGGGCAACCGCCATAACTGAGAGAGGAGGTCTCTCGATGACGAGGAAAGACGAGGAGGCGACCAGCCGCCGCGACTTCCTGAAACTGGCCTCGACGGCAGCGCCGCTCGCGGCGGTCGCCGTGGCGACCAGCACCGGGACCGAGGCGGAAGCCGCCGAGCCCGACCTGACGTCGAACAAGATGCAGGACACCGCGCACACCCGCGCCTACTACGCCGCCGCCCGGTTCTGACCGGACGAGGCACTTCCCGCCGAGGACGACTGGTTGCGTGACGCCCGACTGTCCAAGGCACCCGATCAACACCAAGCAAGCCAGGCACCATGCGGGGGCCTAGCGCGCAATGGGAGAGAGAAACATGTTGAGGAAAAAGACCAACGGGGTTGCGCGACGCCCCCAGCGGGCAAGTATCCTTTCCGAGGTGGCCAACACCTCGGTTGACCGTCGCGCCTTCCTGCGCGGGTCCGGTCTGGCGATCGGCGGCCTCGCGGCCGTGGCCGCCACCGGCGGTACGATCACCCAGGCCACCGCGGCCACCGCCACCGGCGGCGAGATCAAGACGGTCAAGTCCGTCTGCACCCACTGCTCGGTCGGCTGTACCGTGATGGCAGAGGTGCAGGGCGGCGTCTGGATCGGGCAGGAGCCCGGCTGGGACAGCCCGTTCAACCTTGGCTCGCACTGCGCCAAGGGCGCCTCGGTGCGCGAGCACGCGCATGGCGAGCGCCGCCTGAAGTATCCCATGAAGAAGGTGGGCGGCGAATGGCAGCGCATCTCCTGGGAGCAGGCGATCAACGAGATCGGCGACCAGATGCTGTCGATCCGCGACAGCTCCGGCCCTGACTCGGTCTACTGGCTCGGCTCGGCCAAGCACAGCAACGAGCAGGCCTACCTGTTCCGCAAGTTCGCCGCCTACTGGGGCACGAACAACGTGGATCACCAGGCTCGGATCTGCCACTCGACCACCGTTGCGGGTGTTGCGAACACATGGGGCTACGGCGCCATGACCAACTCCTACAACGACATCCACAATTCCAAGGCGATCTTCATCATCGGCGGCAACCCGGCCGAGGCGCACCCCGTCTCGCTGCAGCACGTGCTGAAGGCCAAGGAACAGAACAACGCACCGCTGATCGTCTGCGACCCGCGCTTCACCCGCACCGCCGCCCACGCGGACGAATACGTGCGGTTCCGTCCGGGGTCGGACGTGGCGCTGGTCTGGGGCCTGCTGTGGCACATCTTCGAGAACGGCTGGGAGGACAAGGACTTCATCCGCAGCCGCGTCTGGGGGATGGACCAGATCCGTCCCGAGGTCGCCAAGTGGACCCCCGACGAGGTCGAGCGGGTGACCGGCGTTCCGGGCAGCCAGCTCGAGCGCGTCGCGCGGACGCTGGTCAACAACCGTCCGGGCACCGTGATCTGGTGCATGGGCGGCACCCAGCACACCAACGGCAACAACAACACCCGCGCCTACTGCATCCTGCAGCTCGCGCTGGGGAACATGGGCGTCTCCGGCGGCGGCACCAACATCTTCCGCGGCCATGACAACGTGCAGGGCGCGACCGACCTCGGCGTTCTCGCCGACACGCTGCCGGGCTACTACGGCCTGACCGCGGGGGCCTGGGCCCACTGGGCCCGCGTCTGGGAGGAAGACCTCGACTGGCTCAAGTCCCGCTTTGCCACGCTGAAAGGCAAGGACGGCAAGGACAAGGCGATGATCGAGCTCACCGGCATCCCGGTGTCGCGCTGGATCGACGGCGTGCTCGAGGCCAAGGAGAACCTCGAACAGCCCGACAACACCCGCGCGATGGTGTTCTGGGGCCACGCCCCGAACTCGCAGACCCGCCTCAAGGAAATGAAGACGGCGATGGAGAAGCTCGACCTCCTGGTCGTGGTGGACCCCTATCCGACCGTCTCGGCCGTCCTGCACGACCGGACCGACAACACCTACCTGCTGCCGGCCTCGACCCAGTTCGAGACCTCCGGCTCGGTGACCGCGTCGAACCGTTCGCTGCAATGGCGTGACAAGGTGGTGGAGCCGCTCTTCGAGTCGCTGCCCGACCACATCATCATGCACAAGTTCGCCACCAAGTTCGGCTTTGCGGATCGCATGTTCCGCAACATCGAGGTGAATGGCGAGGAGCCGCTGATCGAGGACCTGACCCGCGAGTTCAACAAGGGCATGTGGACCGTGGGCTACACCGGCCAGTCGCCGGAACGGCTCAAGATGCACATGGCCAACCAGCACACCTTCGACCGCACAACGCTGCGCGCCGTCGGTGGCCCGGCGGATGGCGACTTCTACGGCATGCCGTGGCCCTGCTGGGGCACGCCCGAGATGAACCACCCGGGCTCGGCCAACCTCTACGACCTGTCGCTGCACGTGAAGGACGGCGGCCTGCCGTTCCGCGCCCGCTACGGCGTGGAATACGAGGGGCAGAACCTGCTGGCCGAGGGCTCGTACACCGTCGGCTCCGAGATCGAGGACGGCTATCCCGAGTTCACCATGCAGATGCTGATCGACATGGGCTGGGACAAGGATCTGACGGCCTACGAGCGGGGCATGATCGAATGGGTGGCCGGCTACATCAAGGAGCGGCCGAGCACCGACACCGAGGTCGGCGAGCAGTCGCAGACCGGGCCCTACCCTTCGGACTTCGCCGAACAGATCGGCGGCGTGAACTGGAAGACCGACCTTTCGGGCGGCATCCAGCGCGTGGCGATCCTGCATGGCTGCGCCCCCTACGGCAACGCCAAGGCCCGCTGCGTGGTCTGGACCTTCCCGGATCCGATCCCGCTGCACCGCGAGCCGCTCTACACCAGCCGGCGCGACCTGGTGGCCGACTACCCGACCTACGAGGACAAGTCCTTCTGGCGGGTGCCGACCCTCTACGCGTCGATCCAGAAGAACGACTTCTCGAAGGACTACCCGATCATCCTCACCTCCGGCCGACTGGTCGAATACGAGGGTGGCGGCGACGAGACGCGGTCCAACCCGTGGCTCGCCGAGCTTCAGCAGAACATGTTCATCGAGATCAACCCGCGCGACGCCAACAACCTCGGCGTGCGTGACGGGGCGGATGTCTGGGTCGAGGGCCCCGAGGGCGGCAGGATCAAGGTCATGGCCATGGTCACGCCGCGGGTGGGCGAGGGCGTCGCCTTCATGCCCTTCCACTTCGGCGGCTATTTCGAGGGGCAGGACCTGCGCTCGAAATATCCCGACGGGGCGGACCCGATCGTGCTCGGCGAATCCACCAACACCGCGCAGACCTATGGCTACGACTCCGTCACGCAGATGCAGGAGACCAAGGCCACACTCTGCAAGATCATGCCGGCGTAAGGAGAGCGAGACATGGCACGAGCTAAATTCCTCTGCGATGCCGAGCGCTGCATCGAGTGCAACGCCTGCGTCACCGCGTGCAAGAACGAGCACGAGGTGCCGTGGGGCATCAACCGCAGGCGGGTGGTGACCATCCAGGACGGCCAGCCGGGCGAACGCTCGATCTCGGTCGCCTGCATGCACTGCTCGGACGCGCCCTGCATGGCCGTGTGCCCGGTGGACTGCTTCTACCAGACCGAAGAAGGTGTGGTGCTGCACTCCAAGGACCTGTGCATCGGCTGCGGCTACTGCTTCTACGCGTGCCCCTTCGGCGCGCCGCAGTACCCGCAGGCGGGCAACTTCGGCAGCCGCGGCAAGATGGACAAGTGCACCTTCTGCAACGGCGGCCCGGAAGAGAACAACTCCGCGGCCGAGTTCCAGAAATACGGGCGCAACCGGATCGCCGAGGGCAAGCTGCCCATCTGCGCCGAGATGTGCTCGACCAAGGCCCTGCTGGCAGGTGACGGCGACCAGGTGTCGGCGATCTACCGCGAGCGCGTGGTGGCCCGCGGCTTCGGCTCGGGCGCCTGGGGCTGGGGCACCGCCTACGACGAAAAGGCCAACTGAGCCGCACGCACACCCAAGGACGGCGGGCCCGCAGGCCCGCCCGCCACGCAACAAAGTCCCGCGCGGGGCGGCAAAGTCCGCCGTTCCGCGCGGTTCTCGCGTGACCCTACTTCATGGAGACGACCATGCTGCGCCACCTGCTGGCACTATTCGCACTGGTCCTGATGACCGCCGCCCCTCTGGGCGTCGCGGCACAGGGCACCCTTCTTCCACCCGAGCCCGACCGCTCCGCCACCGGCGGTGCGCAGACGCTCGAGGACATCATGCGCAGGCAGGCAGGCATCAAGGTCGATGACAGCTTCCGGCGCGAGAACATCGGCGGCGCGGCCCCGGAGGCGCCCGAACTGGGCACCCGCGGCGGCGCCTCGGATCCCGACCTGTGGCGCGCCCTGCGCTACAACGAGGCCGACGTGCGCGCCTCGACCATCAACCCCAACGGCAAGGTGCTGATCCAGGACGGCGGCATGTGGTGGCTGGGCTTCCGCCGCGGCCCGCTCGCCACCTACGGCGGCTGGCTGCTGCTCGGCACGATCGCCGTGCTGGCCGTGTTCTTCCTGCTGCGCGGCCGGATCAAGATCGACGGCGGCCGGACCGGCCACACCGTGCAGCGCTTCCAGTGGATCGAGCGTTTCGCGCACTGGACCCTCGCCGGCTCGTTCCTGCTGCTCGGCTTCACCGGGCTCTTCACCCTCTTCGGGCGCAAGTACCTGATCCCGCTGCTGGGGCATGACGTCAACTCGACGCTGCTGCACTACTCGAAGTTCATCCACAACAACGTCAGCTGGGCCTTCATGCTCGCGCTGGTCATGGTCTTCGTGATGTGGGTCTGGCACAACATCCCCGACCGCACCGACATCACCTGGTTCGCCCAGGCCGGCGGCATCATCGGCAACAAGCACCCGCCCGCCAAGAAGTTCAACGCGGGCCAGAAGATCATCTTCTGGTCGGTGATCCTGCTCGGAGGCTCGATCTCGGTCTCGGGCCTGTCGCTGCTCTTCCCGTTCGACATGCCGCTCTTCTCGCACACCTTCTCGGTGCTCAACGGCTGGGGCGTGCCGGGCTGGTTCGGCATGGACGCCTTCCCGGTGCAGCTGGCCCCGCAGGAAGAGATGCAGTTCGCGCAGCTCTGGCACGCCATCGTCGCCTTCCTGCTGATGGCGATCATCATCGGCCACATCTACATCGGCTCGCTCGGCATGGAAGGCGCCTATGACGCCATGGGCACCGGCCAGGTCGACGAGAACTGGGCGCACCAGCACCACTCGATCTGGTACGAGAAGGTGAAGGCGCAGGAAGCCGAGGAGGCCAGGAAGTCGGCCACCCCGGCGGAGTGACGGGGGTGGGCCGCCTGGCCTTCATGCTGAGCCTGATGCTCTGCGCCGCCCCGCTGGCGGCGCAGGATTTCGCCACGCTGAAGGGGCACGGCGGCCCGATCATGGGCATCGCCGTCTCGCCCTCGGGGCAGGTGGCGACCGGCAGCTTCGACAATTCGGTCGGCCTCTGGGAGAACGGCATGCCGCGCTGGCTGGAAGGCCACGCGGCGGCGGTGACCGCCCTCACCTGGGGCCCGGACGGCACGCTGGTCTCGGGCGGCGACGATTTCGCCGTGCGGGTCTGGGGCGCGGCGCCGCGCGTTCTCGGCAAGCACCAGGGCAAGGTCGCGGCACTGGCGGTCTCGCCTGACGGCAGGACGGTGGCCAGCGGCAGCTGGGACGGCTCGATCATGATCTGGCCGCTGGAGGGCGGCGAAGGCACCGCGCTTCCCGCCCCCGGCTCGGGGGTCAACGCCGTGGCCTTCGACGGGCCGGGCAGGCTCTACGCCGCGACCATGGCCGGGGCGCTGCTGCGCTACGAGCTCGGCAGCGGCGAGGCCCCCATGGCCATCGTGCAGCACGGGTTCGGCATCAACCGGCTGGCCATCGGCCCGGGCTGGATCGCCTATGGCGCGGTGGACGGCGGCACGCGGGTTCTCGACCTGAAGACCGGCGCCCAGATCGCCGACCTGACGCTCGACCGGCGGCCGATCCTCGCGCTGGCCTTCAACGCCCCCTCGCACCAGCTCGCCGTGGGCGACGGCGAGGGCTACATCATGATCGTCGACACCCAAGACTGGCAGATCACCCGCGACTTCCGCGCCACCCGGCAGGGGCCGGTCTGGGCACTGGCCTTCTCGCCCGACGGCACGGTCATCCACGCGGGCGGGCTCGACGACGTCGCCTATTCCTGGCCGGTGGAGCTGCTCGACGTGTTCGAGCCGGGCATCACCGGCGCGCGCAGCTTCCTGCGCGCCGCCGCCACCATGCCCAACGGCGAGCGGCAGTTCATGCGCAAGTGCTCGATCTGCCACGCGCTCGACCCCGGCCCCTCGCGCAAGGCGGGACCGACGCTGCACGGCGTCTTCGGCCGCCGCGCCGGCACGGTGCCGGGCTACAGCTACTCCGACACGCTGGACGGGTCGGACATCACCTGGGACGAAACCACGATCGACGCGCTTTTCGATCAGGGACCGGACCACTACATTCCCGGCTCGAAGATGCCCATGCAGGTGATCGCGGGCGTCAGCGACCGGGCCGATCTGATAGACTACCTCAAACAGGCCACCAAAGGAGAGTGACCGCAAATGAAAGCCATGTTCACCGGCTTCCTCGCCATCATCGTCATCGGCACCGCCGCCTATTTCGGGCTGCACGAGATCGGCATGTCCTCGGCCGAGGTCTATTCCAGCCCGAACGTGCGTCACGACTGAGCGCGCGCGGATGACGCCCCGGGACGATTACGGGCCCACGCTGGCCGGAGCCTCGATCCTCGTGGTCGATGACGAGCCGGGCATGCGCAACTTCCTCGTCAAGATGCTGGGCCCGCAGGTGCAGCGGGTCGAGGAGGCGGGCTCGGCGCTCGAGGCGACGCAGAAGCTCGACGCGGCGCATTTCGACCTGGTCATCCTCGACAACGTGATGCCGAAGATGACCGGGCTCGACTGGCTGAGCGAACAGCAGCGCAAGGGCTTCTTCGGCGACACCATCCTGATCACCGCCTACGCGGATCTGGAGACCGCGATCACCGCGCTGCGCGCCGGGGTCAGCGACTTCGTGCTGAAGCCGTTCCGCGCCAACCAGATCCTCGGCGCGGTGGCGCGCACGCTCGACCGCAAGTACCTGCGCCGCGACAACACGCTGCTACGGCGCGAGCTGCGCACCGGCCAGTTCCAGGGCAAGCTCCTCGGCAAGTCCGAGGTGATGGTGGCGGTGCGCGCGCTCTTGGCCAAGCTGGCGCCGCTGCCCACGCCGGTGCTCTTCACCGGCGCCAGCGGCACCGGCAAGGAGATGGCCGCGCGCCACCTGCACCAGCTTTCGGACCGGGCGGACAAGCCCTTCGTGCCGGTGAACTGCGCCGCCATCGCCCCCGATCGCATGGTGCAGGAGCTGTTCGGCAGCCTCGAGGGCGGCGACAGGCTGAAGCCGGGCCTGCTGCTGCTCGCCGACGGCGGCACGGTCTTCCTCGACGAGGTGGCGCAGATGCCCGAACCGCTGCAGGCGGCGCTGCTGCGCGTGCTCGAGGACCAGCGCATCCGCCCGACCGGCGCCGAGCGGGAGATCCCGCTCAACCTGCGCTTCCTCTTTGCCACCAATGCCGACCTCGAGGCGCAGGTCGCGCAGGGCAGGTTCCGCGCCGACCTCTACCACCGGATCAACGTGATGAAGGTCGAGATGCCGCCGCTTTCGGACCGCTCGGACGACATCCTCGAGCTGGCGGCGCTCTTCACCAAGCAGTTCAGCCAGGCGCTCGGCATGCCGGGGCTCGAGCTCGACGAGCAGACGCTGCTGAAGCTGCGCCGCTACGCCTGGCCCGGAAACGTGCGCGAGCTGCGCAACCTCATCGAGCGCTCGGTGATCCTTGGCGGTTTTCCCGGCGAGTTCGCCGGCTCGGGCGGGGTCACCGGGGCGCGGGCGATCGAGGATCTCGACCTCGTGGTGCAGCGCCACATCCTGCACATGCTCGACCTCTGCGACGGCAACCGGGCCGAGGCGGCGCGGCGGCTTGGCGTGTCGCGCAAGACCATCGACCGCAAGATCGCCCAATGGGGCGAAGAGAGCGTGACCCCGCCGCAGGGGCTGCGCTAGTCTGGGGCAAAACCCGAGCGGAGCAGGACATGACCAGACATCGCGAATCCAAGGGATGGCGCCGCGCCGTGGCAGCCGCGCTGCTGGCGCTCGCCGCCCTCGCCTCGCCCGCCGCCGCGCTCGACCGCGGCGCGGTGGAGCGGCAGTTCCGCGGCTGGCTCGAACAGACCGTCTGGCCGCGCGCCGCCTCGAAGGGCGTCTCGCGCGGGACGTTTGACGCGGCCTTCGCAGGCGTGCACCTCAACTGGGATCTGCCCGACCTCGTGCCGCCCGGCACGAAGCCCGAAACCCCGAAGGAGCAGCGGCAGGCCGAGTTCGGCCAGCCCGCCAAGTATTTCAACCGCGGCTCCATCGACAGCGCGACCGCGACCGGGCGGCAGATGGCGCGCCAGCACGCGCAGGCGCTCGCCGCGACCGAGAAGGCGACCGGCGTGCCAGGCCGGATCATCCTCGGCATCTGGGGGCGCGAGAGCGGTTACGGCCGCGTGGCGATCCCGCACAGCGCCTTCGAGGTGCTGGGAACCAAGGGATTCATGTCCACTCGCGCCGGCTATTTCACCGACGAGCTGATTGCGGCGCTGCAGATCGCCGAGGCCGGGCACGCGCCCGCCGGGGTGATGAAAAGCTCCTGGGCCGGGGCGCTGGGGCAGCCGCAGTTCATGCCGTCGAACTTCCTCAAGTACGCCGCCGACGGCACCGGCGACGGCCATGCCGACATCTGGCGCTCGGAGGCGGACACCATCGCCTCGATCGGCACCTACCTCGCGAAACACGGCTGGCAGACGGGCCGCGACTGGGGGTTCGAGGTGACGGTGCCCGCCGCGATCTCCTGCACGCTCGAAGGCCCCGACCAGGGCAAACGCATCGCCGACTGGGAGAAGCTGGGCATCACCCGCGTCTCGGGCCGCCCCTTCCCCGAGGCCGAGCGCAGGGGCGAAGGCTTCCTGCTGATGCCCGCCGGGCGGCACGGGCCCGCCTTCATCGTCACGCCGAACTTCTACGTGCTGAAGGACTACAACATGAGCGATCTCTACGCGCTCTTCGTCGGGCACGTGGGCGACCGCATCCAGTACGGCGCGGGCGATTTCAGCGCGTCCTGGGGTACGGTCGGC